>JBKPEC010000083.1:0-5544 GCA_046728195.1 Actinomycetota bacterium
ACCATGAACAGCACGCTTGACGCCATCAGCGTGCCGAGGGCGACGAGCATGACCGGCCGGCGCCCGATGTCGTCGGAGACGCCGCCGGCGAGCAACAACGACGCGAGGACGCCGAAGGCGTAGGTCGCGTAGATCAGCGTCAACGTCAGCGGCGAGAAGTGCCAGAGGAGGCTGTAGGTGCGATAGAGCGGCGACGGCGTCACCGACGCGAAGAGGCCGAGGCCGACCACAAGCGCCGCCGCGGCGTAGCCGACACGACGCGACAGCGCCCGGCGAGAGCGCTCGAGCGACGGCAGCAGGTACAGGCGCGGCGGATGTGTGGCAACTATGTCGTGTGAAGGTTGCTTCATGCAACCCTCAACGCTCGATCGAGCCGGCCTATTCCTGCGAAGCTATTTCTTCCGGCGGGCGCGACGCGTCGTCGCGCCGGGCCCGGGGAGGGTCTCGATCTCGTCGACCCGTAGCGACTTGGTGCCCTTCGGGACGATCGCGGCGACGACCGGCTTCTTGTCGACCTTACGGAGCTGGAGGCGCGGCGGCTTTTCGCTCAGGTACTCATCGCCCCACTGACGCAGCGCGGTCAGCGCGATGTTCAGGTCGAGACCCTTCTTCGTCAGCTGGTACTCGTACCGCTCCGGGCGCTCGCTGTACAGGACGCGCTCGAGCACGCCCTCGTCGACCAGCCGGTTGAGCCGGTCCGTCAGAACGTTGCGGGCGATGCCGAGGCTCTCCTGGAATTCGTCGAAGCGGTGGAGACCCAGCAGGACGTCGCGGATGATCAGCAGCGTCCAGCGCTCGCCAACAACCTCGAGCGCCCGCGCGATCGAACAGTTCTGGCCTTCGTAGTCACGGTTCAGCACGCCGCCAATGGTAGCGCAAGTCAGTTGCGTGACACAACCACCGTCCGGTAGCGTCGTGGAAGTAGTTGCGTGAAGCAACTGACAGACAACCGTTATCCAGAGATTCGACGGCCAGGAGGCCCCCCATGGAGATCGCACGAACCGTGCAACGCCGTCCCCTGATTCTCGTCTCGCTGCTGCTGGCAGCGTTTGTGATCAACCTCGACATCACGATCGTCAACGTGGCCCTCCCGACGCTGGTTCGCGAGCTGCATGCCTCGAACTCGCAGCTGCAGTGGGTTGTCGACGCCTACAACCTGCTGTTCGCCGCGTTGCTGCTGGCCGCCGGCAGCCTCAGCGACCGCCTCGGCCGCAAGGGATTCCTGCTCGCCGGCCTGGGCGTGTTCGGAGCCGCCAGCATCGCCGGGGGCTTCACCGACACTGCCGGCCAGCTGATCGTCGCCCGCTGCTTCATGGGTTTCGGCGCCGCGATGATCTTCCCCGCCACGCTCTCGCTGATCTCGAACGTGTTCACCGAGCGGGCCGAGCGCGCCCGCGCGATCGGCCTCTGGGGCGCGACGGCCGGCATCGCGATCGCACTCGGCCCGATCGTCGGGGCCCGAAGGCTGCTTCTCCCGGCTACTTCACGGTGCCGGCGGCGAGGTGGGGCGAGCGCGCCTAGGACGTATGAGTGAGAACGAGCCAGACGATCGCGATCACGGCGATCATGACGAAGCACCAGGAAACGGCTCCCCGTATCTGACGGTACGGCGCGCGGCTGCTGTAACGCAGGTGGACCCTCAGGATCGCAAGCATCGAGCGGTTCTTGCGAGGCCAACGCCGCGTGGCCTCCGCGGTAGCTTCGGTCTGTGCAGTTTGAGACGTTTCGCTCTGGAACCTCTCTTGTCGCAAGCTCTCGACAGGATCGAGCACGCGCCCGAGGGCAGCGGCAAGCGCGGCATCCGGAGCCGCGCTGTTTCCCGCGTCCAGGTTGTGAGATGCGCGGCGCTGACGCCTCACATCGGGGCGAATCAACCTCAACGGCTGTCCCTCATTGCATTCTTGCTTCCTCGGTCTCCCGGGAGGGGCCGAGCGCGTCGATAAGTGACTGGTCGTCGGCCACGCCCTCTTGCGCCTGGGGCGGTGTCGACAAGAGCGTGTCGAGTCGCTCCGCTAGATCATGCAGTGCGGTCGCAAGTTGCCGCAGGCGCTCCTCGACGAGTGAACTGTCCCTCTTAAGCGCCTCCTGTCTCTGGTCTGCTTGTTCACCGATCGACGCGGCATGCCGTTCCGCCGCCGCAACGATCTCTCTTGCTTCGGCTTCAGCTTCGGCGCGTCGATCAGCAGCAGACTTCTCTGCGGCCGTGCGTGCCTGCTTGGTCCATTCCTCCGTCTCGGAACGAAGTCGCTCCGCCCCCGTCCTCGTTGCGTCAGCATCCTCGCGCGCCGCTTCTAGACTTTCCGTCGCCTCCCTTTGTGCCAGGTCGCGGACGCGCTCCGCCTCTTGCCGACTCTCCTCCTCGATGCGAACAGCGGTGGCCTTGGCTGCGCTCATTACAGAGCTGACGTATTCACCGAGGCGGTCAAAAACACTATCGTTTTCAGTGACGACCCTCGACCCGGATTCGGAATCGGGGGGTGCCTCTTCGGCAGTCGACAAATAGCCGATTACGCGGTCCGCCCCCGCCAGGTGCTCCTGCTCGGCGAGGGACTCTTGGCTCTGCTGCGATTCGTCGTTCGCCTTTCGATCTCCAGTGCGGGTCAGTCTGAACCTGTCCATGTGCCCTCCTCGACGACGAGAATGTGACAAGAAACTCGCCACGGCGGTGGCAGACAACGCAAGCGTCGTGGCAATTAGTATCCACAGCCAATTCCGGGATCGGTCGTCGCCACTACGCAGCAGGCCTCGGGGTTGGGTTTCGCCGCGCGGCGTCGTTTGCTGACGTAGTGGAAACGTCTTCCAAAGAAGTGTCGGCGGGTGCGCCTTTAGCGGGTCATTGGACGCGCTTTGACTCGGTTGTGGCTGGCTGAGCGCGCCCCCACCTGCGAGCAAGACCACGATCAGGGCGGCCCGGCGTGTCATTTGATTGTCAGCGGCGTTCCGACCGGCAGCAACGCGGCCAGCCGAAGGATGTCGCGATTACGCATCCGGATACAGCCGTGCGAGATGCGACCCGGGAGCAGGTTTGGCTCGTCGGTGCCGTGAATACCGACAAAGCCGCCGGCAGGCCAATCGGTGAGAACGGCCGACCGGGCCGTCGTTCCAAACGCGACAGGACCGTAGAAGGAGCTCGCGTAGCGGGTCAGCTCGTTGCGGATCATGAAGTCGCCCGCCGGGGTCGGCCAGGAGTCGGAGCCGATGCCGACCGGGGCCCTGAAGACCACGTTCCCGCTTCGATAGAGGGTCGCACGCAGGTGCCCGCGATCGATCACGAGGTGCGTGTTGACCGTTTCGTAACCGCCGAGCATCTGCCGCTGCACCCAGCCGATGCGCCCGTTCGGCAGCATTGACAGACGCACCTCGACCCACACCCGGCCGCCAGCGTCTGGTCTCGAGCGCAGCACCGGCACCGCGTTCGGTGTTCCCTCCGGGGTATGCGCGGCGAGCTGCGTGATCACGGGAGCGTCGGCTGCGGGACGGGTCCGGGCTGGAGCCGCTGTGCGTACGATCGTCCAGCGCGACAAGAACCGCCCGGACGGAAGCGGCTCGGGACTGCCGATCCTCAGGGCCGGCGCCGGTGAAGCCGGTAGCACCGCGAGGTCGTCCGATGCGGCACCGCCTTTTTGGAGGTGGCTCGCGCCCACGCCTGCACCAACGAGTCCGGCAAGCGCAATGGCGGCCGCGGCCGCTGCCAGACGAGTCTTGCGCTTCATCTCAGCCCGTGAACTTCGGCTCCTTCTTCCGGTTCATCTGCGGCTTTGCGACGATGAAATGCGTCGACGCCACGATCCCGTTGATGGCCGCGCGCGACGCTGGCTGGTCGAAGGCGCGCACGGCCGGCGTGATTCCGAACAGCTCGCGCATCCAGGCGGCATGACGGGCTTCGACCGAGTGGATGCCGACGGCCGCCGCGAGCACGGCCCGCGATTTCAGCTTCGGCGCCTGCCCCTTGTAGGCGGCGACGGCGAGGTCCTCGAACGCGACCGCGGTCTTCAAGAACTGCTGCTGATGCTCAGTCACTCCTTGGAAGTCGAACGTCGGTCGCTTGACCGCCTGAGCGCCGAGCAGGTTGAGAAACGCCTTGACGTGCGCTCGCTCGGTGGCGCCGACGACACGCGCCGCCTGAGCGGCCCTCCCGGTCAGCGCACCGCTTCGCTCCGCCTCCGTGTAGAACGCGGCCTGCAGATGCTCGAGCACGAGTGCGTAGTTGAGGATGCTGACGTCGGACGCCGACAAACCGCTCGCGGCCCCCGCCCTCTGCGCGCCCGCGAACAGGACGGTCGCGATTCCGACGACGCTGACGCGGAGGAAGCTGCGCCGTGATGCGCTCGAGTGCGCGAGCTCACGCGTCTCTCTAAGTGCGCCGTCGAGGTCGACGGCGGCGAGGAAATCGTCGAAGCTCTGCTTCACGATTTGAGTCCGATCTCGTGCAAGCCGTCGGCAGCCTGTTTCGCCGTCATCGGCTTGTCGACAGGTTCGGGCGCTGCCACCTGCCCGGAGATCGCTCGCACCCAGGCAGCGTGCCTGGCCTCGACTGAGACGATCGTTGCCGCCGCTGCCAGGGTCGGGGCTGTCAGATTGGTCGCCTGGCCGTTGTACGCGGAGACAGCAATGTCTTCGAGCTTGATCGCGGCCCTCCAGAAAGCGTCTCGACTCTTCGTCTGCTGGCCAAAGTCGAAGCTCGGCTTCGGCCCAGCGTTCGAGCCGAGTGCTCTGCGGATCGCGCCTAGGTGTTGGCGTTCGTGTCCGAGCGCAGTTTGGGCGAAATCGCGCAGCTCGCCGTGGAGCCCGGCGTCGCGCAGCGCCTGCTCGTAGAAAGCCACCTGGGTGTATTCGAGCTGCAGGACGAGCTGAAGAATGCGTGTGTCCTGAGCCTTCGACGGCGCACCCAGAGCATCTCCGACGCGTAGAAATCGTTCGCAGAGAGCCGCGCCGACCGCACCCGCAGCAACGGTTCCGCCGACGAGAAGGCGCCGCCGAGAGGACCGACCCTCTCGGCCGACACGATACTCCAGGTCCGCCCCTCCGTGGACCGTGCTCGTCCCCTTTCAAACCGCAGTCGTACAGAGTCTTATCGCAGTCAACCACGCGAAACAAGGCGTGACAGCCACGGACCAGGTAGGAGGTTGGCGTCCGGCAAGGGCTCAGCGACGCATGGGGGCAGTCACCTCTCCGTCTGCGTGCGCGCTTCCGCCCGGCGGCCGCAGGTTCAAATCCTGCCCCCGCTACTGCCAAACGCACCGGAGAAGGTGCCTTTGGTGTTTCAAGACGCGGAGCGCCTTCGAGTAACTCGCGGCTACGCGCCTGGTGGAGGAGCGACCGTCGTGGTCTTCCGGATCGGGTTGAAGAAGGGCAGCTCCACGACGGTCGCGGGTGTCCGGTGACGACGCGCCTCAACCGTCCACTCGATCTCGACACTCGTGCCTGGCGGGCTGGAGTCCGCCCGAACAGAGGCGAGTGCGACCACCTTCTTCAGGATCGGGCTCCACGTCGTGCTGGTGGCCTTGCCGACCTGCCGACCCCGCGCGTAGAGAGGGAGAGGTT
>JBKPEC010000084.1:0-3760 GCA_046728195.1 Actinomycetota bacterium
CCAGAAGCTGTCCGACGAGGAGGAGGAGCAGATCGAAGCGCTGCTCGACTCGGCGCCGACCGGCGGGGGCGACGTCGACGAGGTCGGTGTCGCCACCGACAGTTACCTCGAGCACGTCGTCGATCGTTTCGGCTCGGACCTATTGGGCCTGAAGATCGGCGTGGACTGCGCCAACGGCGCGTACTCCGGCCTCGCGCCGCAGGCCTTCTCGGCACTCGGCGCCGAGGTGACCGCGATCGGGGACGCCCCCGACGGGACGAACATCAACGTGGGTTGCGGCGCGACTGACCTACGGCTCCTTCAGCAAACCGTCGTCGATCGTGGCCTCGATCTTGGAGTTGCGTTCGACGGCGACGGCGATCGGATGCTTGCCGTCGACGCGAAGGGTGAGGTCGTCGATGGGGACCAGATCGTCGCCGTGCTCGCGCTCGACCGGAACGTCGATCTGGTCGCCGTCACCGTCATGGCCAACCTGGGCCTGCATCGCCTGATGTCCGAGCACGGAATTCGGGTTGTGACGACCGACGTCGGCGATCGCTACGTGCTGGAGGCGCTTCGCCGCGAAGGCGGGATCCTCGGTGGTGAGCAGTCCGGACATCTCATCTGGCTGGACGGTCACGTCACGGGCGACGGGCTCGTGGCTGCGCTGCTTCTCTGTGGCGCCCTCCACGGCCGGCCGCTCGCCGAGGTCGCCGCGGTCATGCCGCGCTTTCCGCAGGCGAAGGAGAACGTCGTCGTCGCGAACCGCCGCCTGACTGCTGCGATCACGGACGAGGTAGAGCACGTCAACGCCGAACTGGGTGACAAAGGACGCGTTCTCGTCAGGCCGTCGGGCACCGAGCCGGTTGTCCGTGTGCTCGCGGAGGCCGAGGCCGTCGAGGACGCGGAGCGTCTCTGTGCTAGGATCGCAGCTCTCGTTCGACGAGAGCTCGGCTGACGTTTCCGACGAAGGGAACGGGCGCGCAGCCGGGCTTTTGCCGTTTTCGGGAGGCTGTTACGGGAATAACCGCGAATCTGTAGCGATGTGATCCACCCCGGGGGTGGGGCGGCAACTGAGAGGAGCTTCGGGTGTGCGGGATCATCGGATATGTCGGCAGACGTCCCGCGAAAGACCTTCTTCTCGACGGCCTGCAGCGACTCGAGTATCGCGGCTATGACTCCGCCGGCATGGCGCTGCACGAGAACGACGGTTTGGAGTACGTCCGGGCGGTCGGCAACCTCCAGTTCCTAAGAGATGTCGCAGGCCCGAACGGCTCGGTTTCGAACCACGGTCTCGGTCACACCCGCTGGGCGACGCACGGCGCCGTCAACGAGCAGAACGCGCACCCGCTCACCGGCTGCGAAGACTCACGGCTCGCGATCGTGCTCAACGGCATCGTCGAGAACTACCGCGAGCTGAAGGAATCGCTCGAGGCCGACGGTCACCGGTTCGGCTCCGAGACGGATGCGGAGGTCGTTGTCCACCTCATCGAGCGCAACTACGACGGCGACCTCGTCGAAGCCGTTCGCGCGACCTACGGGCAGCTCGAGGGCCACTTCGCCTTCGTCGTCATCCACCACGATCATCCGGACCTGCTCGTCGGTGCGCGGCGCCAGTGCCCGCTCGTTGTCGGCGTCGGCGCGGGCGAGATGTTCCTGGCATCGTCGATCGCCGCCTTCTTGCGCGAGACGCGCAGGGTCCAGTTCATCGACGACGGCGAGGTCGTAGCGATCACGCCCGAGGGCGCCCGGTTCTTCACCAGTGAGGGAGAGATCGAGCACAAGGACGTGGAGCCCATCGACTGGGACGACGAGGGAGCCGAGAAGGGCGGCTACGAGACGTTCATGCTCAAGGAGATCTACGAGCAGCCTGACGCGGTCCGCGAGACGATCGGCGATCGCGCGCGGCGCGGCAAGCTCGTGCTCGAGGGCATCGGGCTCAACGAGCTCGAGATCCAGAACCTCCGCCGGATCGTGATCGTCGCCTGCGGCACGGCCTACCACGCCGGCGTGGTCGGGCGCTACATCATCGAGGAATGGGCGCGAATCCCGGTTGAACCGGACATCGCGAGCGAATGGCGCTACCGCAATCCGGTGCTGTCCAAGGACACTCTTGTCATCGGGATCACACAGTCCGGAGAGACGGCGGACACGATCGCTGCGATGCGGCTCGCGCGCGAGCAGGGCGCCAGGACGCTGGCGATCACGAACCAGCTCGGCACGCAGGTGACACGCGAGGTCGATTCCGTGCTGTACACCCGCGCCGGGCTCGAGATCGGCGTCGCGGCGACGAAGACGTTCACCGCTCAGGTCGCCTTGCTCTCGCTGATCGCGCTCAAGCTTGCGCAGATTCGTCGCACGCTGCCCGCTGACGAGATCGAATTCATCCTCGAGGAGCTGTACGACCTCCCCGAGAAGATGGAGCAGTTCCTCGATGGCGACCATCCGATCGAGGAGATCGCCGAGCGCCATCACAACAAGCCGTTCTTCCTCTATCTCGGCCGCCACATCGGCCTCCCCGTCGCCCTCGAAGGCGCGCTGAAGCTGAAGGAGATCTCGTACATCCCGACGGAGGCGTATTCCGCAGGCGAGATGAAGCACGGGCCGATCGCGCTGCTCGACTCCGAGACGCCGGTCGTCTGCGTCGCCACCGATCAGAAGGTCGTCTACGAGAAGGTCGTGTCGAACATCCAGGAGGTACGTGCGCGCGGCGCGCAGGTGGTCGCGATCGCCACCGACGGCAACGAAGACGTCCAGCACCATGCCGATGACGTCATCTACGTACCCCGCACGCCCGCATTCCTGCAGGCCGTGCTCGCGGTGCTGCCGCTACAGCTGCTGGCCTACCGCATCGCCCGCCTGCGCGGCCTGAACGTCGACCAGCCGCGCAACCTGGCGAAGACCGTCACGGTCGAATAGCAACGTCAGGAAGTCGCGGCGTCGCCCGGTGCCGGCTCGATCACACCGGACTCCGGCGGGCCGACGGGCTCAGGTTGTGCCGGGCGTAAATAGAGGAACTCGTAGGCAAGCGCCGCGAGGGCGCCGCCGGCAAAGGGCCCGACGTACCAGACCCAGGCGTTCGACCAGGTGTGGGAGACGAGCTCCGGACCGAAGGCGCGCGCCGGATTCATGGCGGCACCCGTCAGCGGGCCGCCCATCAGGACGTCGAGCGTGATCGTGAAGCCGATCGCAAGTCCGGCGATCGACTTGAAAGCTCCCCCTGGATCGGCGGCCGTGGCGAAGACGACCCAGACGAGGAAGAACGTAAGGATGAGCTCGATCACGACTCCCTGCCAGTGGTCGGTACCGGCGCCGAGCGCGGGCGAGCCCAGGTGCGTCAGGTCGCGCGGCCCTGGGGCATACAGCCAGCGCAGGAGCGCGGCGGCGGCAACCGCAGCGGCGAATTGCATGCTCCAGTAGACGACGGCCAGGGCCGGCGCGATCCGTCTCGTCACGAAGAAGCCCAGAGTTATGGCGGGATTGAAGTGACCGCCGGAGATGTGCCCGACGGCAGACGCCATCACGGCGATCGTCAGGCCATGTGCAAGGGCAACGCCGACCAGCGTCAGACCACTCACAGGCCCGTTGATCTGCGGGCCCACGACCGCCGCGAGCGTGACGATCGAGCCTGCTCCGATGAAGATGAGCGCGAAGGTGCCGACGAACTCGGCGAGGCCGCGCCTCAGCGGGTCGTACTCCATCGCGGAGGAAAGTACGGGGAGTGTCGGACGGAGCTAGTAGTGTCCCTTCCAGTAGTGCCGTACTGCTGGGAGGGGCGCTA
>JBKPEC010000085.1:0-9889 GCA_046728195.1 Actinomycetota bacterium
TTGCACCGTGCGGACCGATTCGAAAGGCGTTGTCTACGTCTTCTATGAGGAGTTCCAGAACCCGTCGAAGGTCGGTTTGCCGACCACGGGGACGCATTTCCTGGTGAAGTCGTTCGACGGCGGGGCGACGTGGACGAAGCCCGTCGCCCTGTTCAACGTCGTCGACCCGTGCTTCGTGCAGAACTTCGACGGCACGGATCTGCGCTGTGTCGAGGACGGCGTGGCCGGGGCCCGCAACGACCTGTCGGCATCGCCGAGCGTTTCGATCGCGAACGGCGCGCCAACCGGCGCAGGGGCAACCGACGAGATCGTCGATGCCTGGGCGGACGGCCGTGACGGCCTGAACAACGAGCACGTGCTGTTCTCGTACTCGAACGGCAGGGGCGATCCTGGAACGTGGTCCACACCGACCGCGATCGAGACCGTCAAGACCGGCCCGAGCCGGGATCGGGGCTATTACGCCGCACCCGCCATCTCGCCGACCGGCGGCGACGTCTGGGTCGTCTACAACGCGTTCACGAACCCGTTCCGGACGACAACGACCGCGCCGCGAAGTCTGGTGGGCGTGGTCACCCACGCCTCTATCCCGACGAGTGGACCCAGCAAGGGCGTTGTGGGCTCGTTCAGCGAAGTCCACCGCGGAGTGCCCGGCGATCCGAGAGCCTCGAGCCAGAACAACCTGGTGATCGAGTTCCTTGGGGGACTACGTCTATGCCGTAGCGGGTAACTCGTACGCCGCGGCGGTGTGGAACGACGTTCGGGACGGCGCGGACTGTCCGGCGATCGATGCGTGGCGTGCCGGCGTTCAGACGGCGACGACCGCGGACGACGTTCCGAGGCCTGCGCCGCAGGCGGACTGTCCCGCGACGTTCGGTGACACGGACATCTTCGGCTGGACGTCGGCGCCCTAGGCGTCCACCGATCCGAGCGCGGAAGGGCGGCGCGAGCCGCCCTTCCCGCACTGACGCAGGAACACTTACGGCGTCATGACGCACGACGTGATCGTCGCCCTGTCCGTGCTCGGAGTCGTCGGGCAGGTGATCGCCGGGCTGCTGCTCCTACTCGGTCTGCTCTGGCTCGCCGGCATGCGGCGGCCGCTGGCTCTAGTCCAGCGAGGCATCTGGGGCTACGAGCTCTGGCTCGCGTTCCTGGTCGCCGCGGTTGCCACCGGCGGAAGCCTCTTCTTCTCCGAGATTGCGCACTTCGTGCCCTGCGAGCTCTGCTGGTTCCAGCGGATCTGCATGTATCCACTCTCGATCACGACGCTGCTGATGGCGCTCGCGAACGACCACCGCGCGGCCCGCTACCTTCTGCCGCTCCCCGTCGTCGGTGCCGGCGTCTCGATCTACCACCTGCTCGTCGAGTACGGCGTCGTGGGCCAGACCCAGTCGTGCCTTGTCTCGGCGCCTGGTGGCTGCGCCACCAAATGGATCAACGAGTTCGGCTACGTGACGATCCCCACGCTCGCCCTCACGGCCTTCGTCCTTATCTTCGCGTTCCTGCTGTTCTCGGTGCTCGAGCGGGCCGACCGCTTCCCCGACGATGATGGGCCGACCGGGGCTACCTTCGGCTGAAATGGCCAGCGGGAAACAGAGCAAGCGCCGACGCCGCGCCGCGCAGGTTGCGTCTCCTCCGCCCGTGCGCAAGAAAGGCCAGCGGCGCCGGGCCTCGCCGCGCGTCCTGGCTGCGGCAGCGGGCGTCCTCGCCCTGATCATCGCCGCGGTCATCCTCGGCTTTACGTTCAGCCGCGGCAGCTCCTCGCCGTCGACCGTGCCGGCGCGCGGATCGCTGGTCAACGCTCTGCCCGGTGCCTCCCAGGTTCAGACGCTGCTGAAGGGCATCCCGCAGCACGGCAACGTGCTCGGCAAGCCCACGGCGCCGGCCACCATCGTGGAGTACATCGACCTGCAGTGCCCGTACTGCCAGCAATTCGAGACGCAAGCGATGCCGGCGCTGATCCAGCAGTACGTCCGCACCGGCAAGGCGAGGGTCGTGATGCGGCCGATCGCCTTCATCGGCCCCGACTCTCAGCTCGGCCGCCTGGCCGCGATCGCCGCGGGGAAACAACACAAGATGTTCAACTTCGCGGAGTTGCTCTACGTCAACCAGGGCGTCGAGAACAGCGGCTGGCTGAACGACCGCAACATCACGGACGCGGCGGCGAGCATCCCGGGCCTGAACGTGCCGCAGCTCCTCGCCGGCCGCAACGCGGCCGAGACGAAAGACCAGGCCACGGCCTTCGATCGCCTGTCGACGAAAGACGCAGTCAGCGCCACGCCGACGATCCTGGTCGGCAGGTCAGCTGGAACCCTGCACCGAGTCACGCTCGCCTCGCCGTCCGACGCCAAGTCCGTCGCGAAAGCGCTGAACAAAGTCCTCCCCTAGAAGGACACAGGGGAACGGGTTCGAACGCTCCGGAGTGCCCGGGAGCCGAGTTCGGTCTCCCCGGGACTCGGAATCGGTGGCGATGCGCCGCAATGTCGTCGCCTCTCCCGGGCGCTCCCGAGCGGTCGGACCCACGTACGGCGTCGACAAGGCTCACCGCAAGTGGGCCCACTCGGCCTATTGCTTTCCCCCTGTCGCTGTGCATCACTTGAGAGGCGATGCCGGAAACGGAGGCTCATCAGTACCGTCTGGGGTCTCCGCTCGCCTCGATCGCCGGGATCGCGGAGGCGACCTTGCAGCGGAACGATCTCGACGACGAGGTCGTGACGCGGCTGCGCGCGATCCGCGACCTCGCGCTGGACGCCCTGGCGAGGGCCGAGAGCCCGCGCCAGACCGACCCCGGAGGCAGCCCGCAGGCATAGTCCCTCACTGCGGTGACGGACCTCGACCAAGAGATCGATCGGCTCTTCGAGCTTGCGCCCGAGGAGTTCACCGCCGCGCGGAACGAGTTGGTCCGGCGCCTGAAGAGCGAAGGCGGCGCGTCCGCCGCGGGTGAGGTCAAGCAACTCGGCAAGCCGACCGTCGCCGCGTGGACGCTCAACCAGCTCGCCCGGCAGGAACCAGACGCGATCCGTGATCTGCTCGCGGCAGGCACGACCCTGAGACGGGCGCAAGAGCAGGCCCTCAAAGGTGACTCGGGCGACGCCTTGCGGCAGGCGCAGGGTGAGGAGCGGCGCACCCTGCGCGTGCTTACGCAGCGCGCGCATGAGATCCTCGAGGCTGCGGGCCGTCCGGCGAGCAGATCCGTGCTCGATCAGATCTCGTCGACGCTGCGCGCCGCCGCGGTGAGCGAGGAGGGTCGTGCCGCGCTCGAGGCGGGTCGCTTGAGCGGCGAGGTCAAGCCGTCTGGATTCGATGCCCTTGCGGGCCTCGAGGTGGGGGAAAGGGTGCGCACGCCGGGGCGCCGCGCAGCTCCGGCGAGGGACGAGCTGGCCGAGCGGCGGCGCGAAAAGAAGGAACGCGAGCAGAGACGGCGCGAGCTCAGAGAGCGCGCGCGGAAGCTCGACGCCGAGGCGAGGGAGGCCGAACGAGAGGCCGAACGTGCCGAGCGCGCGGCAGCAAAGGCTCGAGCCGCGGCCGACGAGGGGCGACGCAGGGCCGATGACGCTGCCAAGAGTCTCGACGAATTCGAGCCCTGACGTCGATCGGCGTTCGCTCGCGATCCTGGCAGGAAAAGCGCTACTTCGAGGGAAATGAGGTCCCCTTCGATGGCATTGCCTTGTGACCCAGGGAGCACCGAGTTAGGGTCCCGCGCGTCGCCCGTGTCGCCCCGTGCTTGGCCCCACATTCGGTTCGTAACCGTCGCTGTCGTGGCGCTGGTCATCGTCGCCGGCGCGACGGTGATCACCTGGCTCGCCGTCGACGCGGCCGCGGGCGTGTGGGTGCTCGCCGTGCTGGTCGCGGCGGTGGCCGGGCTAGCGGCCGGGTCCTTCTGGAGTCGCGCCGAACGGAATCAGGGGCGCACCGATCTGGCGGCGGTGAAAGAGCGTCTGCGACAGGCGGAAGTTGAATACCGCGCCGTCCTCGAGAGTCTTCCGCTCCTGACCTGGCTCTCGGTTCCGGGCGATCGGGATTCCTGCCTGTACATCAGTCCCCACGTGGAGGCAATGCTCGGCTACACGCCGGCGGAGTGGCGTGCCGAAGCGCGGCTCTTCTCCCGACTGCTGCATCCGGACGACCGAGACCGCGTCCTCGCGGAGTACGAACGCGCCGCTCGCGAGGGTGGGCGGCTCCGAAGCGATTTCCGCCTCGTTGCACGAGAGGGTCGGATCGTCTGGATCCACGAGGAGACCACGACCGTACGGGATGCC
Source organism: Actinomycetota bacterium (assembly GCA_046728195.1). Taxonomy (GTDB): domain Bacteria; phylum Actinomycetota; class Thermoleophilia; order Gaiellales; family Gaiellaceae; genus 3-1-20CM-4-69-9. The sequence goes on from JBKPEC010000085.1 coordinate 4,257, forward strand.
ACAGGGAAGCCGGTCTACACGCAGACGTTCCTGGTCGACGACAGCGAACGGAAGCGTGCGGACGAGGAGCGCGAGCGGCTGCGCGCTGCTGAGCGCACGGCCGCCAACCTGCGGACCGTCAGGCAGCATCGGCTCGACCTCCTTCGTGACGCGGGCGAGGTGCTCGGCGCCGTCACCGATGCGCGTACGTCACTGCAGCGCGTTGTCGAGTTGGTCGTCCACAACCTCGCCGACTGGAGCGCGATCGACGTCCTCGAGCCGAACGGTGAGCTCACCCGAATCGGCGTGGCCCGCGCGGAACCGCGTACCGCGGAGCCGGCCGATGAGCCTGACGCGTTCGTCCAGGCGGTGATCAAGTCCGGACGTTCGCTGATGCTTCCTGTGCCCGCGCATCGCCCGGACCTCGCCGAGGAGCTCGAAGAGGCCGAATTGCCCCGCGGCGTTGTCTCGTTGATCTGCGTGCCCGTGACGAGTAGGGGGCAGCCGCTCGGCGCGCTGACCCTGGCGCGTGCGTCGGAAGGGTCGGACTACGGGGCTGACGAGCTCGCCTTCGCGGAGGATCTCGCCGCCCGAATCGGGATCGCGATCGACCGTGCGCGTCTGTATCTGGAAGTGGAGGAACGTGCGGACGCCGCCCGCGTGCTCACCTACGTGGCGGACGCGGTGCTGTTGCTCGACCGGGCGGATGCCGTGCGGTTATGGAACCCGGCTGCCGAGAGCATCACCGGCATAGCAGCCAGTAACGTGATCGGGCGGCCGCCGTCGGAGGTCATTCCAGGTTGGCGGGATGCGGTCGACTCGATTCCGGTCTCGACCTCACCGGATCCGGGCCATCCGGAGGTGATGATCCCGATCGAGCGCGAGGACGGCGAGCGGTGGATCGCGATCTCTGGCGTCAAGTTCTTCGGAGGAACCGTCTACGCGTTCCGCGACGTCACCGAGGGTCGGCATCTCGAGGAGCTCAAAGCCGACTTCATCGCGACGGCGTCGCACGAGCTGCGCACGCCGCTCGCGGCCGTGTACGGAGCCGCGCAGACGCTGCTCCGCCACGACTTCGCGCTCGACGAGGCAGGCCGCGATCGGTTCGTGTCGTTGATCGCCGAAGAGTCCGAGCGCCTGGGGCGGATCGTCAACGAGATCCTCCTGGCGAACCAGCTCGACTCGGGTCGTGTGGAGCTCGGGTCGGAGCCCTTCGATCCAATCGAGCTCGTGGAGCGGGTCGTCGAGGCTGCGCGTGCCCACGCCCCCTCGGAGATCACCGTCGAGCGGGCCGCTCCCGACCGAGCGCCGCTCGTGGCGGCCGACCGCGACAAGGTGCGGCAGGTGCTCGTCAACCTGACCGAGAACGCGATCAAGTACTCGCCCGACGGCGGCCGCATCACGGTCGGTGTCGAGTCGGGGGAGTCGCCGGACGAGGAGACGGTGATCTTCTACGTCAAGGACGAGGGCATCGGCATCCCGTCCGAGGAGCAGGCACGTATCTTCGAGAAGTTCTATCGCCTCGACCCGCAAATGACGCGGGGCGTGGGCGGGACCGGTCTAGGTCTGTACATCTGCAGCGAGCTCGTCCACCGAATGGGCGGAAACATCTGGGTCGAGTCGCGCGAGGGCGAGGGTTCGACCTTCTTGCTCGAGCTGCCCGTGGAAGCGGCGCCGTATCCGCGTGCAGTGCCCGTGCACGCGCAGCCTTCGGGCGCTCCGCATTCCTGACGCGGCCGAGCGCCCCGCGAGTAGGGTCCCCGGGATGGATCCGGCAGACGGTCGCGACCCCGTCGCAGTTCGACGATTGCTGGGCGACGCCCGGGGCTACTCGGTGATGGGGCGCGACGGCAAGCGGGTCGGGATCTTCATCGAGGTCGCGGACGAGGGTGGCGACGGCGAGCGAATCGCGATCCGACACGACCGTGTCTTCCTCTGGCGGCGCGAGCTGTTCCCACTCGCGAACGTGACGTACGTCCACCCCGAGCGCCGCCTGGTCGTGATCGACACCGGCGTTTACGTGTCCGAGGAAAATTGGGTACACGAGGTTGAGCATCCGCAGGCAGAGCGCGACTGGCGCGGCCGGATCGAGAGTTACGTGGCCTCCGGAAACGGTGACCCCGGCCGCCATCTGCGCTTCATTTCCACCACTTCCGGCTACGAGCTCCTCGAGGCGGAAGGCCGACCCCCGTCGCCGGGGTCCACCATTTCTGTGCCCGAACATCTCGGCTCGTTCCTTGTCATGAAGTTGGGACCGTCGCCGCTTCCGAACGACGATCGGATTTGCGCCTACCTTTCCGCGGACTGAGGAGAACGAGGTCGGCCCCGACCTGGATCAGTCGGGGCCGACCGGACTTCCCTATTTCGGATTCTCCGGGTTGCTGCCGCCCCTGCAGCCGATCGGGAACCCGACGCTGGCATCGCCATGACCCGGTACGCCCGGGCCCGTAATCCCGGCGAGCATGAAGTGTCCGGGGTTCTGGACGATGCTGTCCGTCGGCCCCTGGCCGACGACCAGATCATTCAGCCCGGAGAAGGCACACGCTGAGTTGGCGTGCTCCGGCGCTGCGGTACGTCCCGACGTCCCTGGAATGGGATTCGTAGGCGACGGGGTCCCGGGAGGACCTTTCACCTCGCCGGCCATAGCCGCGCCGGCGCTCAGACCAACTACGAAGGCTGCGCACAGTACAGCCGCAACTCTCCTGCGCATTGCTCACTCCTCTCCCCGAAGGAACACATGCAGTGAACAACAACCGTACTAACCTGAGAGTGACACGGTCAACCAGCATCCGACCGCAAAAGGGCGGGCCCGAGACGGGCCCGCCTTTTTTCTTCAGGCGTTTTGACTTTTACGAGGTCGCCAGGCCCGACCGATGGATGCGCCGGTACCTCAGACCGACAGCGATGCTCCCCAGGAGGATCAGGGCGGCGCCGAATGAGACGGCTGCTCCGATTCCTGCGTCACCGTAGTCGAATCCTGACGTTGAGCTCGAGACCTTGATCGTCGTCGGTGCCGGGGTCGCGGACGCTCGATGAACCAGGCTGTAAGCCCACGGATCGAGCGGGCCGAGGTTGGTGACCCCCGTGCTGGTCGGCTGGGTGCTCTTGTGAACCAGGCCGTAGGCCCACGGATCCACCGGACCGAGGTCCTGCGCGCTCATTGGGTGTGTGCTCTGGTAAACGACACCGACGGCCCACGGATCGAGCCCGCCGTTCAACGTGTCGGAGCTGACCGGCTTCGCTAGAGCAGCCGGCGCGACGATAGCCGCCGCTACGACGCCGAGCGCCAGGCCGAGCACAAATCTCTTGAACCTGAAGTGCTTGCGGATCATCTTCCTGCTCCTCCCTCTGGGCCGCCGAATCGCCTCCCACGTTCGCGCGCCCGGGTAACCGGGTCCCCACGGTGAGCCCATCGGCGCCCATCGCTCGGTAATACCGCAGCTCGGAGCACACTCAACTGCTGGGGTCTGACCCCAAGAGGGGTCAGACCCCAGCCTTCGTCGTTACGGCGTATAGAGGTACGGCTTGATCTTGCGGCTGTTGACGTTCGCCTTCGTGACGATCGCCGCGCCGGTGCCGTAGTGCTTCTTGATTCCTGCCCTGTGCCCGGTCACGTACTTGTACGCGAGGGCGACAGCCTTCGCGCCGATGCCGTACGGATACTGCGCGATCAGGGCGTCGATCGTCCCTGCCTTCAGCGCTTGCACCTGCGGCGGGCCCGCATCGAACTCGACCAGTTTGACCTTGCCCGCTTTACCAGCCGCCGTCACCGCCTGCGTTACTCCGTTTCCGGAGACGACGTTCATGGCGAACATCCCCTTCAGGTTCGGGTGTGCCGCGAGAAGCGCCGAGGTTTGGTTCGACGCCTTCGTCTGGTCGTCGTTGCAGTATTGAACGCCCAAGTAGTTGATGTTCGGGTACTTCTTCAGTTGCGCCGCGAAGCCGTCTCGGCGCTGGTCAGTTGTGCTGATCCCCGGATTGACGCTGATCGCGGCGACGTCGCCGGACTGGCCAATAGCTTTCGCGAGCGCGACCGCGGCGGCCCTGCCGCCCGCCGGGTTATTGGTCGAGATGTTCGTGAACGCAATCGGTTTCGTAATGAAGGTGTCCACAGTCGCCACCGGGATACCGGCGTTGATCGCCCGTTGGATCGGGGCGATCAGCGCCGTTTTGTCGGTTGGCGCTATCAAGATCGCGTCGGGCTTGCGCGCGATCGCCCCATTCAGAAACGGGATCTGCGTGTTCGGCGAGAACGCCGCCGGTGAGCCGGTGAACACGACCTTTACGTTGCCGAGTTTCTTCGCAGCCGCCTGCGCGCCCTTCTTCATCGTCAGGTAGAAGGCGTCGGAGGCGATCCCCGCAACGAGGTAGAAGGTGTAGGTCTTCTTCTGTGCCTGCGGTGCCTTCTGCGATGAGCCGCTGCCGAGCGCTGCCGTTGAAGCGAGCGCCGCGGCGGCGAGCGTTAACGCGATGAGCACCGCGATCATGCGGCGTGACATCGTGAAACTCCTTCCCGTCAAGTTGACGACGATGTGGTCTGGGTCTTGTCAGACAAGTGAGCCCGGTCCCACCTCCTTTGTCGTTTCACTGATCTGCCCGTCGACGGCGAACCTGGTCGATGTAGACGGCCACGATGATCGCCGCGCCGACGACGACCTCCTGCCAGAAGGGTTGGACGGCTTCGATCACGAGGCCGTTCTGGAGAATGGTTGGGATAAACGCACCGACTGCGCTGCCGAGAATCGTGCCCACACCGCCGAAAAGGCTCGTCCCGCCGATGACGACCGCACCGATCGCGCTGAGGTTGTCCGTCTGGTGCGAGACCGACGTGGTGTTCGTGAAGATCGCCAGGTCGAGGACGGCGGCGACGCCGGCGAGGAATCCGGCGAGAGCGTAGACCTTGATGATGTGACGGTCGACGGCGATGCCCGTGCGACGCGTGCCTTCCTGATTCGATCCGATCGCGGCCGTGTAGCGGCCGAAGCGAGTGTAGTGGTAGACGACGTGAGCGACGACGAGGAAGACCAGCGCGACGTAGATCGGCGCGTAGAGCCCGAGAATCTTCCCGCTCCCGAAGTGGCTCGAGAGCGCCGGCGGAACCGGAGACGGGAGGTAGGAGCCACCGCTGATCAGGTCACCGAAGCCAAAGGTCATCCCAAAGGTGCCGAGCGTGACGATGAAAGGCGGCAGCCGCAGCTTCGTGATGAGCGTCCCGTTGATCAGACCCCAGGTCGTGCCGGCAAGGATGCAGACGGCGATTCCCACGGGGACTGCAAGGCCGGAGTGAGGATATTGGCCGTTGATCGTCTCCTTGCTCGTTCCCGCGAGATGGATCATCACCTCGCCGCCTGCGACGGCGCTGAAAAACAGGATGCCGCCGATCGAGAGGTCGATCCCTGCAGTGACGATGACGAACGTCTCACCGATCGCCAACAGGATCACCTCGGACGTGTTGAGCGCGATCAGCTCGAGGTTCGTCCAGGTGAGGAAGGTCGCCGACGGGGTCGAGAGCCAGAAATAACCGACCAGCGCGATGAGGAACAAGAGGAGCCAGGAACGCCCGAGTGCCTCTCTCGCACGATCGCCGCGCGTACGTTCGCCGACCCCCGCGGCTTCGGGCTCCAACGTCTCCGCTTCGGCCTTCGACGTCACGA
>JBKPEC010000086.1:0-6290 GCA_046728195.1 Actinomycetota bacterium
GGCGAACACGGTGTAGAAGCTGAACAGATCGGCGAGGTTTCCCGTGTAGTCGCCGCTCGGGTTCAGCGGTACGCCGTCGAGCAGGTTTGCGAGTGCCACGCCCCAGAGGAAAGGTGCGCCGAAGCTCGAGACGACGTTCGCAGTGACCCAGAAAGCGCGCCACCTCGGGCTGTCGCTCTTGTTCCCCCACTCGAACGAAACGGCGCGGAGGATCAGGAACACAAGAATGAGCAACAACGCAAGGTAGAAGCCTGAGAACATGGTGGCGTACCACACCGGAAACGCGGCGAATGTCGCCCCGCCTGCCACGACGAGCCAGACCTCGTTTCCGTCCCAGAAGGGGCCGATCGACTCCAGCAGGACATCACGGTCTTGCTCCCGCTTCGCCACGAATGGGAGCAGCATGCTGACGCCGAAGTCGAACCCTTCGAGCACGAAGTAGCCGCCCCATAGCACGGCGATCAAGCAGAACCAGAACAGCTGGAAGGTCAACCCAACATCCTCAGAAGCTGGCCACCGGTTGGGCCTCGACCACTTCTTTCGGAGCGACCGTGGGCACATCCCGATCGGGGTCCGCATAGCGTCGCAGGAGAACGATGTCGATCACCGTCAGAGCGGCGTAGAGGAGCGCGAAGGTCCCGAGGCTGACTGCGAGCCAAGCGGTCGTGACGCTTGGCGATGCAGCGTCCGCAGTCCGCAGGAGGCCGTAGACGATCCAAGGCTGGCGTCCGACCTCGGTCAGCACCCAGCCGGCGAGGGCGGCGATGAACGGAAACGGGATGACCCACACACCGGCCCACAGAAACCAGCGTGTGCGATACAAGCGTCGGCGCCAGTAGAGAAACGCACCAGTCGCGGCGACGAGGAACACGAGCGTGCCGGAGTAGGCCATGACGCGCATGGCCCAGTAGGCGGCCTTCACCGGCGGGATGTAGTTGCCGCGGCCGTACTTTCGCTCCAGCTGCTGCTGGTTCTCGTTGAGCCCGACGACCTTGCCGTTGAACGATCCCGTCGCAAGGAACGAGAGCAGTCGCGGAACCTCGATCGAGAAGGACGGCGTCGGATCGCTCTTGGAGAAGCCTCCGATCTGAAACAGCGAGAACGACGCGGGCTGCTCCGTGTTCCAGAGCGCTTCGCTGGCGGCGATCTTCATCGGCTGCGTCTCGGTGGTGTAAATGCCGAAATGGCTGCCGAACCAGAGGTTGGTGGCGGAGATCGGCACGGCGACGACGAGAGCAAGCTTTGCCGCGCGCATGAAGAGGTCACCGTTCCGGCCCCGCGCCAGGTGCCAGCAAGAGACGCCGAGCACCACGATCGAAGCCGCCGTGAGCCCGGCAAGGATCGCATGGCCGAAGGCCCAGAGCGCAAAGGTACTACTGAGCAGTGACCAGACACTCGTCAGCTCTGCTCGGCCGTTCGCGACGTGGTAGCCGACAGGGTCCTGCATCCAGGAGTTCGCCACGAGGATGAAGTAGGCGGACGTCCACGTTCCTAGCGTGACGAGCCAGATGGTGGCGAGATGGAGACGCGGGGAGAGGCGGTCCCAGCCGAAAATCCATAGGCCGAGGAAGGTCGCCTCGAGGAAGAAGGCCGCGAGCCCCTCGATCGCGAGTGGGGCGCCGAAGACGTTGCCGACGTACTTGGAGTAGACGGACCAGTTCATACCGAACTGGAATTCCTGAACCAGACCGGTGGCGACTCCGATAACGAAATTGATCACGAGCAGCGTGCCGAAGAAGCGCGTCAGCCGGAGCCAGGCCTCTTCCCCAGTGCGCCGCCAGATCGTCTGCATGACCGCGACCATCGGCGCGAGCCCGAGCGTGAGCGGGACGAAGAGAAAGTGGTAGAGCGAGGTCGTCGCGAATTGGATTCGCGCAAGATCCACCGACGTCGAAGCGACGACCCCGATCATGCCCCTCAATGCTCAAGGCCGTCGAGCCCGTCGTCATCATCCCCCTGGGATGACCCGCCTCCCGCGGGGGACGGCGATCCTCAGCGCATCCTCGGATTCAGCCTGCGACGAGGTGCTCTCGACGGGCGATCGCGACGGCCTCGAGGCGCGTGTGCACGCCAGTGCCCGCAGCAGATGGCGGATGTGATTACGGACCGTCTCGGTGCCGGCCGGTCTCCGCTGGTACCGCTGTTACTTGGGGCTACGATCGGACGGCCAACAAAGGGAGGTCGACCCATGCTCGAGGAGCGAATGGACCAGGAATCAGGGCGTGCGACCCGCTGGGAGGTTCCCTTTCGCGTCGTCAGATCCGACGGCGCCGAGATCGGGCTCACGTATTCCTCGCCGCGTCAGGCCGAGGGGCACGACGAGCTAGCCGTCCTCGAGACACTGCCGTGGTTCGAGCACGGCAAGCCGCTGCGCAACTGGATGTTGCACGAGACCGACTTCTACGACGAGGTCGAGCAGATCTGGGGCCGTCGCTGGGGAGCCGAAGGGATCGGCACGTTGCGCGAGGTCCTGGTGTCGCGACCGACCGAGAACGAGACGCGCGACGAGTACGCGCAGGAATGGCAGTACTACTACTCGTCGGCCGCCGGGAACGCTGATCTCGGCAAGCTTCAGTATCAGTTCGATGAGTATTACGAGTTGCTGCGAGACAACGGCGTCCGCGTCAACTACGTCGAGCCGCCGGTTCCGGCCATCGGTGCATACGGATTCCTCAAGAACCTCGTGACACTCGCAGGCGGAGGGCTGGTCGCGCGCGGTGGCGCGATCGTCCATCGCATGGGTCTCGGCTCATGGCAGCGAGGCCGCGAGGTGATCTGGTCGAAGGTGCTGACCGCATTACAGGTACCGATCTACCTGACCATCCACGGCACCGGGATCGGCGAACCCGGCGCTGGACGTTGGCTCGACTCGAGGACATTCGTCTTCAACGAGTCCGTCGTCGCGAACGAGGAAGGCCTACGGCAGATCCGCTTCGTCCTCGAGAACCTCGGCATCGACCTGGTCGTCGCCCACAGTCCCGGGTGGCACGACTCGATCGGCAACGGAAACATCGGTACGTCGCACATGGACATGGTCATGTTGACGGTCGACGAGGGGAAGGTGCTGCTTGCGCCGCATCTCGTCAACTACGGCTTTATTCGTGAGCTCAAGCGCCGCAACGTCACGATCATCGAGGTGCCGCTCGAGGAGTACTGGGACCTCGCGATCAACGGCGTGACGCTCGCACCGGGCAAGGTCGTGATCAACCGAGGCTCTCCGACCGTGGTCGATGCGCTCGAGAAGGCGGACGTCGAAGTGCTGCAGGTCGACTTCTCGGAAAGCCAGAGGTTTGCGATCGCCGGCTTACACTGCGCAACGCTCGAGCTCATGCGCGATCAGTCGAAGCCGGCAGAGCGCCTGCGGGAGTAGTGCAGCTTCGCGTCGCACGACATACGGACCGACTAGACGAGCTCGTCCGCTTCTACCGAGACGGGCTCGGTCTTCCGGAAATCGGACGGTTCGACAACCACGAGGGCTACAGCGGAGTCTTCTTTGCGATTCCCGGAACCGAGACGCACCTCGAATTCACGACCGGTGGTTCACACCCAGCTCCCGAGCCGCACCCGGAGACGCTTCTCGCCCTCTACCTCGGCAGCGCCCAGGCGGTCACCCAGGTGTGCGCACGCGTGGACGCCGTACCGCTGGAGCCGGCCAACCCGTACTGGCAAGAGCACGGCGTCACCCTTGCTGATCCGGACGGTTTCCAGGTCGTGCTCGTGCCGGGCTCGTGGCCGAGCTCGTAGAGCAGCGACAATCAGTCGCGTGCGCCGTTCCCTGAACGCCCTGCTGCTCGCGGCGATCATTCTGCTGCCGGCCAGTTCGCGAGCGGCGGTGCCGGTCAATCGCGAGCTGCCATGGCACGAGGCACAGCTGGATGGTCGCGGAGCGCTCCTCCCCTGGTACCGGCCCGGGCGGAACCTCGGCTACGACCACGTCCTTCGGCTCGGCTGGCGGTTCCTAGAGACAAGCATCCCGATCGACCGCCGTGCAGGCGTGAAGGTCTACCTCGCCTATGCGGTCCTCGACCAGCGGACGCGCCAGGGTAGGTATTGGCAGCACAATCCAGCGTCACTGTACGCCTCACTCGTCGAGTCGTTGCTGCCGTGGTACGCCTATTCGGGCGATCGCCGTGCGGTTGACGTCGTCGGCGGAATGCTCGACTACCAGCTGGCGCACGGGACGACGCCGGCCACGTGGGCGTGGCCGCGGGTGCCGTTCGCGACCAGCTGTTCTGGCGATCGCGACTACGGACGTTGCTTCGCAGGCTCGCCGCGAAGCTTTTACGGCGGGGTTGAGCCAGACAAGGTCGGATTGCTCGGACTCGGTTATCTCCGCTTCTACGAGCTGACCGGTCGACAACGTTATCTCGTCGCAGCCCTCCGGTGCGCAAGCGCGCTTGCACGTCATGTTCGGCCTGGTGACAGCCGCCATACGCCGTGGGCGTTCCGCGTCGACGGCCGCACCGGCCGTACGCTTCGTGGGGCCGAGTACGGCGGCATGGTCGTTGCGCCGGTCAAGCTCTTCGACGAGTTGGTACGTCTTCACGTCGGCGAGACGAGCTCGTTCCTGCGTGCCCGGAGACTTGCCTGGACTTGGCTCCTGCGCGAGCCGTTGAATCCGACCGGTCCTTCCGCGAACCGTTGGAGTGGCTATTACGAGGACATCCCCTACGCGCCGGACGACCTCAACCAGGTGTCGCCGACCATGACGGCCAGGTACTTGCTCGCGCGTTCCCGGCCGACACAGCTCGACATCGCACGCGCACGGCGCCTGCTCGACTGGGTGCGCGCGTCATTCGGCCGAGGGCCGTTCCACGGCGCGTGGGGGATCGACGAGCAGCACGTGCCAGGAACGGCTGGATGCTGCTCGCCGGCGGGGCTCGGAAGCGACACGGCGCGGTGGGCGGCGGTCGAGGCGCTCCTCGCCGCACGGACCGGCGATCGCTACGCGCGGCGTGCCGCCACCGAATCGCTCAACTACGCGACATACTTTGCGCGGAGCGATGGGCTCGTTTCCTGCTGCGGCGGGCCGGGCTTTCGCCATCCCTACTGGTTCAGCGACGGCTACGGGGACTACCTCGGTGCGTTCAACTGGGCGATGGGCGCGCTGCCCGCGCTCGCGCCGCGGGGCGAGAGCCACCTGCTCCGCTCCACTTCGGTCATCCAGCGGATCTCCTACACGCACGCCGGAATCCGTTACCGCACCTTCGACCCGACGGCCGTCGACGTGCTCCGCCTCAACTTTCGACCCGCAAAGGTGCTTGCCGGCGGCAGCGCGCTCAAACGCCGCGCGTCGCTCAGCGGTGACGGATATGTCATCCGAACGCTGGGTGGTGGAGACGTCGTCCTGCGCATCCGGCATGACGCGGCTCGAACCGTCTCGGTTCTGCGCTAGGCCGCGGGCGGCAGATCCTCGGACGCGGGCTCGTCGAAGCACTGTCTGCGAAGGCGATGGATCAAGCTCGGATGCTCGAGGAGAAGCCCGATCTCCGCCGCCGTTGCGCGCTCGACAACAAAGCGATCGCCTAGAACCTCGGCGAGTGGCCGGCCTCGTCCGTGCTCCCTGATGATGTACGCGACGAGCGGTCCCGGTGAGCGGCGTATGAACAGGAGGTTCATGACGTTCCCCTTCTTGGTCAAGTGGACGGAACTGTTCCGCCGTACTGCGCATCAGCGGGCGGAAGCAGATGGAAGAAGCCGAGCGCGATCGGTAGTCGGGTGCTCGCCTTCATCTCGGCCGTGTGCGCCCAGGTACCCACTCGCTGACCGGCGCGGCCGGGTTCAAGCGTTTGATGTCGCGGTAGAGCAGTCCGGATTCCTGCGCCTGGTCGACGACGATCCTGTCGCGCGTGCTCCACCAGATCTGCAGAGGCACTCGCGAGAACGCGATCTGGCGTACCCAGTCCAGTGGACTGCGCACCTCATAGGCGCGCGGATCCGTCCACGGCGTACCACCGAACTCGATGCGAGCGAGCCGCTGGAGGCCGAGCCCAAACGGCTGATGCGGGAACGCGACGTATCGCGCCACCATGTTGGTCGGTGCGTCGAACGCCGCCGCCCCGGCGAGGAGCTGGGGGTAACGGGCGACGAGCAGCAGCGTCTCCTGGCCGCCCATGCTCCCGCCGAAGGCGTAAATACGGCGCCTGTCTATCCGCAGCCAGGGCAGTGCCCGTGTGACGAACGCGGGCATCCTGGCCAGGTCGCGAATCTGTCCGGGATCTCCCCAGGAGTAGAGCCCGAGCTCCCGGCCCTGACCACTCGGGCTCACCACTGCGAAGGGGCCAAGCGCG
>JBKPEC010000087.1:0-7324 GCA_046728195.1 Actinomycetota bacterium
GACTCACACGGGCGGCGACGCCGAAGGCGCCGCCGCCCGTGGACCGATTCAGCCGCCGAAGACAAACCCCGTAAGAGCACGCGGGCTCCGCCCGCGTGCGTTAGGCGCGCAAGCGCAGTACCCAAACCGCGCGAAAGCGGAAGCTTTCGCGCGGGGGGCTAGCGGCCTTCCTCCCAGGCGTCGAGCAGACCCTCGACGTGACGCCGCTGCTCGCCCGTGAAAGGCACGTCGGCGAGCAGCCGCCGGACCTCGCTCGGGTCGTCGTTCTCGACGGCGGCCTCGAGCCGCTCGCGCGTCGGCGTCGGCTGTTGCAGCTGTCGCCTCAACCAGCGGAGAAGGCTGACCTGCGCAGCCCGGTTCACGCTGCGAGGCGAACGGAGAGGACGTCGCCGTCCAGCAGGACCGAGCCGCCATGCGCTTCGACCAGAAGTACCGCTACAGCCGCCCCGAGGTCGCGGAGATCCTGTCCGAGCAGCACCGGCCCCGACGCGGGGGTGACCGGCGAGATGGCAATCGTCGGTCCGTCGACGCGGACGTCCACCTGCTCGAGCCCGCCGTGTCGCAGCGCCGCTTGCACGAGCGCCGACACTCCGCGCTGCATCGACTCGCGATCGACCTGCACGCTCGTCCCGCTGCCGGCGACAAGGACTCGCTCCGCCCCGAGCTCTTCGGCCGCGCCGGCCGCGAGCTCTCGGGTGTCGGCCGGCTGCAGGTTCGGCTCGTACCGACCGCCCTCGATCCGAGCGGCGAGACCGAGCTCGTCGAGCAGCTCGGCGAGCTGCCGGGCGGCGAGATCGATCATCTCGAGATACCGCTGGTTCGGCTGTCCGAGGTCGCCCATCCGGACGAGGGTCTGGGCAAAGCCGTGAATCGTCGCCAGCGGTGTGCGCAGGTCGTGCGCGGCGAGCGAGACCAGCCGCGGAAAGGATGTGTCCGCGTTCACCACTGAACGCTCTGACACTAACCTTTCACGGATGACCGAGTCGCGGCACCTTCTCGACGATCTTCAAGCCTCGACACCCGAGGTGCGCCTGGGCCTGTCGCGCGCAGGCGTGCAGGGGGTCGGCAAGGCGATCCGCTTACGCTGGGGCGGCGCCGAGAAGCTGATTTCTGCGGAGATCGACTGCACGGTCGACCTCGAGCCGGCTCAGAAGGGCGTGCACATGTCTCGCTTCCCGGAGCTCTTCGAGGAGGCGATCGACGAGGTCGTGATCGGCGAGGCATTCCTGGTGGAGGAGCTGGCCGAGCACATCGCGCGCCACATCGTCGCCAGGCAGTCGGCGGGCCGCGCCGAGGTTCGCATCGTGGCTCGCTATCCGCTCGAGCGGCGCACGCCGGTGACGGGTCTCGCGACCCAGGAGTTGATCTCGATCATCGGCATCGCCGCGGCATCGGAGGCCAGCGTGAGGCGGATCGTCGGCGTCGAGGCGACCGGCATCAACGCATGTCCCTGCGCGCAGGGGCTCGTGCGGAGCAAGTCGACGGAACGCCTGCTCGAAGCCGGCTTCGACGAGACCGACGTGGAGCGGATCCTCCAGCTCGTCCCGATCGCAACGCACAACCAGCGCGGGCGCGGCACGCTCTACGTCGGCAGCGACCATCCCGTGAACGCGGAGCAGCTGGCAACCCTTGTGGAGGGCTCGATGAGCTCCCCCATCTACGAGCTCCTCAAGCGACCGGACGAGCTCTTCGTCGTGGAGCACGCGCACTTGCAGCCGCGCTTCGTCGAGGACTCGGTGCGAATCTCGCTGCACTCCGCGCTCGAGCGCTACCCCGAGTTGGACGACAGCGACTTCCTGCTCGCGCGCCAGGTCAACTTCGAGACGATCCACTCGCACGAGGTCGTCGCCGAACGCTACGGGACAGTCGGCGAGCTGCGCGCTGAGCTCGAGGGCGACGAGCCTGCCACGCGCCATACCGAGCTACGCGAGTGGCTCGTGACGTCCGCCGTGTAGAGCGGTCCTTCATAGCGACCGGTAACGACGGGGCGGAGCGCACTGGTCGCGGTCAGATGGTAGAGGTGGCTCGTCCCGCCGAGGGCGCCGGCGCCGACGTAGTCGTTGAAGTCGCGGACGAGGCGACGAATGGCGAACCCTGCCTCGATGATCGCCCGCTGGACGTGGAAGGCCGCCTCGGGGCGACGAGACCCGAACGAGAAGAACACGTCTCCGCTGCGGCCGAGCCCTTCGGCGGCGCGCGACAGGAACAGGCGAGCAGCCGGAACGGTGTAGGGCGGATCGGTCACGACCGTGTCGAAGACGTGCCTGAGCCCCGACGGAAGCGGCTTCCGGAGATCGCGCTGGATGCAACGGAACGGAAACGGCGCCCCGTGCAGCTCCTCGTGCACGAACCCCAGGATCGCCGGATCCAGATCGACGACTACGAGCTCCATCACGGTCTGCTCCGAGCCGAACCGCTCGACGAAGTGCCGGATCGCGACCGACGTCAGGTCGTCGTCGCCGAGCAGGAGCATCCGGCGGCCGACGAGCGCATCGGCCTCATGGAGTGCCACCACGCGGCGGATCTTGGTCTCGACCGTGCAGTGGCACTGGTCGAGCTCCAGGACGGGCGGCGGCGCAGCCCAGGCGATCCGCTTGAGTGCTGTCGCGATGGGGCGAAGGTGGGAGGGGACGGCGAACCCTCGTCCCGCGCAGGCCGGGCACGTGACCGATCGGTCGAGCGTCAGTGACCCCGAGGCGAACAGGCGACGACCGGTCGACGTCAGCTGCGCTGGGCGTTCCGCTGCCACGACCCGTCTCTTGCGCAGCTCGCCGCAGATCGACGCGACGATCGGCACCGGCAGCTCCACCGTCCGGCTGAGGCCGCGGATGGAGATCGGCTCCAGCCGCGAGAGCGCGCTCAGCACCGCGCGGACGCCGGGCTCGCCCTCGGCGAGCCCGACCGCGCCGGCGACCTCGCGGACGATGTCTGCCGCGTCAGCCAATGGCACGGGGCACACAGATGACGTTGACGCGCTCGATCTCCAGCGCCTCGCAGATCGCGTCCAGAACGACCTCACCGCGGAGGGCGCCGTACGAGAGCAGATCGACGTTGGCGAGCGAGTACTCCGGCCACGTGTGGATGCTGAGGTGGGACTGTGCGAGCACGAGCACACCGGTGACGGCGCCGTTGGGGAAGACGCAGAACTTCTCCCCGAGCACGGTGGCGCCGCCGGCCTCAGCCCCGGCGTAGAGAATTTCCCGGACGCGGTCGACGTCTGTCAGGACCGTGGGGCGATGCACCCACGCATCGAGGGCGTGAAGGCGCATCGTTCGGTTGGACTCGAGCTCGGACACGTGCTCCCTTGGGTCGGATGGCGTCGAGGCGCCGCCCGAAGCGAGGAGCGCTATCCGCGAGAGGCTTGGCTCAGATCAGGCGACGCCGTGGAAGTGGGCATAGAACACAGTCATCGTGTGCAGCACCTCCTCCCGCGTCGCTGACCCATCGAGAGTAGCCGTGGTCGCGCGAGCCCGTCAAGGCGCGCTCGGAGTGCGTTCGAGGCCGTCTGTGTCTTCGCCCACCTTCCGAAGCCGTCTGAAGCGGAAGCGGCTCTCGGAGCCGGCGCGGAGGCGAGCGATGTTGGCGCGATGCAGCACGACGACGCCGACCGCCGCTGTCGCCGCGAACACGATCACCGGCCAGGGCTCGTCCAGCAGCACGGCCGCGACCGGGAGAGCGAGCGCGGCAGCGATCGACGCCAGGGAGGCATAGCGGAAGAGCAAGAACACTATGAGCCACACGGCGGCACCGATGCCGCCGATATGCGGAGCGACCCCGAGGAACGCCCCGCCGCAGGTGGCGACCATCTTGCCGCCGCGCTGCCAGCGCAGGAAGAGCGGGCGCCAGTGGCCGAGCATCGCCGCGCCGCCGGCGAGCACGCCGACGAGATGGGAGACGACGAGCGTCCCCACGAGCGCCGGCGCGAAACCCTTGGCGGTGTCGAGGAAGACGACCGGCAGACCTAGCCGCCAGCCGTACACGCGCCAGACGTTCGTCCCGCCGATGTTGCCGCTCCCCTTGGTGCGGATGTCCTGGTGCTCGACGAGCCGCGTGAGCCAGTAGCCCCACGGCATCGAGCCCAGGACATAGCCCGCGACGATGATGACGGCCGTCGTCACGCAAGCTCCTTCGACATGAAGATCGCGCGCTCCTCGAAGCCGAGCCTGCGGTAGAGCGAGCGCGCGAGGTCGTTGCCACCCCAGACGTTCAAGTCGATGCCGGGGAGGCCCTCGCTTCGGACTTCCTCTTCGAGCAGCGCCATCGCCTGGCGCCCGTAACCCCGGCCACGAAACGGCTCGCCGATGTAGATCTGGTAGAGGAAGGCACGAGACGTCGAGCCGGGCGCCTGGCGCTTGGCCCAGAAGAGGTGTCCGACGGGCTCACCTGTCTCACGCTCCACGACGTACATGTGGTGGTCGCGCTGCGGCTTGCGATCGGGGAAGAGGGCAGCGTGATCGGAGCTCGCCTTCGCCTCGGCGTCCTCCCTCGACATGCTTGCGTCCTCGACCAGTTCCTCGACGTACTCGTCGTGCAGCCCGTCGAGAAAGCTCCGGAGCTCGTCGTCGTGCAGCGGCCGGAGCCGAACGGCCATTCCTACTTCTGGATCTGGTACTTCGACACCCACTCGTCGATCGTCGACCAGTCGATGTTGTCGAAGAACGCATCGATGTAGGACGCGCGATCGGTCTGGTAGTCGAGAAAGTACGCGTGCTCGTAGACGTCGAGCGCCACGAGCGGTGTCGCGTTCCAGATCGGATACGTGTTCTGCGCGTCGCCGATGTAGTTGAACAGGCGCCCCTCGTCCCAGTCGTAGGCGGTCCAGGCCCAGCCGCGGCCCGCCAGCCCGGTCGCCTTCAGGTCGGCACGCCAGGCGTCGACCGAGCCGAAGTCGCGTGTGATCAGGTCACCGGCGAGCCCCCTCGGATCGCCGCCGCCGCCACCGAGATGCTCGAAGTAGATCTCGTGGTTCTTGATCCCGCCGACCGCGAAGGTCAGCTCGACCTTCAGCGCGCGCACCTCGGAGTACGTCTGGTTCGCCCCGGCGAGATCGACGCCGTCGAGCTTCTGCAGGATCTCGTTCCGCTTGTTGATGTAGCCCTCGTAGAGCTTGTAATGGGCCTCGATGGTCGCGCGCGAGATGCCGTCGAGCTCGTAGAGCTCCGGCTTGAGCTCCCGCGGGGCGATCTCCTCGAACTTGTACGCAAGTGTGGCCAAGAGTCTCCTCCGGTTGGTCGGCGCCGGGACGGCGCCTTGGCTCGACTAGGCAGGCGCGCGGAGCATATCCTCGCAACGAAGCCGAGAAAGGAGCCAGGATGCCGTTCGAAGTCCCACCGCTGCCCTACCCGTACGACGCGCTGGAGCCGCACATCGACGAGCAGACGATGCATCTCCACCACGACAAGCACCACCAGGCCTACGTGGACAACGCCAACAAGGCCCTCGAGGGCACCGAGTGGGCCGACCGCTCGGTCGAAGACATTCTGGCCTCCCTCGACATCATCCCGGAGGACAAGCGAACCGCTGTTCGCAACAACGCCGGCGGGCATGCAAACCACAGCTTCTTCTGGGAGATCATGGGCCCGAACGGAGGCGGCGAGCCGTCCGGGTCGCTCGCCGACGCGATCAACTCCAGCTTCGGCGGTTTTCAGGAGCTGAAGGCGGCCGTCATCGACGGCGGCGTCAAGCGTTTCGGCTCAGGCTGGACGTGGCTCGTACACGACGGCACCGGGCTCGCGGTCTACTCGACGCCGAACCAGGATTCACCGATCATGAACGCCGACACGCCGCTCGTGGGCATCGACGTCTGGGAGCACGCTTACTACCTCAAGTACCAGAACAGGCGTCCGGAGTATCTGGAGGCCTGGTGGAACGTGGTCAACTGGGACGCGGTTCAGCAAAAGTTCGAGAGCGTGCGCCCGTAGCGCACGCTCTCGCACGTTGACCACTAGTGCTTGACGACCGGCTGCGTCCCGCTCCAGGTGTCGATGTAACCGCCCGGCATCTCGCTCGCCGGCATGTAGATCCGCACGGACCAGCGTCCCCGCGGGATGAGCCTGCGCACGAACGCGACCGACATGATCCGCCCCGACTTCGGTCCGAGCCGAAGCTTGGAGATGTTGACCCACGTGTGAGCCAACGTGAAGCGCTGCAGGTAGACGAAGCGTCCGGCGAACGACTGACCCGCGTTGACGTAGAAGTGGAAGTAGCCGGTGCGAGAAACGAACGGCAGCTTGATCAGCGGCTGCACCTGGACGATCACCGAGCTCTCGCGACTCTTCCATTGCGCCTGGTAGGTCGTGTTCAGCTGCGGTGCGAGCGTGTACGAGAACGCCCCGTTCGTCGTCGTCTGCAGCGTCGCGACGACCTGCTTCGTCGTCTGCCCATACGGCAACGCGACGAGCGTTACCGTCTCCCCCGCCTTCTTGCTCGTCACGGCGCCGGTGAGCGTGACCTGCGACCCGAACTTCACCACGGGCGCGGATGTCGCGAGCGTCACCTGAGGCGCCGCTCCCTTCACGTTCACCGTGCCCCTGAGCGTCGGATGCAGGCCGTCGTGATAGCGGAACGTGCCCCCGCTCCCGAAGGCGTGCGAGTAGGACTTTCCGGGCGCCAAGATCCCGGAGGCGAACGAGCCGTCGTTCGCGACCACCTGATGATTCTTGGTGTCCGTGTTCGTCCACTTGACCGAGTCGTCCTGGTTGATGGACACCGTCGCCGGCGCGAAGCCCGTGCTCTTGATCTGAACCGCGCTCGTCGCTGCGGACGCGGATGCAGCCAGCACGAGCCCCAGCGCTACAACCGCGTGAGGCATGAACCTGCGCATCCTGGAACCCCCTATGGTTTCCGGACCTTCCTTCCCCTCAGACGTACATGCCCCGTTAGGGGTTTTTAAGCGTTTGGTATGGGCTTTCTCCGCAGCCAAGCGGTTTAACGCGGCGGCTGCAAACGACCCGTCGACCGGCTGCGCTGAGAAATACTCCTCGCCATCGGCGGCGAAAAACGCTGTGACGGCAGGTGGCCTGAGCCCTGCACCCAGAAACGACCTTGATTCACGCGTCGTGTAATCGGAAGACCGTCGGCAGAGTCACAACTGAATGCGTGTGATTCGCTGAGCAGCAACCCGACGTCACGCAGCCGCGACCTGTTATAACGGCCGTCGCAGCGATCAGAGGAGGTGACGTTCAGGACCGAGCTCCGCTTGTGCTGACCCCAGACCTCCCGGGTCGCGCCGACTTCGGGGAGAGAAAGCAACCTCAAGGAGGTCGTATGAAGCGCCTTACGCTACTCGCTTTGCTGATTACAGCGGTAACTGCGCTGATCACGT
>JBKPEC010000088.1:0-10638 GCA_046728195.1 Actinomycetota bacterium
GCAAGATTCCCCACTGCTGCCTCCCGTAGGAGTCTGGGCCGTGTCTCAGTCCCAGTGTGGCTGATCGTCCTCTCAGACCAGCTACGGATCGTCGCCTTGGTGAGCCGTTACCTCACCAACAAGCTAATCCGCCGCGGGCTCGTCCTCGACCGGAGGCCGAAGCTACCTTTTCCGCCAGATCCGAGGATCCAGAGGGCCATCCGGTATTAATCCGGGTTTCCCCGGGCTATCCCAGTGTCGAGGGTTGATTACCCACGTGTTACTCACCCGTTCGCCGCTGTCCCCAGGCCCGAAGGCCTGGCTCTCGCTCGACTTGCATGTGTTAAGCGCGCCGCCAGCGTTCGTCCTGAGCCAGGATCAAACTCTCCGTGAAGAATGATTGCCGGCCACGGAAAACAGCCGGCGATCTTTTCACTTTGAGCTTGTGCTCAAAGTCCAGCTCGTAACGAGCTGTGACAGGTTTGTTCGCCTCAGTGACCCGAAGGGTCGCTGAGGTCTCGACGTAAACGCTGCTGAGTTTTCAAAGACCGTCGCTCCCGGACGGCGTAAAAAAGCCTCCGACTCGCGCCAGAGGCCCAGAGAAGCTCGGAAACTTACGTCGTATCCGCTCGCGTCCTGTGGGCGCTCCAGTGTCGAGGTACAGGGACCGTCTTACGCGGCCCTATCGGGCAGCCGGGGAATGATAGCAACCATCAGCGCCCGGTCAAGGGGCGGAAAATCGAATGAACCGGCGCTTTCCGGCCTGGACGAGCGCTCCGTCGAGCCTAGCGCGCGCCACATCGAGATCGGCAAGGGTCTCCCCGTCCACCTTCACCCCACCCTGGCCGATCAAGCGCCTCGCCTCGCTCGTGGAGCCCAGCCCGAAGTGCTCCACGAGCAGGGCCGGGACGTGGACCGGATCGTCGGCCGGCAGCGCCACGACCGGCACCTGCTCCGGCGCCTGGTGCTCGCGGACGACCCGCGTGAAGTGCTCCTCCGCGGCGGCGGCTGCATCGACTCCGTGTGCGCGCGACACGATGAAGCGCGCGAGCCCTAGCTTGGCCTCGAGCGGGTCGCCGGTCGGCGGCTCCTGTTCCATGACGAGCCGGTAGTACTCCGGCAGCATCTCGTCGGGAAGGCGCATCGTCTTCCCGAACTGCTCGTTGGGATCCTCCACGAGCGCGATGTAGTTCCCTTTAGAGCCGCTCTTCTTGGTCCCGTCCCATGACTCGATCAGCGGCGTCGTCAGCACGACTTGCGGCTCGAGCCCATATGCCTCCATCACGTCGCGCCCGGTCAGCAGGTTGTAGAGCTGGTCGGTGCCGCCGAGCTCGACGTCGGCCTCGACCGCGACGGAGTCGTAGGCCTGCATCAACGGGTACAGAAGCTCCGAAACCGAGATCGCCTGGTGCGACGCAAAGCGCTTCGCGAAGTCATCTCGCTCGAGGAGGCGCGCGACGGTGACGGCACGCGTGAGGCGCAGTACCTCTGCAAAGTCGACCTTCCCGAGCCACTCGCCGTTGTAGCGGACTTCCGTTCGTTCGGGGTCGACGATCGTGTACGCGGACTCGAAAAACCGTGCGGCCATCCGATCGATCTCGTCGGGTGCGATGATCGGGCGCTCAACCGACGCACCGGACGGATCGCCGATGCGTGTCGTGTAATCACCGACGATCAGTACGCCGATGTGGCCGGCCTCCTGAAAAGCGCGCATTCGTTGCAGGGGAATCCCGTTGCCGACGTGGATGTGCGGGGCCGTGACGTCGATGCCGAGCTTCACCCGCAGCGGTCGGCCGAGCTGGAGCTTCCGCTCGAGCTCGCCCTCTGGGAGGACGTGAACCGCGTTTCGTGTGAGCTCAGCGAGCGACGCGCTCAAGATTCTGGATCTCGATCGGCTCGAGCTCATCTGCGAGCTCGAACCCTGAGACCTGCGCAAGAAAAGAGAGGTGTGCCTCGGTCGCCCGCTTCACGTTCTCTGCCTTACGAAAGCCGTGGCCCTCGCCCTCGAACGCAATGTACGCGTACGGAATGCCGCGCCGCTTGAGCGCCTCCACGATCACTTCGGCCTGCGAGGGAGACACCACCTTGTCGTCGAGGCCCTGCAAGAGGAGCAACGGCCTCGAGATCGCGTCTGCGTACACGATCGGCGAGCGCTCCCGGTAGAGCTCGATCGCGTCAGGCCACGGACCGACGAGGTACTCGTCGTAGTGCGACTCGAACTTGTGCGTGTCGTCGTGGAACGTGACGAGATCCGCAACGCCGAAGTAGGACACGCCCGAGGAGAACTCGGCTCGCACCGCCATGACCATCAGCGTCGTGTAGCCGCCCGCGCTGCCTCCGGTGATCTGGACGCGCGCAGGATCGATGTCGCCTCGCTCCGCGAGGAAGCGCACTGCTGCAGCGCTGTCCTCGATGTCGATCTCGCCCCAGCGGCCGCGCAGGCGGTCGCGGTACTCGCGTCCATACCCGGTACTTCCTCCGTAGTTGAGGTCGACAACGGCGATACCCCGGCTCGTGAAGAGCTGGATCGAGAGCTCGAGCGCATTCGTCACGTGCGCGGTTGGGCCGCCGTGCACGTGGACGACCAGAGGTGGCAACTCGTCGTCTGGCCCCGAGTAGTCTCGATTCGTCGGCGGGTAGTAGAAGGCGTGCGAGGTCAGACCGTCCGCGCCCTCGAAGTCAATCGGCACGCCGATCGCGATGTAGCCGGGATCGAGCTCGAGCTCCGTGGAGCGGCGGACCACCTCCTGCTTGCCCGTCTCCACATTCAGCTCGACCACGTCTGGCCGTTTCGTCGGTGAGCCTCCGGCGAAGACGAGGCGGGCGCCGCTGCTCCGTAGGGACGCCGCGTAGCTCGTGTAGGGAAGGTCTACGCTCTCCAGGCGTCCGCTGCTCGGGTCGAGTAGCTCGAGCCCGTCGATCGCGGCACGGGTGAAAAGGCAGGCGATGTGTCCGTCCGCGAGGAACGTGTAACGGGTGAGGTCGAAGACCCACTGTGGATAGCCAAGCTCGGCCTCTTCGCTCGTCAGCTCCTCGACCTTGCCACCCCGCTCGAGGTAGAGGTTCGACCAGCCGGTCCGGTCGGAAACGAAGTGGAGCTCGCCGTCCGGGCTCCATTCCGGCTGGAAGATCGACTCTTCCGCGGATCCCGCGACCCGGCGGTCGTTCGAGACCGATCCATCTGCCGCGAGGCCCGCAACGCACAGGTCGGTCGCCTCGAAGGGCATGTGCGGGTGGTCCCACGCGAGCCAGGCCAGGCGCGTACCGTCGGGGCTGGGCCGCGGCGCGGCGTAGAAGTCGCGGCCGCCGGCGATGACGCGAGGCTCGGCAGACCCATCCGTGGGCAGAACGACCAGCTCGTTGATCGGCTCGCCGCCGCCGTGCGTCTCCCGAACGCAGACGATCAGGCGACCATCGGCAAAGACGCGGCCGTCCGCGTACCGCAGCGCGTGGGGCTCCGACGGCTCCGGCGTGATCGGACGAGGCTCCGCACCGGGGCGATCGACGCGGTACAGACGGCTGTCGTCGAAGCTGGAACAAAAGACGAGGCCTTCATGCCGAAACCAGGCGCCCCCTCCGTACTCGTGCACCCGTGTCCTGACGTTGAAGGCAGACGGGACGACGTCCACAGGCTCGCCCTCGTGCGGCTTGTATACGAGTGCGGTTCGTCCTCTTTCCGCGGGACGGCTCTCGGTCCAGTAGATGCCCTCGTCGGTGACGTCGACATAGCCGAACTGGACACCGCCCTCGCTCGACACGAGCTCCGGAGTGATCGGAGAAGCCCAAGACCCGTAGGGCGCCGTGGTTGCCACGGCGTGCAACGTATCGAACTAGAAGACGTAGGGGACGAGCCCTTGCGCGCCGAGCGCGTACCAGACGCCGAAGCCGAGGCTCACGGCGCTGAGTGCCGGCGCGATGCGGTCGAAAGAGCGGCGGACGGGCGCGCTGCCGACGGCGAGACCGAATCCCGTCGAAAGGAGCGCCATCGAAACCGCCGTGCAGAAGGCGAACACGGCCAGCGCGGCGATGGCGACGACGTGATTGTGGATCGTGGCGAGCAGCAGGAGGCCGACGCCAGCTGTCCCTCCCATCCCGTGGACGAGCCCGATTCCGTAGGCCTGGCACGCGCTCCGCGTCGCGTGTGCGTGCCGGCGCGCGCGCGAGTGTACGTGCGCGTGAGTTTCGCCCTCGTGCTCGTGCGAGTCGTCGCGGTAGAGCCCCCGGCGCCAGCGCACGAGGAGCAGGACGGCCAGCGCCACGATCAGGAAGCCGACCGACGTCTCCACCGCGCTCTGCACGGCCTCGGGCAGATAGGCGCTGTAGAGGACGACCGGCACCCCGAAGACGAAGAGCGACGTCGCGTGTCCGAGGCCCCAGGCGAAACCCAAGCGAGCGGCCGCGCGTGTGGCCCGTTCCTTCCCCGACGCGATCAGAGTCGTGACAGCCGCGAGGTGGTCGGGGTCGCTCGCATGGCGGAGTCCGAGCAGGACGGCGACAGCTGCGACGACCAGCAGCGTCGCCCCGTCGGAAAGCCCGGCGATCTTGTCATCGAGACCGAACATCGCTCGCTCCCTTCAGACGATCTTGGGGAGGGCGCGCAGCGTCATGGCCAGGCCGAGGCCGACGATGACGAAGGCGCTGATTGCAGGCAGGAGGCGCACGGCACCTGCCTCGAAGTCGAGCCGGCTGAACGCGCGCTTGGCGGTGACGGCGAGGAGACCGATCGAGGTCATCGCCGCAGCGAGCCCTACGCTGAATGCGAAGATCAGGAGGAGCCCGTAGCCGACTCGGTGCAGCGAGATCGCCGCGAGCAGCACGACGAGCGCGGTTGGACACGGGATCAGCCCGCCGGAGATCCCGACGCCAAGCAGCTGTCGCACGTTCGTAGCCGGCTCGTGGTGATGGTGGCCGTGATGGTCGTGCGGATCGCCCTCATGGGTGTACCCGTGCTCGTCTTCGTGATCGTGCAGGTGAGTGCTGTGCACGCGCGAGCGCTTCCAGTCGCGCACGCGCCAGCGAAGGACGCTGACCCCGACACCGACGACAAGCAGGGCCGAGACGAAGTTGAGCCAGGGGTAGAGCTGCTCGGGAACAAGAAAGGCCGAGAGCGCCAGCGTCACGAATCCCAGCGCGAAGACGCCAATCGTGTGCGTGATCGTCACGGTGACCCCGAGCAGAGCGGCGTGGCGCGCCGTCCCCCGGGATCCCACCAGGTAAGCGGCGACGATCGACTTGCCATGCCCTGGACTGAAGGCGTGCACCGCCCCCCAGAAGAGCGCGACGAGGAGCGAGAGGAAGACGAAGCCTGTGCTGAGCCTGTCCTTCGCGATCAAGCTGGCGAAGCCGCGGTCGGCGACGGCCCGGACGCCGACGCGCGCCCGGAGCGCCTTCCCGGAGAGGACGTCCGGCGGAACGCCGGGCCCGCTACCCGGCACGATCTCGGCGCGGGCCTCGGTAACGCCGAGCGGGCTCTGCAAAAGGTCCTTCGGATAGGAACGAAGCTCGTCGCTGATCGACTTGCTGGGCACGCTCGCCGAGTCGAGACGGGCGTCGGAGCCCGCCCGAACGACGACCTCCTTCCAGCCGATCCGCTCGGCGTAGTTCGCATCGCGGTAGTCGAGCCGCGTCGGCTTGCCGCCCCGAAGCGGCTCGCTCTGATAGACGACCTCGAGCCGGGTCGTGTGCAGGCCGGCCTGTCCGGGCGGAAAGGCAAGCGCGTTGCGCAGCGCGCGCAGCGCGAGCCGCCTGCCGTCGACCGAGAGGTCAAGGCCGCGGCCGATCGACGTCGCAAGTCCCTGCGCGTATGCCCTCGCGCCCTCGTCGGTGACGGTCGACTTCGCCTGAAAGGTCGGGATCTCGGCCATGTCCAGTACGTAGAGGACATAGATCCGATCGCCCGAGGGTTCGATCCGGCTGAAGCGGTTGATGGTGAAGTTGCCCAGCGGGTGTGCGGATGCGGCCACCGGCAGAGCGAGCGCGGCGAGCGTGGCGAGGAGCGGGACGAGCCGCTTCACGACGCGTACTTCCGGGCCACGGGTGCCCAGAGCACCGAGAAGTGTGGGTTGAGGTCGACTGCGCGCCGGAACCAACTCGTCGCCTCTGCGCCGTGGCCCAGGCAACGCTCGATCATCCCGCGGTGGAAGAACTTGGTTGCGTCGAGCGTGCCGAGCCGGAGTGCGCGCTTCGAGAAGCGCAGTGCTTGATCGCAGCGGCCGTTCCGCGCGAGCGCCCAGGCCAGCACGTCGTCACCGTCGATCGAGGGACGGTCGCGGTACGCCGCGCGCGCGAGTGAGAGTGCGTGCGGCAGCCGGACGGCGTGGTCCACGTCAAAGAGGGCTGTCTCGAGATCGGTCTTGACGCCGTTCGCGGCGAGTAGCCGCCGGATCACGCCGATCAGCGCGTACTGATTCCGTGCCTCCGGCTGGTTCCCGACCACCCTGTACATGTCGCCGAGTGCGCTGACGAACTGCGGCAGCGGCATCGTGTCGACGGCGCGCTGTTCGAGCGCAATCGCCCGGCGGAGGTGGCCCCGTGCGAACTCGACCTGCGCGAGGGCGTCGAAGGCATAGACGTAACCTGGGAAGCGTTCGAGCGCCATCCGGTACAGCGTCCGGGCAGCAGCCAGCCTGCCCGTTGACCAGTAGATCTTGCCGAGCTGCACGGATGTCCATGCGGTCGCTTCTGGCTCGCCGGCGGCAGCGTCGAGCGCGAGCCTCATCGCCTGGATCGCGCCGGGGACATCGCCGAGCAGTTCGCGTGCGTGAGCGACGCGCGCGTACGAGGCGAGGCCGGGCCTTAGCGCGCCCATCCGGTCGAACGCCGCGAACGCTTCGCGGTAGCGGCCGAGCTCGACGAGCGCATCGCCGATGACGCCGTAGCTGCGGGCCGTCGAGGGCGAGATTGCGCGCGCCTGTCGGCCGAGGATGAGCGCCTTGCGGAAGCGGTGGCGCGAGAGCGCGAGCGAGCCGAGCCCGCTCGTTGCGAGCAGGTCTCTTGGCTGGAGGGCGAGAGCGCGGCGCAGCACGCCGTCGGACTTCGTGTAGTAGGCGGGGTCGCCCGTCTCGCGAGCGCGTTGCTGGTAGGCGAGGCCGAGCAGGTCGAGCGATTGCACGTCCTGCGGCGCCGCCCGCACCGACGCTTGAAGGCGCTCGACGAGCTGCGCAGTGCCGCCGGTGGAGAACCCGGCCGTCAGCGACTCCGCCGCGATTCCCGCCGGTGCGGCGGCCGTCTGCGCGGGCGCGGGCCCGCGCAGCACGCCGCCGAGGAGGAGGGCGGTGGCGGCGCTGAGCGCCGCCACCGATCCCAATGCGATCCTTCCTCGCGTCATCTCCGTTTACGGCACGTCGTAGCCCGCGGCCGGCGGGGCGACGTACGGGAAGTGGTCGAGGAAGGCCTTGTCATTCGAGTCGACGCCGTCCCCCAGCTGGTCGTTCGGCGTCTTGTCGGGCAGCCCGAGCAGGTTGTGGAGGACCGGGCCGTAGCCCTCGGCGAACGCCCGCAGCTCAATGTCGACAACGTCGTCCTCGAGCCGGCGACCGTTCGGGAAACCGGCGAGGTCGCCCGCGAGGACGCCGAGGCGGTTCCCGTGGCCCGCGGCAGCGGTCGGCGCGATGCTGGTGTTGAGTCGCAGCAGATCGGCTTTCCGTGGGCCGGTGAAGTTGAGGTTGAAGCTGGGGCTCACCCGCACGCCGGTCAGCAAGATCGCCACCAGGTCGGTGCGGCCGGTCTCAGCGATCGGCATGAGCGCGCCGCCGGGATGACCGGTGGCGGGAGGACCGACCGTTGGCGCCCCATAGAGCGCGTTCTCGAGCCGCGACACCTCGGGGTTGAGGTAGTGGCTCTCGAACTGCGCGTCGTTCTCGGGGTCGACTCGGTTCCAGAAGTCTTTCTGGCCGAGCGGGATGACTGCCTCGTTGATCAGCGGCTCACCGAGTCGCGAGACCTGCACGAATGGGCCGCTCTGCTCGCTCGTGCCGTCCTTGCGGAGCACCCGGACCATCTGGCGGCTTGCGCTCGCGTAGATGCCGATGATCTTGTTCGAGAACGTCGTCACCTGATCGATCGGGACCTGGATCGCGATCGTGTGCGTGCTGTAGTTCTGCAGAGCGTCACGTCCGGGCCCCGCCGCGAGGGGGATCGCGTGGAACGGGTTGAACGGGCGCAGCCCCGCCAGGTCGAAGACCGAACCGAGGTCGACGTAGAACGGGTCGTCGCGCTGGCCGGCGAACACCTTTGTCTTCCCGTCGGAAAGCGTCTTGACGGCGGCATCGGCGAGCGCGGCATAGTTCGGCGTCGAGCGCGGGCCCACGTTGTCGGGCGGGGTCGGCAGGTTCTGGCCGAGGACCTGTGAGGTCGTGGAGTTGTCTGGCCCGTGCTTGATGAGGGTGACGCTGTACGTCTGGGGCCTGTTCCAGTTCGGATCGGTAAGCGAGTTGATCGGCCCGACGTTGTAAAGGAACGTGTTCGGGTTCCGCGTGCGTGTCGTGAAGCGGAACCGGTAGGTCAGATCCGTGACGGAGTCGCCGTTGTTGTCGATGTTGATGTCGTAGGCGACGTTGTCGTCGAAGCTGTAGAAGTTCGGCCCGCTGGCCGGCGCTTCGAGCGGGATGTAGTTGGCCACCATCGTGACCGTGTCCGGCCGGTCCGGGCTGACGAAGGCGTACAGGTCGGTGTTGTCAGCCCTCGGGTCCTGACTGATGAGCGGCGCCTCCGCGTGGCTCGAGGCCTTTGCCGCCTCCGGGGCCGCGCCGCGTAGGAGCACGACCGCCATTGCCGCCGCACCGAACGTCAGCGCCAGCGCGAGGAGTGTCCATTTCCTGTTCAGAGTGATTGCCGCCATGCCTTGCTCCTTCTCCCCCCAGAGTCGGAATGTCGGGATGATTCGTCGCGGGCGGCGGATCGGTTCGGTCCACGAAAGAGAAGAAGGGCCCGCTCTCGCAGGCCCTTCTTCGGCGGGGGGCTTGGGTGGAGTTACGGGTGCGCGGGGTAGTCCTTGCCCTTCGTGTTGTCGTAACCACTGAACGGGTCGGCCTGGTAAGGGAACGTCGTCTGGTAAGCGACGTCGTTCGCGTCCACGCCGTCGCCGAGTGGCAGGCTGTGGCCGATCAAGACACCGCCGACGGCCCGCTCCGAGATGTCGATGACGTCGTCCTCGAGACGCCGGCCGTTGGGATACCCGGCGAGGTCTCCGCCGAGAACTCCGAGCCGGTTGCCCTTGCCGACGGGAGCGGTCGGTGCGATCGCGAGATTGAGACGGATCTCATCCGCAAGGGTGTCGCCGGTGAAGTTGAGGTTCGGGGTCTTGAGCCCCGTCAGCAGGACCGACACGAGGTCAGTGCGGTCGGTCTCTTTGAAGGGGCCGAACTGCGGATACAGCTGGTTTAGGAGCTTGGCGAGGATCGGGCTGGAGTAGTACTGCTCGAACTGCTTGTCCTTGTCGGGCCCGACCGCGTTCCATTTGTCCTTGAGCTGCGTCGGAATCAGCAGCTCGTTGATCAGCGGATTGCCGAGCCGCGAGACCTGCGTCCAGTTCGTCGTCCGCCGAAGCCTCTTGCCCTTGACCTTCACGGTCACTTTGGGGCGATCGGACGCCGACCAGATGCCGACGATGTGGTTCCCGCCGTTGTCCAGCTGAGACAGCGGGACCTGGAGCGCGATCGCGTGCACCGCGTAGCCGGCGAAGAAGTCCTTCCCGCCGCCGCTTGCACCCGTGCCGCTGCGAATGGCGACCAGGTCGAACGCCGCGCCGATGTCGCCGAAGAAGCCGTCGTCACGCTGGCCGGCGAACACCTTGGAGCCGTCGTTCAGGTCGTGGATGCCCGCCATGGCGAGCGCGTGGTAGTTCGGCGTCGAGCGCGGACCGATGTTGTCGGGCGGAGTGAGCAGACCACTGCCGACGACTTTGCTCGACTTACCCTCGACGCGCGTCACCGTGTAGGACTGCTGGGTGTTCTGCAGGAAGGCGACGGGCTTCTGGTTCTTGAATGCGAACCGCCACGTGATGTCCGGCTTGCCGTCTCCGTTCTTGTCGGCGTAGAGCACGTAGCGAGCCGAAGGCGAGAACGTGTACCAGTTCGGACCCGCGGCCGGATCCTCGCCGGGGATGTAGTTGGCGATGATCGTGACCGTGTCCGGTCGGTCCGGACTTCGGAACGCGTACGTGTCGGTGTTGTCGGCGGAGGGATCCTCGGAGATCAACGGGGCTTCCCGGTGACTCGAGGCCTTGGCCGCCGAAGGGCCTCCACCCCGCGACGCGAACGCTGCGCACAGCGCCACGACGGCCGCGGCCCCGAGGAGTACGAGTGCCAGCTTGCGCATCGTCGAATTGCTCCTTTCAGACGGCCGGGTCGGGTCTCGAGGTGGCCGTCGTGTCGACGCTGGTTCGCGCGATCCGCCGGACCGGTTCGGACCGAACCGAAAGATGGTCGGGCGCGAATGACTGCCGATGGGCGAGACTCCTCGGCTCATGCCGCGATCTTTCGCGCACCTCTCGGACGAGGCGGTGGTGGCGATGTTGGCCCGGTCTGACGAGTCCGCGCTCGCCGAGCTCTACGACCGGTTTGGTCGCACCTCGTACGGGCTCGCGCTGCGGATCCTCCGCGACGACAAGCTGGCAGAGGACGCGGTCCAGGAAGGATTCCTCGCCGCCTGGCGCAACGC
>JBKPEC010000089.1:0-9883 GCA_046728195.1 Actinomycetota bacterium
GTGTGAATCGTCGAAGTTCCACCGACGCGCGGATCCTGGCCGACCATCGTGATTGGATAGGTCACGTTGTTCGTCGGGTCGGTGTACTGGAACGTCCAGTGCGGGATCGTGAACGCGTTCTGCAGGAACTGCGGCGCGACGCTCCCGGCGGTGGTGAACTGGGCGCTGACGTCGGGCTTCGCGGGGCCCGACGCGGCGGACGCTCCAGAGACGGCACAAACCGCGACGGCCGCGACGGCCAAGAGGCCGAACGCGACTCGCCGCAAAGTGCGATGACTCATCTAGGTCTCTCCCCTCTCCTAGGTTGACTCGCCGGCGATCCTGGCAGCCGGCGCGCGGGAATATAGCGCAGTAGATCTGCAAATGAAGGGCTGAGCGTCCCAAGGAGGTATCGGTGTCTACATCTCACCGAAGGAGCGACGAAGCACGCCTGGCAGCAACCGACTCGGGGCTGACGCCGGCGACGGAGGGCTGGTTCGTCGTCAGCGTCGCAGACGCGGCCTGGCTGACGAACGAGGCGTTCGGCGCTCGCTGCCTCTTCGAGGCAGACGTTCCCGTGGTGCGGAACCGTCCGGAGCTCGAGCCGCACCGGTTTCGCGACCTCGGCTTCACCATCGCGGTGCTCGAGCCAGGAAAGCCCAATAGCCTCTACCACTCCGAGTCGGCTGACGAGAACTTCCTCGTCCTGGCAGGCGAGTGCTTACTGCTCGTCGAGGACGAAGAGCGACCGCTTCGGGCCTGGGACTTCGTCCACTGTGCGCCCGGAACCAGACATGTTTTCGTCGGGGCCGGCACGGGTCCGTGTGTGCTCCTCATGACCGGCGCGCGCACACCGGACAAGCGGATCGCCTATCCCGCTTCGCAGCTCGCCCGTAGCCACGCCGCGGGGGCCGAGGAGGAGACAGACTCCGCGGCGGAGGCCTACGCCGCCCTTCCCCACTGGCAGCCCGGCCGACCGAGCTGCTGGACCAACCTGCCCTGGGCCTGACGGCGGCCGTTTTTTACTCGTCGGCGAGCGCGAGCAGGCTCGTGACGGTCGTCCAGTTTCGCGCCGTCGCGGTGACGCCCAGGCTGCGTCCGGCGAGCAGCGCCCAGAGCTTCGAGCGTGCCGCGCCCTCCGGATGCCAGGCATAGACCTCCCGGCCATCGACGACGAACCGCTCCGACGGGACTGCTGCCGTCTCGAGCTTGCGGACTGCGTCTGCGGAGAGCTTCCCGTCCAGAAAGGTGACCTGATAACGCTTGGGATCCACGGCCACCGGGCCGAGCGGGTTCCGTTCCACGACCTTCGCCAGCTGAGCTCGCGTTCTCGTCACCACGGAGACGTCGAGCCCGAATTCTTTGGCGATCAGCCGCTCGCACTTGCGCGCAAGCTCTTCAGAGGAGCCGGTGGCGGAGAGCACGACGTTGCCGCTCTGCACGTAGGTCTTCACGTCCTCGAATCCCGCGTCAGTCAGAGCCTCCCGAAGCCTCGGCATCGCGACCCGGTTGCGGGAGCCGATGTTGATGCCTCGTAGGAGAACGATGTGTTTCGCCACTGCGCCCAGATTACGACTGCTGGCATCCTGGTCGGATGGAGCACCAGCTGGCCATCCGGCTCCGTGGAGTCATCAAGCGGTACGGGCCGATCACCGCGGTGAACGGGCTCGATCTCGACGTGCCTGAGGCCACGTGCGTTGGACTGCTCGGCCCGAACGGGGCCGGCAAGTCCACGACCATGCGGCTGTTGACCGCCCAGGCGATCGCCGACGAAGGCGAGCTCGAGGTACTCGGCTTTCGCTTGCCCGCGGAATCGAAGCAAGCGCGCGCCCGCTGCGGCGTGGCTCCACAGCTCGACAACCTGGACGTCACGCTCACCGTCGAGCAGAACCTGCGCGTGTTCGCGCACTTGTACCGGATCGGCAGACACGAGCGGCACGACGCGATCGAGCGCGCCCTCGAGATCGCGAACCTCACCGACCGTCGCGACACCCGGGTCGACAAGCTGTCGGGCGGCATGCGCCGGCGGCTGCTGATCGCACGCGCGCTCGTGCATCGCCCACAACTCCTTCTCCTCGACGAGCCGACGGTCGGGCTCGACCCGCAGGTCCGGCAAGGGCTGTGGGCGCTCATCGACGCGCTGCGCGCCGAGGGCACGACGATCCTGATGTCGACGCACTACATCGAGGAAGCGCAGCGCCTCGCCGACACGGTCCTGATCATGTCGCACGGGCGCGCAGTCGCGGCCGGATCGCCGTCGGACCTCGTGGCCGAGTACGCCGGGCGCGAGGCGATCGAGGTCTATGGCCCGCCCGCGGCGCTCGCCGAGGCGGAAGCGGACGCGCAGGCTGCAGGCTTTCGCACCCGCCGCACGGGAACGAGCATTTCCGTCCTGGGGATCGAGGGAGCCGACGGACGCGCCCCCGACGGAGAGCGACGGGCGGCCAACCTCGAGGACGTGTTCGTCCTGCTCACCGGCGAGGAGATCTCCTGATGGAAGTCGCAGCGACTCAACGAGCAGCGAGACTCGGTCGCCTCGAGCGGCCGGCGCTCACCGGCGTACTCGTGCGGGAGGTAATCAACTTCTCCTCCTACTGGCGCTCGGCGACGTTCTCTTCGACGGTCGAGCCGACGATCTACCTGCTCGCGTTCGGGTTCGGCTTCGGCTCGCTGGTGAGCACGATCGGCGGCTTCCCCTACGTCGAGTTCGTCGGAACCGGGACCGTCGCAACGGCCGTGCTGTTCTCGAGCGCCTTCCCGGCGATGTTCGGCACGTTCGTCAAGTACCAGTTCCAGCACACGTACGACGCGATCCTGGCGGCGCCGGTCGACACCGAGGAGCTCGTGACGGCCGAGGGGCTGTGGATCGCGACCCGCGCCGGCGTCTACGGCTGCGTGCCCTTGGTCGTGGCCATCTTCTTCGGTCTCGATCCGGCCTGGGGCATGCTGACCGTGCCGGGGATCGCCTTCCTCTCGGGCTTCGGCTGGGCCTGCTTCGGGATCGCCGTCGCCGGCTTCGCGAAGTCGATCGAGAACTTCAGCTACATCGTGAGCGCCGTGCTCACCCCGCTCTTCCTCGTCGCGGGGACCTTCTTCCCGCTGAGCCAGCTGCCCAGGTGGGCGCAGATCCTCGGCAACCTCAATCCGCTGCACCAGTGCGTCGAGCTCGTCCGTGACGCCGCGTTCGGCACCGGTGGTTGGGACGACCTCGCACGGGTGGCCTTCCTGATCGGCTTCGCGCTGCTGACCTGGCGCGTGGCGATCTACGCGATGACGCGCAAGCTCATCGACTGAGAGTGCCCCTTCCAGTGATGCCGCCGAGCTTCTGGGTCGCGAGCACCAAGCCAGAGGCCGCACTCGTCCGCAGCCAAGGCTGACAGCCTTGGTAAGGACGAGGGTGGACTCTGGCGCCGCGTGATCGCGGGCCAGCCGCCGGCATGTATTGCTGGATGGGGCACACGTCAGGCGGGCGCCGGCGTCGGTAGGCCCTCGATCGCGTGCAACGCGCGCTGGATCTCGGCCTCGTCGAGAGCGACGTCCTCCAGCTTTCCGGCGAAGTAGTTGTCGTAGGCGGCCATGTCGAAGTGGCCATGGCCCGAGAGGTTGAACAGGATCGTTCGCTCCTCGCCGGCCTCGTCGGCCGCCTTTGCCACCTGGATCGCCCCGTGGATCGCGTGTGCCGCCTCGGGCGCGGGCAGGATGCCCTCGCTGCCCGCGAACTGGACCGCAGAGGCGAAGACGTCGTTCTGCATGTAGGCCTCGGCGCGGATCAGTCCGTCGATGACGAGCTGGGAGATCAGGGGCGCAACGCCGTGGTAGCGAAGTCCGCCGGCATGGATCGGCGCCGGCACGAAGTCGTGGCCGAGCGTATGCATTGCGACCAGCGGCGTCAGCTTGCTCGTGTCGCCGAAGTCGTATGCGAACAGGCCGCGCGTGAGAGTCGGGCACGCGGCCGGCTCGCAGGCGAGAACGTCGATGTCTCGGCCGGCGATCTTGTCGCGCAGGAACGGGAACGCAAGCCCGGCGAAGTTCGAGCCACCGCCGACGCAGCCCACCACGACGTCGGGATAGGCACTCGCGAGCTCCATCTGCTCTAGCGCCTCCTGCCCGATCACCGTCTGATGCAGGAGCACGTGGTTGAGGACGCTTCCGAGCGAATACGCGGTGTCGGCTCGCCCCGCGGCGTCTTCGACAGCCTCGGAGATCGCAATGCCGAGACTTCCCGGCGAATCGGGATGCTCCTCCAGGATCGCCCGTCCGGACTGCGTGTCCTGCGACGGGCTCGGCACTATCTCCGCGCCCCACGCCTCGATCATCGAGCGCCGGTTTGGCTTCTGCTCGTACGAGATCTTGACCATGTACACCTTGCACTCGAGCCCGATCAGCTTGCACGCGAACGCGAGCGCGCTGCCCCACTGGCCTGCGCCGGTCTCGGTCGAGAGACGAGTCCGCCCTTCCTGCTTGTTGTAGAACGCCTGCGCGACCGCCGTGTTCGGCTTGTGGCTTCCCGGCGGACTGACGCCCTCGTACTTGTAGAAGATCCGTGAGCGCGTTCCGAGCGCCTGTTCGAGCCGATGAGCGCGGTAGAGCGGGGTGGGTCGCCAGAGGCTGTACAGCTCGAGGACCTCGTCCGGGATCGCGATCTCCGGTTCCTCGCTCACCTCCTGGCCGATCAGCTCCATCGGGAAGAGCGGCGCGAGATCGTCCGGCCCTACCGGCTGCCCGGTGCCCGGATGGAGCACGGGCTGGGGCGCCGTGGGCATGTCGGAGCGGATGTTGTACCAGCGCCGTGGAAGCTGAGATTCGTCGAGCAGGAACTTCGTCTGGGTGACCGTCGGCGTCCTCATCGCTCGGGCCTAGGGGTGAGGGACGATCCGGATGTAAGGCGCAGGGGACTGCCAGCCGTCGGGATAGGCCTCGCGGGCCTCCTCGTCCGAGACCGAGCCGGCGATGATCACGTCGTCGCCCTGCTTCCAGTTCACGGGGGTCGCAACCTTGTGCGTGGCCGTCAGCTGCAGGGAGTCGATCACGCGTAGGACCTCGTCGAAGTTCCGCCCGGTGGTCATTGGATAGACCAGCACGAGCTTGACCTTCTTGTCCGGGCCGACCACGAAGACGTTCCGGACCGTCTGGTTGTCTGCGGGCGTGCGTTGCGTCGGATCACCGGACGTGTCGGCCGGAAGCATCCCGTAGAGCTTCGAGACGGTGAAGTCCGCGTCGCCGATGATCGGATAGTTCGGTG
The DNA here is from genome assembly GCA_046728195.1 of Actinomycetota bacterium. GTDB lineage: Bacteria > Actinomycetota > Thermoleophilia > Gaiellales > Gaiellaceae > 3-1-20CM-4-69-9. The sequence continues at coordinate 5,222 of JBKPEC010000089.1, forward strand.
CCTCGCCCTGCGTCTCGGCAATGTCGTCGGACCACTTGGTGTGGTTGTCGACCGGATCGACGGACAGGCCGATGATCTTCACACCGCGGCGGTCGAACTCCGGCTTGATCTTGGCCATGTAGCCGAGCTCCGTCGTGCAGACGGGCGTGAAGTCACGCGGATGTGAGAAGAGGACTGCCCACGAGTTCCCAACCCAGTCGTGGAAGCGGATCGGGCCCTCTGTCGTCTCCGCCTCGAAATCCGGTGCGGTGTCGCCGAGTTGCAAAGCCATCTGTGCCCTCCCTTGAGCCGACGCCAGTTTCTGGACGTGGAGTCTCTAACAGACCAGCGGAAAAAGCGAATGAACTTGGAGATACTCCTGATGTGCCCGAACGAACGCCGGCGGTCAGAGCTTCCGATGCGGAACGCGATCAGACGGTCGCCGTCCTACGAGGCCATGTGGTCGAGGGCCGGTTGACACTTGACGAGTTCGCGCAACGCCTCGACACGGTCTACGAGGCGCGCACCCGCGCGGAGCTGGAGGCACTCACGAAGGACTTGCCCGCGGAGGCAGAAGATTCCACACCACCCGGAAAACGGCGCCCGAAGCGCTTCACCGGCGTCGCCTTCGGGAGCGTGGAGCGGCGAGGACGCTGGCGAGTGCCGCGGTTCGCCTCCCTCGCGGTCCTCTTCGGGGACGCAGACGTCGACCTGCGCAAGGCGGAGATCCACGGGCAGACGGTGACGATCAGCGCCGTCGTCCTGTTCGGGAACGCGGACTTCTACGTTCCGCGAAGTGTCGACGTCGACCTCGGCGGCTTCACGATCTTCGGCCACCGCCGCGAGCACGGCGACGACCCGGAGCCGTCACCTCAGGCGCCGCTCGTCCGGATCCGCGTCTTGTCGGTATTCGGCACGAGCGATGTGTGGCGCATTCCGCCCGGGATGTCCGGCTCCTATCGCGAGCTGATTCGGGCCGTCCGCAAGCGCGGGCAGCTGCCGGCCGGCTGATGCAGTGGCGAACACCGTCGCGGATCTGCTGAACCGCGAGCTCGAGCGCTTCGAGCGCGCTCATCCGCGCTCGCGGGAGCTGTCGAGGCAGGCCGAGAGGTCGCTGCTCGCCGGCGTGCCGATGCCGTGGATGATCCGCTGGGCGGGCGGCTTCCCGGTCTTCGCCGCCGAGGCGAAGGGCGCTCGCTTCCTCGACGTCGACGGGCTCGAGTACGTGGACTTCTGCCTCGGCGACACCGGGGCGATGACCGGGCACTCCCCGGAACCGACCGTTCACGCGGTCGCGGAGCAGGTGGCTCGCGGAATCACGTTGATGCTGCCGAGCGAGGACGCGCTCTGGGTGGGCCAGGAGCTGACGCGCCGCTTCGGGCTTTCGCGCTGGCAGTTCGCGTTGACGGCGACGGACGCGAACCGGTTCTCGATCCGGCTCGCGCGAGAGCTGACCGGGCGTCCGAAGATCCTCGTCTTCAACTGGTGCTACCACGGGACCGTTGACGAGACGTTCGCGAGCCTCGACGACGGTAGCGTCGTTTCGCGTGAAGGGAACGTCGGCCCGCCGGTGCCGCTCGAGGAGACGACCCGTGTCGTCGAGTGGAACGACGTCGATGCGCTCGAGCGCGAGCTCCGCAGCGGTGAGGTCGCGTGCGTGCTCGCCGAGCCGGCGCTGACGAACATCGGCATCGTGCTGCCGGAGCCCGGGTTCCACGACGCGCTGCGCGAGCTGACCCGGGAGACCGAGACGCTGCTGATCATCGACGAGACGCACACGCTCTGCGCAGGCCCGGGCGGTTACACGGCGGCGTACGGGCTCGAGCCTGATTTGCTCACGATCGGAAAGGCGATCGCCGGTGGTATTCCGGCCGCTGCTTACGGCTTCTCGCAGGACGTTGCGGAGCGGTTGGAGGCGCTCCTGCCGCGCGACGAACGGGCGGACGTCGGCGGCATCGGAGGGACCGTGGCCGCGAACGTTCTCTCGCTCGCAGCGATGCGCGCCACGCTTTCGGACGTGCTCACCGAAGCGGCGTTCGAGCGGATGATCGATCTCGGCGGACGCTTCGAACGCGGGGTCGCAGATGCGATCGAGCGCCACGGGCTTTCCTGGCACGTGACCCGGCTCGGCTGTCGGGTCGAGTATCTGTTCAGCAGCGAACGCCCGCGAACCGGAAGCGAGGCCGCCGCCACGGGCGACCCGGAGCTCGACCGCTTGATCCATCTGTACGCACTGAACCGCGGGATCTTGTTGACGCCGTTCCACAACATGGCCTTGATGTCCCCGGCCACGACTGAGGCGGACGTCGACGCGCACACCGCCGTCTTCGACGAGGCGGCCGGCGAGCTGAGCTCGCTCCTCGCGGGGGTCTGACCCCAGGGGGTCTGACCCCGGCAGTTGAAGAGGCGGCGATGCCGCCACGCCAGGTACCGTGGATTGCGTGCCGGACGTGCCCGCACCGAACGCCGCACACGAGGTCGTGTGCCCGCACTGCAAGAAGTCGTTCAAAGCCGAGCTGATGGCCGGAGAGACCGAACGACACCGCGGCTTCAAATGCCCCCATTGCAAGCTTTTCGTCCCTGCCGATCGTGCGAAAAGCTGAAGCTTTTCGCTCGGATCCAGGTACTGCGCTTCGCGCGTAACGCACGCGGGCAAAGCCCGCCTGCCCCGTTCCCGCACGGTAGAGACCAACCGCCCGAGCCGCAACACAAGTGAGAGTGCGCGGGCTCCGCCCGCGCACGTTCCCGCGAAGCGGCGTACCCACATCCGAGCGAAAGCCCGGGCTTTCGCTCCGAGGGGAGACTGCCGATACGGCCTGAGTGGCCGTCGACGTTGCTTCACCACGTGCGGACCCGCACGTTTCCACGCCCGGGGCGTTTGCCCGCATCGCCGCAATCCCGGGCTGGGTCTGGGTATCCGGGATCATGCTCGCCAGCTTTGCCGGTCGCTTCCTCGCGGCGGCCTCCCGCCCGGCGCCGTACTACCTCCCCGACGAGTACATCTACCCGTCGCTGGCGCGCAGCTTCGCGGAGCACGGCAGGCCGCTGATCCGCGGCGCCGCCGCCCACTTTCCGGCGCTCCTCGATCCGATCGCGACCGCGCCGGTGTGGCTCTTCACGAACGACACGGTCACGGCCTTCCGGCTCACCCAGGGTGTGCACGCCCTGCTGTTCTCGTTCGCGGCCATCCCCGCCTATCTGCTCTGCAAGCGCCTCGGGCTACCGCTGTGGATCGCCGTCGGCATCGCCGCGCTGACCGTGGCGGTCCCCGACGGGGTCTACTCGTCGACGATGCTCGCCGAGCCCATCGCGTACCCCCTGGTGCTCGCCGCGGTGTACGCGGGGGTGTGCATGGTCGCCGAGGGCACGCTCGCCGCACAGCTGGGCTTCGCCGCCTTCAGCGCGCTCGCGGTTGGAGCCCGGATCCAGTACGCGATCGTTCCGGCGGCCGTGCTGGCCGGCGAGCTGGTCGCCGATCGCGGCCGCGTTCACCGTTCGCTGCGCCGAACCTGGCTGGCACTGGTGGTGCTCGTGGGCGCGCCGGTCGCGTTACTTGCCACGCTGGGATCGGACCGCGTCCTCGGGGTCTACGCCCACCCGAGCAGCGCGCTCGACGCCGGCGGGATCCTCCATTGGATCGGTCTGGAGGCGATGCTCTTGACATATGCGGGCGGCTGGGTCGTCATCCCGGGCGCGCTCGCGGGACTGGCCCTCGCCCTCTTCCGATCGCAGCGCCGCGCGGAGCTCGGCTTCGCCGTGACCACCGTCGTACTCGCGTGCGGCCTCTTGCTCGAAGCGGCGCAGGTCGCACAGACCGACTCGCAGCGTTTCCAGGAGCGCTACCTCTTCACGCTCGTCCCGCTCCTCGCCGCCGCCTTCGGGCTCTACGTCAAGCGCGGCTTGCCCTGGCGGGTCCCGGTCGGACTGATCTCGGCAGCGCTGCTGGTGCTCGCGGCGCGCGTGCCGCTGTCGGGCTTTGCCGCGGCGCACAACAAGGACGATTCGCCCACGCTCTGGGCGGTGATCCGCCTTGAAGGCCTCGTCTCGGTCGGAAACGGGGCACTCGCGGTGGCGCTCATCGCGGCAGCGCTGTCGATTCTGGCGGCGCTGCTCGCCTTCAGGAAGGCACCGGCCGGGCTGATCCTGCTCGCCGCGATCGTCGCATGCTGCTCGCTGTCCGCCGGCGCTTCGGCATTCGACTCCCGAACGAGCCAGAGCCTCCGCGGGACGCTGCCGACCGACCTGCGCTGGGTCGACCACTCGCGGCTCGGTGCCGTCGACCTCCTCGCCCCGCCCGGTTCGCGCAAGGAGCAGTCCTGGGAGCAGCTCTTCTGGAACACCTCGGTCAAGCGCCTGCTGCTGCTCGGGAGCCCGCCGATCGACCACTTCGCGGCGAAGCACGTCGAGGTGGCGCGTGACGGCACGCTGCTCGTCGACGGTCGGCCGGTGCACAGGCCGCTCCTCGTCCAGACCTACGCCTCGTCGGTTCAGCTCAGCGGCATGCGCCGCGTCCGCCACCAGCTGATCTTCGACCTGTACCGCCGGACCGGAACACCGCGCCTGCTGCTGATCGCCGCCGGCCGCTACGCGGACGACTGGCTCGCACCGCGCGGCGTCATCACGGTGTGGACGAAGACCGGAGGCACGCTGCAACTGGTGTTGCAGCAGCAGCCGGGGACGCAG
>JBKPEC010000090.1:0-17640 GCA_046728195.1 Actinomycetota bacterium
CGAGAGCGCGTACTACCTGCACGCCGGACGGCTGTCCGGGGACGACTACACCGGGCTCGCCGCGATCGGAGGCGGCCTCGTTCTCATCGGAGTCGCCGTCACCACACTGTGGCGCTCGAGGCGGACCGACCAAAGCTTGCCCCGCCGTTGGTTACGACGATCCCTTACGACGATCGGAGTGGTGCTCGTCGCCTACGTGCTCGTTCTACCGTTCCTGGTCTCCTATGTCCTGACCCACACGGCGCGGGCGTTCGTGCCTGTCGCTCACCTTGGCGCGGCGCATCAGGATGTGACTTTCACGACGGCGGACGGACTACGCCTGAGAGGCTGGTACGTCCCCTCGAAGAACGGAGCCGCCGTCATCTCCTTCCCTGGTCGGAAAGGCACGCAGAAACCCGCAGCCATGCTCGCTCGACACGGCTACGGAGTCCTGCTGTTCGACCGTCGTGGCGAAGGCGAGAGCGAAGGCGATCCCAACGGCTGGGGCTGGGCTGGTCACCAGGACGTCGAGGGCGCCGTGCGCTTCCTCCAGAGCCGGCCGGATGTCCACCGCGGACGGATCGGCGGCATTGGACTGTCTGTTGGCGGAGAGATGATGCTCGAGTCGGCGGCAAGAGCTCGGGGTCTCAAAGCCGTGGTATCCGAGGGCGCGGGCGAACGTTCGATCCGTGAATACCTCGACATCACCAAAAGCGGCAAATGGGTCGGTCTGCCCTCGTACGCCGCGCTCTCTGCGGGAATAGCGCTCTTCTCGAACAACACGCCTCCGGCAAGCCTCAAAGATCTCGTCGGCCGCATTGCTCCGACCCCGGTGTTGTTCATCTACGGCGAGCATGGACAGGATGGGGAGCGAAACCTCAACCCAACGTACTATGCGGCCGCAGGCCAACCGAAGATGATCTGGGAGGTGCCCGGAAGTGGGCACGTCGGCGGAATCGACGCTCGGCAAAAGGAGTACGAGCGTCGTGTTGTCGGCTTCTTCGATCGAACTCTTCTGGAGAGATAGTGAGTCAAGAGAGCAACGCATCTGCCCCGGTTCTCGGGCACAGCGAGATTGAGATCGCGGCGCCTCCAGAGCTGGTCTGGGAAGTGCTCGCGACAATTGAGCGCTGGCCGGACTGGAACCCAGCCGTGAAGAGCGTCTCAATGCAAGACGGCCTGACCGAGGGATCCAGGTTTCGGTGGAAGGCGGGACCCGGCACGATCACCTCGACTCTGCACCGCGTGGAACCACCTCGTCTCATTGCTTGGACCGGTCGGACGTTCGGCATCAAGGCAAACCACGTGTACACCCTGGAGCCACGGAACGGTCAGACGTTCGTGACGACAGAAGAGTCCTATGACGGCCTGGTCTCGCATTTGCTCCGCCGGACCCTCCAGAAGACGCTCGACAGAGCCCTCGCCGAAGGGCTCGCATACCTGAAAGCCGAGGCCGAGCGACGATCTAGAGCTTAGGCCGAGAGCCCGACGAGAGAGCCATCCAGCGAAGGGCGGCCGAAAGGCTCACAATCGGCAGAAGGGCGAGTGGGACGGCAACGGCGAGAGGGAACATCACTTCGCCCCGGTCCCGAAGAGCACGCCGTAGAGCGCGAGGAGCAACGCTGCGAGGACGAGTCCTGAGATCAACAGTCGCTTCTTCATACCGTCCACTCTCCCGTACCGGCCAGGCGGCGTCTGTACGGTTGACACCCCTCCCGTTGGCGGTCTGCCTGTGTCTTGCTCGGTCACCGTTAAGACCGAGGCCAATCCGAAAACTCATCGATCTGACACGCCCGTGCTCGTCGGCTGTCAGCTGACAGCCATGATCGGCGGCTTCGCCGGCGCGGGTGTTCGTTCGTAGGTCGAGACGGCGGCACTTATGCCGTCGGATCCGATGCTCATCAGTCCGTCAACCTCAGGGCAACTGCAGGCCGGATGCGGGTGGCCGAAAGCGCAGGTGCGACGGTCGCGAGCAGCGACGCGGCTACGGTCGCAAGGAGCAGGAGACTCAGCTGGGTCACCGGCACCATGAACTCCAGGTCGCCCATCGCATCGGAGCCGGCGATGATCGTGTACAGCGTCAGCAGCGACAGCAACACTCCGATCAAGGTCCCCTGGACGGCGATGTAGCCGGCCTCGATCGCGAAGCTTCGTCCGACCGACCGCGCAGGGAAGCCGAGTGCGCGAAGAGTCCCGATCTGGCGGCGACGCTCCCGCACCGCCCTGATCATGATCACGGCGATGCCGGCGATGCCTACGAGCAGGCCCATGGCCAGGTAGCCCTCGAAGAGCTGGAAGATCTGGTGCGTCATCGAGAACGCCTCGTCCATCAGCGCATTGATCGAGAAGGCTTCCGCCCCATTGCCGATGAACCGGCTCTGCAGACTGGCGGCGAACGAATCGACGTTCGTACCGGGAACGAGGGAGAGGTACGCACGGCTGGGGACAAGGTGGGCGCCGAACAGCTGTTGCGCCCAACGGCGACCGTAGAGCATCCCGTTGTTGATCAGGTAATCCGGCGAGGCGATGGCAGCGACCACGACATCGCGCGCCCGACCCGTAATCGGGTCGACGACCGTCAGGTGGTCTCCGATCCTGACCTTGAACCCGGGCGGACCGCCCTTCTGGAGGAACTGTGGATCGGCGATGATGAGATGTGGACTCCTCAGCACGGCCAGCCAGGCCTGCCGATCGGTCGGATACGAGCCTCGGTCGTCGAGCTTCGGCGCTCCGAGGCGGATGAGGCGCTGATCGAACCCGGTGAGAGGCCAAAAGTGCTCGTCGGGCGAGTTCGCCAGCGCAAAGCTCGCATTCGCTTGCGCGAGCGGTGCCACGTCACGCACTCCCGGCGTCCGCGCCAGCTCGGCTGCCGGAATCGGATTCGCGTCGTTCGACCTCACGAACACCTGCGCTCCGCCGGACACGTTGGCGCTCGCCGTGCTCACCTGCTTGTCGATCATGAACGAGATCGAGGTGATGAATGTCAGGATGAACACCACGAGCGCGTACATCGCGACGGTCAGACCGGTGCGCCCGCGCCGGGCCAGCGGGTACGCGAGACCAAGCCGCAGCGAGAGTAGGCGAGCTCCGAATCTGCGCAAGGTCGCGCCGAGCCGGTCCTGTTGCAGGGTCACGAACGCCACCCCGCCGGCGGTCATCACGATGCCTTGCGCGACGTACATCATGATCGACGCGCCTTCGGCCGAATCCGGGAATACCGCGAAGACGACTGCTCCCCACACCACGACAAGCCCCGCGATCGCCGAGGTCGCCGCGCGAGCCGGCACGACCCGTGCGAGGGCAGGGGCAAGCCCTGCAATGAGAAGGGTCGGGCCAAGCAGCAGGCCAAACGGGTCCTGCGACGTCGTCGCGGTCGCAGTCCAGAGACCGCCGAGCGCCGCCGCAGCAAACCCGACGTAGAGCCAGCGCCGCTTGCGCTGCGTGGGTGGTTCGGCGATGTCGCGAATGGCCCGAATGATGTTCAGACGGCTCACGCGGACGCTGAGGACGACGATCGTCGCGACGGCGACGACGAACGAGACCGTGAAGGACTGCACGAGACTCGGTTCCTTCACCGTGAAGTACAGATCGAACTTGCTGTGCTCGGAACTGAACGCCTTTTGCGAGACGGCCACGAGGACTCGGCCGAGACCGATTCCGACGACCGTTCCAAGGAGCGTCGCCGCCAGGGCGTAGATGAAACCCTCGGTCGCGAAGGCACCGACCAGTGAGCTTCTGCGCATGCCGACGGCGCGCGCCATGCCGAGCTCCGGCTTGCGTTCAGCGGCGAGCATGACGAAGAGGTTGATCAGCAGCAACAGGCCCGCAAAGATGCCGAAGCTCCCCATCGCGGTGAACATCTGGGTGAACCCCTTGCCCGTCTGGTCGGCCGCATCGAGGAACTGCTGCTTGATCGTCAGCACCTGAGGCTGGAGCCCACCTGCGGCCTGCTCGATCGAGCTCTTGACCGTGTCGCTCAGCGCCGCGCCCTTCTCGATGCCGCCGCGGTTCGACACGGCGACGTACCAGGAGGGAGGTGCGCCGACGTCGAGGCCCTCAGCGATGATCGCCTTGAACATCGCCGGCGAGAGCAGCACGTTGCGCGATTCCTGCTGGTTGTCGAGCGAGAAGCCGGCCAGCCCCAGTCGGGGAAGGACCCTGTCGACGGTGACCGTGCGTGGCCGCCCGTAGACCCACACGTCGATCTGGGCGCCGGGGCGCACGTCGAGCGAGCGGGCGAGATCGTCAGTAATCGCGACATGGCCGGCCGGAGGCGTGCCTCCGCGAATGCCCGTCGCCGCGGGAGCCGCCCCGAACAGGCGCGCTTGCTCGAAGTCCAGTCCGACGACCTGGACGCTCGGCGTCGTGCGAAGCGAGTCTCCCCACCCCGCGGTCGCAGCCCCGTCGAACGTCGCGAACGAGATCACGCCGTCGACAGTCGAGCCCGGCAGGGCGCGCAACCGGTGTCCGACTGCATGCCACTCGGCCTCGTTACGGGCGAGGACGAGCTCGTCGACCGGCCCGAGATGCTGTCGTGCGACCTGCCGGATCGAGGAGTCCATCGTGTCGCCGACGACCGCCGAGCCGGTGATGATCGCGGCTCCGAGCAGCGAGCCGAGAATCACGAGGAGCGCCTCCCGCGGCCGGCGCACGGCATTGCGGAGCGCCATGCGCCGCAAGATCGGGCGGCGCAAGAGAATGAAGAGGAACGGAGCTGCGACGAGGAAGGCGATGAGGAGGAGGACGCTCACACGACCGCCTCCCCCACCTCCTGCCGAGTCGGGCCGACCAGCAGCTTGTCTTCGACCAGCCGACCGTCGCGAACCGTGATCAGCCGGTCTGCGTGAGCGGCGATCGTCGGATCGTGCGTGACGAGGATGATCGTCAGACCTTCCTCGTGCAGCTCACCGAGCAGCTCGATCACCGCGGCTGCCATCTCCGAGTCGAGATTGCCGGTGGGCTCGTCTGCCCAGACGATCCGCGGCTTGCCGGCCAGCGCGCGCGCAACCGCAACGCGCTGCTGCTCGCCGCCGGAGAGCTCCATCGGGCGACGCTCGAGACGGTGCCCGAGGCCGACGCGCTCGAGCGTATTGCGCGCACGAATGCGCGCATCGTGCTCACGCACTCCTGCGAGCAGGAGCGGCAACTCGACGTTCTCGGTCGCCGTGAAGACGGGAATCAGATTGAACGCCTGGAAGATGAAGCCCATCTCCTTGGCGCGGTGTTTCGTCCTCTCCTTGTCCGAGAGCTCGTGAATGCTGAGGTCGTCGACCAGGACACGCCCGTCGTCGATCTCGTCCAGCCCGGAGACGCAGTTGAGGAGAGTGGTCTTCCCCGAGCCGGAAGGGCCCATGACCGCAAGGAACTCGCCCTGGGGTACGACGAGGTCGAGTCCATGCAGCGCAACGACTGAATCTGCGCCGGACCGGTAGATCTTGCGGACGCCTTCGGCGACCAGGATCGGCTTGGGTTGTCTGCCGTTGGTGTTCATCGCGTGTGCTCCCAGTGCAGTCGAGAGGTGACGCCGACGACGCCGGGAACGCGGTCGACGAAGGCCTCGATCAATGCTGCGCGCTCCTTCGAATCCACCTTGCCGCTGAGCGTGACCTCGCCGCCCGAGACATAGACGTCGAAGGCTCCCGGGTGCGGCCAGTACGACCGGATCAACGAGTCGGACTCGATCTCCTGCCAGATCTCCTCATCGGAGCGGGCAAACGCACGGACGAGGTCGTGTCGTGTGACGATGCCGACCAGCTGGCCGCCCTCGACGACGGGCAGACGCGAGACCCCCTCGTCGAGCATCAACGCGGCTGCATCGGCTACGCCACGTTCTGGGCCGATCGTCACGGCGGGGGACGTCATCGCCGTGCCTGCCTCGCGCGCGTCGATCTTCAGCATCAGGTCGCCCTCGTCCATCAGCCAGGCGAGAACACCGCGATGCAGTCCGTCCGACGGTCGTTCTTTGAAGAGGATGTCGCGCTCGGATACGACGCCGAGAACTCGCTCGCCCTCGACCACCGGGACTCCGGAGATGCGGTTACGCACCAGCAGCGCTGCAACTTCCCGAAGGTCGGTATCGGGCGCGACGGTCGCGACGTCCGCGGTCATGACGTCCCTGACTCTCATTTCGCGCTCCTTTCGCGCCTGTTTGCGCTTCTTCTGAACTGTCGCCTTCACGCGAGGGGAGGGCATCGGGGCGGCGACCGAACGAGGTTGCGGCCTTCTACGGAATCTCCGGCGCGGAAGAGGGCCGGCGCCGGCCGGCCCCCTTTCGTTTTGCGTCTCTCCCTAGGCCAGAGCCCTCAGTGCGGTTTCTTTCTTCACTAGCGGCGCGAGGACTTGTTCGAGCGTCGGCGATTCGAGCTCCTTCAGCTCGTAGCGCGCGTGGCGGATCGGATGCCTCGAGTCGATCAGCCGACCGAGGTCGATGGGCGTCCCTGTGATCACGACGTCGCACGTGGAGGCGTTGATGGTCGTCTCCAGCTCGTGCAGCTGATCGGGCGAATAACCCATCGCAGGCAGCGAGTCCACCTCGGGATACCGCGCGAGCACGTCCTTGATCGATCCGACGGCAAACGGACGTGGGTCGATCAGCTCGAGCGCGCCGCCCTGTCTCGCGGCAACTGTGCCCGCACCGAACGGCATGCCGCCGTGCGTGAGCGTCGGGCCGTCGTCGACCACGAGCACCCGCGCCCCGACGATCGACGGCCCCTCCTCCAGCACGACGGGTGAGGCCGCCTTGACGATCTGCGCCTTCGGGTTGACCGCCTCGATGTTGGCAATCACCTGACCGACCGCCCCGATCGCAGCCGTGTCGACCTTGTTCACCACGACGACGTCGGCCATCCGGAGATTTGTCTCCCCCGGGTGGTAGCGCAGCTCGTGTCCGGGCCTGAGCGGATCGACGACGGTAATCAAGAGATCCGGCTCGAAGAACGGGAAGTCGTTGTTTCCGCCGTCCCAGACGATCACGTCAGCCTCTTCCTCGGCCTCGCGGAGAATCGCCTCGTAGTCGACTCCGGCATACATCACCATTCCCATCCGAACGGGAGCTTCGTATTCCTCTCGCTCCTCGATCGTGGGGTTGCTCGCATCGATGTCCTCGAGGGTCGCGAAGCGCTGTACACGCATCGCCTCGAGATCGCCGTAAGGCATCGGATGCCGCACGAGTGCCACGGTGAGGCCGGCGTCGAGCAGGATCTGTCCGACACGCCGGCTCGTCTGGCTCTTGCCGCAGCCGGTGCGAACGGCGGTCACTGCCACAACCGGCTTGACACTTCGCAACATGGATTCATGCGGACCGAGCAAACGGAAGCTTGCTCCGGCAGCCAGGGCCGTCGACGCCTTGTGCATGACCTCCTCGTGTGAGAGGTCCGAATAGGCGAGGACAACCTCATCGGCCCACTCCCCCGCGATCAGCTCAGCGAGCCGCTCCTCGGGATAGATGGGAATGCCGTTCGGATAGCGTGGGCCCGCCAGCGAGGCAGGATAGACCCGATCGTCGATCCCCGGGATCTGTGCCGCCGTGAACGCGACCACCTCGTACTCCGGGTTGTCGCGAAACACGACGTTGAAGTCGTGGAAGTCGCGACCGCCGGCCCCCATGATGATGACCTTGCGCAGGACCCTGTGCATGACTCCCCTCCTCTCAGTGTGTGTGAACCGGGACTCGGCGGTTGGTCCTCGGTCGAGGCGGCGGCGGCAAAGGCCGCTGCAGCTCGAAGGCCCCCAGGTCGATCTCCACCGGCCTTCTGCTTTCACGCCACTTCATCCACACGAAGACGGGGATGCCGAAGAGCAGCAGCATGAAGCCCTTGGCCAGCCATTCCTCGCCGGAACCCCAGATCGCCCAGACGGAGTACGCGAACGCGAGCGAGGCGACAATGGAATCGCGTACGAGCCTTGCTCCCGAGAACAGCTTTCGATCGCGGAAGAACAGCACCACCTCCGACGCCGAGGCATAGGCGTACGCGATGAGCGTCATCCACGTCGCGAGTAGCACGATGTCGGTGAAGCGCTGGCCAAAGCTCGCGTTCCAGTTGTAAAGAACGAGTGCAGACACGAGCACGGAGGAAACGAGCAAGCCGATCACCGGCGTCTTCCGCTGCCCGTGGACCTGGGCGAACGGCTTCGGGAACAACCCGTCGTCCGCAGCGGCGAGCGAGACACGCGCCGTCAACAGGATCCAGCCATTCAGTGCGCCCAGCGTCGCGGCCATCGCGACGAGCGCGATCCACTTGCCCCAGGCCATGCCGAGGAACGTTCCCGCCCACATTGCGTTCGCTGCGTCGGCGAACGGCGCCGAAGAGCCGTTGAGTACGGCTGGCGACAGCACGCCGACGATCGCAACCAGGGCAACGACATAGAGCAGCGTCGTCGCAAGCGTTCCGAAGATCGTCGCCCGTGGAATCGTGCGCTCTGGTGTCTTGACCTCCTCGGCCGGTACGGTTGCCGACTCGAGTCCGATGAAGGCCCACAACGCGAGCGTGGCCGCCGCGTTGATGTGCCAGTCGAAGCCGCCGTGCGCAGGTGCGAACGGCGTGAAGTTGCCGCCGTCGATGTAGAAGAGGCCGACGATTCCAATGACCGCGAGCGGGACGAACTTGAGCACGGTCGTTACGACCTGCGCCCACCCCGTTTCACGCGCGCCCGCGATGTTCACGAGCGTGAAGAACCAGACGGCCGCCACGGCAACGAGCGCAGCCAGCCAGTTTTTCGTGTTTACGTCGCCCCAGAAGACTCCGAGGTAGCCGGCGAACGCGACGGCAATCGCGGCGTTGCCGACCCACGCGGCGATCCAGTAGGCCCAGGCCGTCTGGAAGCCGACGAAGTCGCCGAAGGCGCGGCGTGCGTAGTGATACGGCCCGCCAGTTTTCGGATACGCGCGCCCGAGGTTCGCGAACACCAGCGCCAAGAGCATCGCGCCGATGCCGGTGAAGACGAGGGCGACGATCGAAGCCGGCCCGGCCTCGCCGGATAGTACGGCCGGCAGAGTGAAGATCCCCGAACCGACCATGTTGCCGACGACCAGGGCTGTCGCCATCCAGAGGCCGATCGAGCGCTTGAGGCGTGGCTTCGCCCGCGGCGCTCTCGGCACCGTGTTGGTCAGCGTCGACATTGTTCCTCCTTTCTCAAACAGCGGAGGCGTCCGGATTCACCGCGTGGCGTCGGGTGATCGGCACGATCCGCGGCTTCCTAAGCTCACCGTTCACACGCGGCGCGTGAAGCTTCAGCGCGCCGTGCCCATAGGTGGCCGTGATGCCTTCCGCGTCGACGTCTGGTGGAAGCTGAAAGCGCTCCTCGAGCCGCTCATGCAAACGGAACGGGCTGTCGATGGACGTCTGCGTCTGATCGCCGCGGACCGTCACGAAACGTCCCGCGACCTCGACCTGGAGCTCCTCTTCTGCGAACCCCGGCACGCTTAGATGCACGACGTACTCCTTCGGCGACCGCTCAACCGTTGAGCCTGGCGGCAGAATCGGAGCGAGGCCCATCGTGCGCATGGCCGTCATGGCACTCCTCCTTTGTCGTTACGTTCATCGTCGCCCGAGGCGCTGGACTGCGCATCGGGGCGCCTGCCGATCCCCGATCAGGAGAACTACGGAAGCGCTAGCCCGTTCCGACCTGCGCCGGGCCCGCCACCTTCGCGGCACTACGTTCCGCCGTACGCAGTGGAGCTCGTCCGGACGACAAGTCGGCGCCCGTCGACGTCGACGCCCTCCACTTCGTCAAAGGGCAGCGCAGAGAGGCTGCAGCTTGGGCCGGAATGAACGATGAGCACCCCGTCGGCGTTCTGGTCTTTCGAGGGCACCACGGCGGCGACACGGCCGACCGTTCCCTCGAGCGTCACGACGCGGTAGCCGGTGCAGTCCGTGAGAGTGCGCGTGTTCATGCGACCGTCCTCCTTGCGGTGTGCCGCTTGGTTGGCGCGGACGCCGGCCACATAAGCCTCGATTCGACCGAGACGACGCCAGGAACGCTCTCTACGGATCGGACGATCTGTGCCGCCAGGCTCTCGTTGTCAACCTCGCCCTCCAGGAGGACCGAACCGTCGTCAACTTCGACCTTCACACGACTGGGGCTCACCCACAGGCCCCCGAGAATGACTTCCTCGCTGATCTCTCGTTCGATCTCGTTGTCCGTGCGCGTGAAGGCGCGCACCAGATCCGCGCGCGTGACGATCCCGATGAGCTCCTCGCCCTCGACCACCGGGAGCCGGTCGATCCGAAGGTCGAGCATCAGCGCCGCAGCCTCCGAGACGAGCTTCCGCGAACCGATCGTGACGGCCGGCGCCGTCATCGCCTCGCCGACCGTTCGCGCCGAGAGCTTTGCAGCGGGTGGGTCCTCGCCGTAGTGAACGAGCCAGTCGACGAGGCCGTCGCGGACCGGCGCCGTTCGCTCCTTGAAAAGAATGTCCGTCTCCGAGATCACGCCGACGAGCCGCTCGCCGTCCACAACCGGCATGCCTGAGATTCCATACTCGAGCATGCGTGTGGCCGCGAGTCGCAGCGGCATCTCACGTGTCGCGGTGAAAACCTTGGTCGTCATGATGTCGCTGACTCGCATCGTGGCCTCCTTTTCGATCTCATACCGAGTCTGGTTCGACTCCGGCCGGTCGCCATCGGAGAAGGCCCGGACCGGTGGTGCGGACTTCCCGCAGAGGTCTCAGAGCTGTTTCAAGCGGCCACGGGCTCGGCAACTCGAACCTTCAGCTCGACCTCGACCGGAATCTCGAGAGCCTCGGCGACAAGGCAGCCTGTCTCGGCGGCGCGCGCCGCGCGGCGAGCCTCCTCTTCGAACCCGGGCTCGGTCGTGATCTCCACCGCGAGCTCGACGACGACGAAGCCGAAACGACCGTCAGCGCGGCGAGTGACGTGGCCGGCGCCGCTGACCGCGGTGCGGTGGAGCGGCACCTGCCGGCGTTCTGCGACCGCAGCGAGCGTCAACGCGTAGCAGGCTGCCGTCGCCGCGACAAGCAGGTGCTCGGGAGACCAGTTCCCGTGTACGCCGCCGCGGAATTCGGGTGGTGTTGCAACCTGCAGAGCAAGCCCTTCGTCGGTCGCGGTCTCCACGATCCGGTCGGGTCCACCTTCAACTGCAACCCTGAAGTGAAAGTCCTTCAGAATGGACATGTCACGCCTCCTTCGTCCCTGTAAGGCTCGCCCTACGGCGGCGATGGCGCATCCGGGCGTCGGCGGAACCGGTCTGCGGCTTTACCGCAGCGCGCCGCTTACCAGGTCTTCAGCAATCTGGTCGTGGGCGGGGGCGCTACCCGCGCGCGCGCATCGACCACGACGCAACCACTCGGATCGGCGATGACGGGATTCAGATCGAGCTCGGCCACCTCCGGCAGATCGTCTGCGAGGCACGCGATTCGCAGGAGGACATCGGCCACTGCTCGACGATCGGCGGGCGGCGTGCCTCGGAAGCCGCCCAGAAGCCGCCCGGCTTTACCGCTGGTTACGAGCTCGTCTGCGTCCGCGTCCGTGAGCGGCGCCAGCCGGAAGCCGGCATCGCCGATCAGCTCGGCCATCGTGCCCCCCGGTCCGAGCGCGACGAGCGGGCCAAACACGCGATCCTGGAATGCGCCGACCAGAATCTCGGCGCCTCCCCGGAGGAACGGTTGCACGAGCACGGGCGGTCCGATGCGCGTTACAGCGTCGCGCACCGCCTCAGGGTCGCGCAGGTCGAGCGCAACACCCCCCGTCTCCGTCTTGTGCACGCCCGCGGCGGCGGTCTTCACGACGACCGGATACGCGAGCTCGTCCGCAGCCGCGACTGCCTCCTCCAAGCTCTGCGCAACTCGTTCCGGCACGAGCGGGAGGCCGTATGCACTCAAGAGACGTCGCACCTCGTCCGCCCGGAGCCACCGTTCACCGGCCTCCTCGACCACCGCCCTCGCCGTCCCCTGGTCGATCCGATCTAGCTCGGGAACGCGTCCTTGCTCGCCTCGCAGCCACTCGGATCGGTCCGCCGCACGACCGAGGGCTCGGGCGGCAGACTCCGGATAGTCGAACGCTGCGACCGTCCCCGACAAGAGGCCTTGCGGCGTCCCGTCCTGGCTGATCACACACGCGAGCACCGGCTTGCTATTCGTCGACTCCGCTTGCAGCGCCCGTGCGATTGCCTCGGCTATTTCCTCAGCCCCGGCAACGACGGGCGGAACGAAGAGAACGATGACGGCGTCGACACCTGGATCTTGCAGAACTGCGGGGAGCACCTCCTCGTAGGTCTTGCCGACGGCAGAGCCGAGCATGTCCACCGGATTGCTCAGGCTCGCCTCGGGCGGCAGGATCGCTCGGAGCGCAGCGACCGTCTCGTCGGAGAGCGACGGCAAAAAGAGGCCGGCCGTCTCACAGGCATCGGCGCACAGGATGCCGAGGCCGCCGGCATTGGTGAGCACCGCGACTCGCCGGCCGAGCGGCAGAGGCTGCGCCGCCAGCAGTCCCGTGACATCGAGCAGCTCTTCGAGCGTGTCGACGCGGATGACCCCGGCCTGGTGGAACAACGCGTCCACGGCAGCCTCCGAGCCCGCGAGCGCGGCGGTATGCGAGCTGGCCGCCTTCGCGCCTGCGGTGGTCCGCCCCGCTTTCATCGCTACGATCGGCTTTCTCCGTGCGACACGGCGCGCGACGCGTGCGAACTTCCGCGGGTTGCCGAAGGACTCGAGGTAGAGCAGAACGACATCCGTGCTCGGATCGTCCTCCCAGTACTCGAGCAGGTCGTTGGAGGAAACATCCGCCTTGTTGCCGACCGACACGAATGACGACAGGCCGAGTCGCCTCTGGGCCGCGCGCTCGAGCAAGGCGAGGCCGAGCGCCCCACTCTGTGACGAGAAGCCGATCGTGCCCGGCGGCAGTGCTCGGGGCCCGAAGGTTGCGTTGAGGCGAACGTCGGACACGGCGATCCCGAGACAGTTCGGTCCTAGCAGCCGCGCGCCGTGCGAGCGCACCAGCTCGACGAGGCGATCCTGGCGAGCCTGCCCCTCCGGTCCGATCTCGGCGAAGCCCGCTGAGATGACACACAGCGCTCTGACGCCGGCCGCCAGCGCCTCCTCTGCCGCCTCGAGCACCGCGCCGCCTGGGAGGCACACGACAGCGAGGTCGACAGCATCGCCGATCTCCGCCACGCTCCGATAGCCGTGCACACCTGCAACCGGCTCGCCCGACCGGTTGACGGGATAGGCGACACCGCGGAACTCGCCACGCAACACATTGCGAAAGAGCTCGCCTCCGATCGAGCCGCCACGCGAGGACGCCCCGATGACCGCGACTGAGCCCGGTCTGAAGAAGGGCTCGAGCGACGCGGTGACGGCGACATGATCGCGCTCGTCCATCCGGCTCTGCAGCGACTCGGTGGTCGTGAGCTTGAGCCGAACCTCGGTGATCCCTCCCGCGAGGACCCGGCTTTCTTCGAAGCCGGCGTCACCGAAAACTCGCAGCATGGCCAGGTTGTCCGGCATCACCTCCGCCACGAACTCTTCGATGCCGACGGGGGCGGCCAGGGCTCCAAGCCGCTCGAGCAACCGTGTTGCGATCCCGCGCCCTTGGAGCTCGTCTGCGACGGCGAAGGCGACCTCCGCGGTCCGCGCGTCCCGCAGGCGGACGTAGCTTGCGAGCGCCACGACCTGGTCGTCCTTGGTTCCGACGAGGGCGCCGCGTTCCGACCAGTCGGGCTCGAGCACCGGCTGGACGAGACGGTCGTCGACACTCGGGTGTCCGTGAAATCGAAGGTAGAGGCTGCGGTCGGAAAGGCCGCGAAAGAACGCAAGCAGCTCGTCCGCATCAGCCGGGCCCGGCGGATGAAATCGCATGGTCGAGCCGTCTCGCAGGACGACATCCGATACCGCCGGCGTCGACGCACTCATCTCAACAGGTTGCCACCCCGACCAGCTTCGACCAAGTCGAGTCTCAGGGCGTCCGGTCAGGGCCGTGAATCGCTTGCGGGTTACCCGCAAGAAGCGCCCGGGCGGCACGTGCCGCGATCAGCTCCTCGCGTGCCTGTATCACCAGGACCCGAACCGGAGAGCCGTCGGTGGCCACATCGCAGTCGGGCTTCGCCCGGGCATTCCTGGCGGAATCCAGGTCGACGCCGAGAAAGCGAAGCCGGCTGCAAAGCCGTTCTCGCACGAGAGCGGAGTTCTCCCCGATTCCCGCCGTGAAGGCGACTGCGTCGAGCCCGCCCGCCGACGCCGACATGGCCGCCACCGCAGCGGCAAGCCGCTGGATCATCACGTCGAGCGCAAGACCGGCATCCGCATCGCCTGACACCGCCTGGCGCTCGACCTCGATCATCCCGCCGCCGACCCCGGCGAGCGCCTCGACGCCGGAGTCGAAGGTGAGGGCATGATCGAGCGCCTCGACGTCGAGACCTCTCTCGCGAAGGACGTACAGAAGCGCACCGGGATCGATCGAACCGGACCGCGTGATCATCGGCACGCCCTCCAGGGGTGTGAAGCCCATCGTCGTGTCGACCGACCGCCCGTCGACGACCGCAGTGACTGAGGAGCCGCCGCCGAGGTGACACACCACCAGCCGTCCCGCCCGGCGGCCGAGCAGCACGGGGACGCGCTTGGCGCACCACTCGACGGAGAGCCCGTGGAACCCGTACCGCCGAATTCCCCAGTCCTCCCGCCAGGCGCGAGGCACGGCGTACACAGCCGCCTCGGACGGAATCGTGCGGTGAAACGAGGTGTCGAAGACCGCGATATGCGGAAGCTGCGGGAAGGCGCGGTGTGCGGCACCGATCGCTTCGAGCGCCGGGGCGTTATGAAGCGGTGCGAGCGTAACGAGCTGCTTGATCTGGTCGAGGACGGCTTCGTCGATGAGGACGGAATCGCGGAACCGCATCCCACCGTGGACGACTCGGTGCGCAACCGCCTCGACGTCTGCGGGAGCGTCATCGAACGATGCGATGCGCGTCGACTTCTCGTCCGGAGCAACAGCCTTGAGCTTCAGGCTCGTGGACCCGGCGTTTACGACCAGGATCGAGCCCACGCGGTGGCTCAGCCGGGCCAGGACCAGTCGCGTATCTCGGGCGGATCCTCCCCGTGTTCCCGGCCATAGGCCCGGGCGCGCAGCCGCGCGTCCGCCATCTCCTGACGAAGATGGTCGGCCTTCCCCGCGAGATGCGGCAGGCGGTCGATCACGTCCATCACGAGATGGAAGCGGTCGAGGTCATTGAGCATCACCATGTCGAAGGGCGTGGTGGTCGTTCCCTCTTCCTTGTAGCCGCGCACGTGGATGTTGTCGTGATTCGTCCGCCGGTAGGTAAGGCGATGGATCAGCCACGGATAGCCGTGATATGCGAACACGACCGGACGGTCGACCGTGAAGAGCGAATCGAACTCGCGGTCGGGGAGCCCGTGCGGGTGCTCGCTCTCGGGCTGCAGCCGCATCAGGTCGACAACGTTGACCACACGAACACGGAGGTCGGGCAGGCGCTCTCGCAGGATCGAGGCGGCGGCCAGCGTCTCGAGCGTGGGCACGTCGCCGCAACAGGCGAGCACGACGTCTGGTACGGCATCGCGGTCGTTCGACGCCCAGTCCCAGATCCCGATGCCCCGCGTGCAGTGCAGGATTGCGTCGTCCATCGACAGGTACTGGAGCGCCGGCTGCTTGCCCGCGACGATGACCTTGACGTAGTTACGGCTCCGCAAACAGTGGTCGGCGACCGACAGCAGGGTATTCGCATCGGGAGGAAGGTAGACCCGGATGATCTCGGCCTTCTTGTTCACGGCGTGGTCGATGAAGCCCGGATCCTGGTGTGAGAAACCGTTGTGATCCTGGCGCCAGACGTGCGAGCTGAGCAGGTAGTTGAGCGATGCGAGCGGCCGCCGCCACGGAATCTCACGCGTGCTCTTCAACCACTTCGCATGCTGGTTGAACATCGAGTCGACGATGTGGATGAAGGCCTCGTAGCAATTGAAGAGCCCGTGACGACCGGTGAGCAGGTAGCCCTCCAGCCACCCCTGGCACATGTGCTCGGAGAGGGCCTCGAAGACCCGCCCGTGGACGCCCAGGTCCTCGTCGACGCTTTCAGTCTTGGCGAGCCACCGCCTGGAAGTCGAGGCGAAGACGTCGCCGAGCCGGTTCGACGCGGTCTCATCGGGACCGAACAGGAGGAAGTTCTCGGAGTTCCTCGCGATCACGTCGCGCAGGAACCCGCCCAGCACACGCGTCGACTCGGCCACGGTCACGCCGGGCTCCTTCAGGTCGACGGCGTACTCCCGGAAGTCGGGTAGGTCGAGGTCCCGTAGCAGCAGCCCGCCGTTGGCATGCGGATTGGCGCTCATCCTCCGTTCGCCAACGGGCGCCACTGCACGCAGGTCTCGATGGAGCGTGCCGTCCTCGCCGAAGAGTTCCTCGGGACGGTAGCTGCGCAGCCAGTCCTCGAGCACACGGAGATGCTCGGGATTCGTGCGCACGTCGGTCATCGGCACCTGGTGCGAGCGCCAGGTGCCTTCTACCGGCCGGCCGTCGACCTCCTTGGGGCCGGTCCAGCCTTTTGGCGAGCGAAGGACGATCATCGGCCACACCGGCCTCCCCCTCGCTCCATCGACCCGCGCGTTTCGCTGGATCTCCTCGATCCGGTCGAGCGCTTCGTCCAGCACGGACGCGAAGCGCGCATGCGCCGATGCATGCTCCTCGTCGGCGGAGATCGAGATGAAGAGCGGCTCGTAGCCGTACCCGCGCATCAGCTGATCCAGTTCGCTCTCGGGAATTCGCGCGAGCACAGTCGGATTCGCGATCTTGTAGCCGTTGAGGTGGAGGATCGGCAGCACCGCGCCGTCGGTGCGGGGATTCAGGAACTTGTTCGCGTGCCAGCTCGTCGCCAACGGGCCGGTCTCCGCCTCGCCGTCGCCGACCACGCAGGCCACGAGCAGGCCGGGGTTGTCGTATGCCGCGCCGTACGCGTGGACCAGCGCGTACCCGAGCTCACCCCCTTCGTGAATCGAACCGGGGGTCTCCGGGGCAACGTGGCTCGGGATGCCGCCGGGGAACGAGAACTGGCGAACAAGCCGGCGAAGTCCATCCTCGTTCTCCCCGATGTCCGAGTAGACCTCGCTGTACGTCCCCTCCAGATATGCGTTCGCAACGAGCCCAGGCCCTCCGTGTCCCGGACCCGTGACGTAGAGGACACTGAGGTCGCGTTCGCGGATGGCGCGGTTCAGGTGGACGTAGAGAAAGTTGAGGCCCGGCGTCGTCCCGAAATGACCCAGGAGCCGCGGCTTGACGTCCTGAGGCCGGAGGGGCTCGCGGAGCAAGGGGTTGTCGAGTAGGTAGATCTGGCCGACCGACAGATAATTGGCAGCTCGCCAGTACGCGTCGAGAAGCCCGATCTCGTCGGGCCCAAGAGCCTGAATCTCTGTCGGGGAGACGCTCGTCTCGGTCACGTCAATGGAACGCTATTCCTTTTTGCTCTCCGACCAAGCGACGCAGGTCGGGAATGATCTGCGCGACAACCATCCAGAGCATCGCGCCGCCGGCAAGCCCGAGGCCGGCCGGCAGCGCCTGGGAAAACACCTCGACGAAGAAGAAGGCCGGCAAGGCGACCAACGGCTGCGGCAGGCTCGACACGATGCTCCAACCTGCAGCCTGGAGGGTGCCGACGCCGCGCGGCACGAGCACGAGGCTGACCGCCAGACCCTCGGGGATGTTG
>JBKPEC010000091.1:0-3316 GCA_046728195.1 Actinomycetota bacterium
GGTCGAGCCGCCCGTCAAGATCGCCACACAGCGGACCGGTGGAACGCCCACCGCCTAAGCGACATGGGCGTCCTCGACCCTCGGCTTCTTCGACGCGCGCGTACGGTGCGGCTCTTGCTTGCGCTCGACAGCGCGCTCGGAGTTGGGACCGCGTTGCTCGTGCTCCTGCAGGCGACGCTAGTCGCTCGTGTCATCGCCGCTGCATTTCGGGGTGCTTCCGTGCACGCCGTTTCAACGGACCTCGTGCTCTTCACAGCCGCGTGCGCTCTTCGCGGGGCCTTCGCGTGGGGATTCGAGGTCGCAGGCCGACGCAGCGCATCGACGGTGCTCTCCGACTTGCGACTCGAGCTCGTCCAGCGGCGTCTGAAGGCCGAGCCGTCGGCGCTCGACGGCACCGAGACGGGCGAGATCGCAGCCGCAGCGGTGGATGGCGTCGACGGCCTCGCCGCGTACTTCGGGCGCTACCTTCCTCAGGTCGTACTCGCATGCGTCGTTCCGGTCGCGGTCCTCGCATGGGTTGCGTTCATCGATCTCGAAACGGCGCTGATCATGCTGGTGACGCTGCCGCTCGTACCCGTCTTCATGTGGTTGATCGGCCGCTACACGGAGGAACGAACACGCGAACGTTGGCAGGCGCTACGGCTGCTATCGACCCACTTCCTCGACGTCGTCCGCGGCCTGCCAACACTCCGCGCCTTCAACCGCGGGCGTGCGCAGGCGGCCGTAATCGGGAACGTGACCGAGCGTTACCGCCGCGCCACTATGTCGACGCTCCGCCTCAGCTTCCTCTCCGGATCGGTGCTCGAGCTGGCGGCCACGCTCGGCGTCGCACTCGTCGCGGTGACTGTCGGCGTGCGCCTTGATCGCGGTTCGATCAGCTTTCAGGCAGCCCTGACTGTTCTCATCCTCGCGCCGGAGCTCTACCTTCCGCTCCGGCAACTCGGGGCGCAGTTTCATGCGAGCGTCGACGGGCTTGCCGTCGCAGATCGGATCCTTGCTCTCATCGAAGCCCCGCCAGCAGTCGATCGCGGTGGCGTCCGCGTCCCTCCGAGCCCCGCCCGCGTTTCTGTTCGCTTTGAACGCGTCTCGTTCTCATACCCGGCGCGACCTGCCCTCGTTCTCGAGGACTTCGACCTCGAGTTGCTCCCAGGCGAGACGATCGCGCTGATCGGCGAAAGCGGTGCCGGGAAGAGCACGGTTGCGAATCTCCTGCTACGTCTGGCCGAACCAACTCGTGGTCGATTGACCGCCGGCGGGTTCGATCTCGCCGCTGCACGTCCGGACTCCTGGCGTCGACTTGTCGCCTGGGTGCCGCAGCGGCCGACGATCTTCCGGGGCACGGTCGCGGACAACATCCGTCTGGGCGATCCGGACGCCTCTGAGGCGGCGGTGAGGTTGGCGGCCGAACGAGCATGCGCCGGCCCGTTCGTGCGCGGGTTGGCCGATGGATACCAGACCATCGTCGGCGACGGAGGGCGCCCGCTCTCGGCGGGTGAGCGCCGGCGGCTCGCGCTTGCCCGCGCATTCGTCCGAGACGCGCCGCTCGTCGTCCTCGACGAACCGACCGCGGATCTCGACCAAGAGAATGCCGATCTCGTCGCCGAGGCGATCGGCCGGCTTTGCCGCGATCGCACCGTGCTGTTGATCGCACATCGTCTCGAGCTTGCTCGGCGGGCCGACCGAGTCGTCCTGCTCGAGCACGGCCGGGCCGTTCCTTCATCGGAGCGTGCGGCCGCGTGATCGCCACGCTGCGACGACTCCTCCGGCTTGCGCCTGCCTCCCGTACGCGACTGGCGATCGCCGTGCTGATCGGCGCGCTCACAATCCTCTTCGGCGTCGGTCTGATGGCGACGGCCGGGTACCTGATCTCCCGGGCGGCAGAACGTCCGGCCATCCTTTCGCTGACCGTCGCGATCGTCGGCGTCCGCTTCTTCGGTCTCGCGCGACCGGTCGCTCGGTACGTCGAGCGGCTCAGGTCGCATGACCTCGCCTTTCGCGTGCTTCGGCGGGTACGCATCCAGGTGTACGAACGAATCGAGCCGCTGGCGCCTGCACAGCTCGAGGGATACCGACGGGGCGACCTCCTGGCGCGAATGGTCGCTGATGTGGAGGCGCTCCAGAACCTCAGTCTGCGCGGCCTGGGTCCCCCGCTCGTTGCGCTCACGGCTGGTGCCGTCTCGGTTTCCGTGGCTGCGGCTGTCCTTCCTTCCGCCGGCCTCGCGCTGGCACTGGGACTCGTTGCCGGTGGCGTCCTCGTCCCGATCGTCACGGTGATGGTTGCACAGCGGTCCGGCCGTCTCCAGGCTCACGCGCGCGGAGAGCTCGCTGCCGAGCTCGTCGAGATCGTGAGCGGTGCACCCGAGCTCGTCGTGTACGGCGCTGCGGACCACCGGCTACGCCGCTTGCGCGTCGTTGACGACACGTTGGCTCGGATCGCGAGGAGAGCAGCGTTCGCGGACGGCCTCGGTGATGCGTTCCGCGTGATCGTGACTGGAGCCACGGTTGCCGCGGTGCTTGCGCTCGCCGTCTCGGCGCACGCAGACGGACAGCTCGATCGTGTGCTCATAGCCCTGCTCGCCCTGCTTGCACTCGCCTCTTTCGAGTCCGTTCAGCCGCTCGGACAAGCCGCCCGCGAATTGGTTGACACCGTCGCGGCGGGCGGCAGGGTCCTCGACTTGACCGACCGCAAGCCCACGGTCGTCGATCCGGAAGATCCGAGGCCGTTGCCGGGCTCCACATTCACCCTCTCGTTCGAAGACGTGCGTGCGCGATACGCGGACGCCGAGACCCCTGTGCTCGATGCTTTCAGCATGCGCCTCGAGCCCGGGCGGCGGCTGGCGCTCATCGGTCCGAGCGGAGCGGGCAAGACAACCGTGACGAATCTCTTGCTCCGCTTTCTCGATCCCGAGGAGGGCCGTGTCGCGCTCGCAGGCATCGACCTCCGCGACTTCCGCCTGGAGGACGTCCGTTCCGTGATCGCCGTAGCCGGGCAGGACGCGCACCTGTTCTCCGCGACGATCCGCGACAACATCAGGCTCGGGCGGGAAGCGACGGACGCAGACCTGCAACAGGTCCTGCGAGAGGCACGTCTCGAAGACTGGGTCTCCTCCTTGCCCGACGGCCTGGACACCCTCGTCGGCGAGGCAGGCGCGCAGATCTCCGGCGGTCAGCGCCAGCGCATCGTTCTCGCACGCGCCTTGCTCGGCCGTCAGGCGGTCCTCGTGCTCGACGAACCGACCGCCCACCTCGATCCGGACACGGCGCAGCAGCTGATCCGCGATGTCTTCGCCGCAGCAGGCGAGCGTTCGGTGCTCCT
>JBKPEC010000092.1:0-3600 GCA_046728195.1 Actinomycetota bacterium
GCACCCCACCTCTTCGTGCCGAAGAGAGTACCCACGACACAGCACGACGTCTCACCCGGACGTTGCGAACTGTCCGCAAAGTGCGGACGGTGCTCGGAGGGGAGAGTCGAGCACTAACCATTTGGAGAGAGCCAGTGCCGCAGAGCAGCCGCCCGCGCAATTCACACTACTCCGATGGTTCTTTCAGACGAGAAACGATTCTGCGGAAAGCGCTCGTAGCGCGAAATACGCGAGGCGAGGAACGCCGATCAACCGATTACAACCAGGTGTATGAGGCGATGCGTCGGACCGACGATTCCCAACGTTCCGCCTGATCGTTACCTGACACCTCAACGGCCAAGCAGCAACCGGACGCGTAGAGAGCACAGGTCCAGAATGGCGACGCCTGCACCCCAGGACGGCATAGGCGGCGACAAGCGCGAACAGGAGCGGAAACACAAGGAATCGCGTTTGCTGTCGGTACCGACTGTCGACCCACGACGTTCGCACGACTAATTCAGGCGGTTGTCAGTGCACACACAGCGGGCTAGCCGCGTAAGCCAAGAGGACTAGAGGCTGGCCCCGCAATGGAAAGTCCGTTCGCCTTGAGCTCCTCGCCTCGCGCGCGTCGCGCGTTGGTGGTTTGCGGGCTCCGGCCGGAACCTGATTGCAGGACCAGTGACACCAGCTTACCCACTTTGCTGCATGACCGTTGAGTTTTTGCCGGTTCCCACGCGGCAGCAAGCACGGAGCGCCGGTTTGCGATACCGCGGCGCGTGAGCGATCGCGCAGCAACGCAGAGAAGACCCGCATTCGCAGGCCTTCTGCTTGCTTCTGGTCAGTCAGACGACTTAGGCGAGGACTGGTGCCTTTGTCTGGTGCGCAAAAACCTTCCTGGTCATGACCTTGGGCGGATTCGGGACCAGCTTCTCCAGCTTCTCTTCACAGATTGACTCGACTCGGCATCAGCGAGAGGCCGGTCCGCCAGACGACCGCGGCGAGGAGGAACGCGGCCCCGGAGAGAACGCCGAGGGTGCCAACCGCGACGGAAACGGCAAGCGCCTGAGAACCGCCGACGCCCGATGCGATCAGGGCCGTCGTGCCGGCCCCAACCTGCGTGGCCGCACCCGCCGGGCCGATCGGCAGCGCTGCCGCCGCCGCGCCCGCGCAGAGAAAGAGCAGCGCAAGCGGGAACGAGAAGCCGATCCCGAGAGTGCCCAGAAGCAGGAAGAGCGCGATCGCGCGGACGAGCCAGCAGCCGGACACGAGCGCCCACGCTTCCGATGCCCCCCGCCGAGAGGTCGTGCGCTGGCAGAGCCAGCGTCCGAGGCGAAAGCGCCGGGCCTGTCTGCTCGCGGCGAGGCGGGGTAGAGCAAGGATCAGAGCGGCGGCCGCGACTCCGCCAGCAGCGACCACCGCGAGCCCAGCGCGCACGCCCATCCCCGCGCCGGGAACCACGGCCGCGGCCAACGCGAGCGGCGCCAGGGCGACGCTGTCGATTAGGCCGAGCATGACCAGCGACAGGCAGAGCGTCCGCACACCGGCAGGACAGCCCGGATAACGGCGGACGACGGCAACTCGCATCGCATCGTCAAAGCGGCCGGGAAGCACCACTCCGATCAGCGCGGCGCCGCCGTTCCCGGCCGCGAGTGCGAGCGGCCGGGGCCGCTCGCCCGGCGCGAACAACCGTCCCCACCCGTACGCCTTCAATCCCTGCGCGACAAGAAGCAGCAGCCCTGCCGCAACTAGGACTCCGGGCTCTCCGCCCGAGAGCGGCCAGGCGGTGGTTGCAAAATGGCGAGCGGCCAGCAGCGCCAAGGCGATCACGAGCGCTCCCGACCCGGCCGCCAGCGTCCACCGTCCCCGCCGCGAACGACCTAGACGCCACAGCGCCCCGACTAGCAGCCGATACCTGCCCTCGAGCACGATCGGCGCAAGGGGAACGGCGATCGCCGCCAGCGGGTCCCTGACGAGCCCGCCCGAGCCAGCGACCCTGGCTGTTCGAGCCGGAATAACCGAACCCTCCTCCCGGTGAGGCGCAAAGAACCTGATCAAAACCAGCCCCGCCGTTTGAAGAAGGCGAACAGGATCGCGAGCGCGACGAGCTCGGTGCCAACGCCAAGACCGACGAAGGTCTCCCAGCCGCCGATGCTCCTGACCAGGTAACCGAAGTTCTGGCCGAAGAAGCCGGTCAGCCAGGCCAAGGGCAGGAAGATCGTGGCGATGACGGCCAGTTGCTTCATCACCGCGTTGAGGCGGTTCGAGACCGTTGAGAGGTAGACGTCCATCGCGCTCGAGAGCAAGTCGCGGTAGCTATCGATCAGGTCGCTGATCCGGATCAGGTGGTCGTAGACGTCGCGGAAGTAGCGCTCGTCCCCCTCCGCCAGTCCCGGCAGCTCGGCGACTCCGCCCATCAGGCCCGCGAAGGCGTCGCGCTGCGGGCTCACTGCCTTGCGCACACCGACGAGCAGGCGCTTCATCTGGAAGATTTCCTGGAGCTGCTTGTCGCTGGCCTCGCGGAAGATCTCGTCTTCGAGCTCGTCGATCCGGTCGTCGAAGTCGGAGAGGATCGGGAAGAAGCTATCGACCAGCCCATCGACGATCCGGTACAGGAGCAGCGAGGGACGGTCGATCGCCTCGTCGCGCTTCTGGTAGCGCCGGCGGATCTCCGCGAACGCGGGGCAGTCGTCCTGGTGAACGGTGACGAGGAAGCGCTCGGAGTAGAAGCAGTGCACCTCGACGAGACGGTCGTCGTCCGGTGAGGCGCCGTAGACGACCAGGAAGACGAAGTCGTCGTAGTCCTCGATCTTCGCCCGCTGGTCGAACTGCTCGGAGTCCTCGACCGCGAGCGGGTGGAACCCGAAGACCTCGCGCAGGATCTCGAAGTCATCCGCCTCAGGCCGGTCGAGGTCGAGCCAGAAGAAGCCCCCGCTCGCCAGCAGCTCCCCGACCGTCTTACGGGTGAAGTGCATCTCGGCGCTGCCGCGATCGTGGCTGACCTGGCAGACCGACGGGCCCTTCCGCGGCAAACGAAGCGGGCGCCCGTTCGATGGTGCGTCCGCGGGCATCGCTTCGCGCGAGCCGCGCATCGAGTGCTCACCCATGGACGGAACCAGGCACGCTCACACCGACCACTCACCGTCGGCCGAAAGCCGACCATTCCGGCCCAGCACGGCTCGCCGCCACACGCTGCAGATGCTCGCCATCCTCGATCCTCCCGTCGCAGCTCAGACGTCGACCAGCACGCTGAGATCAGCGCCTGTTCCGACCTGTTGCTGAGGACGGACTTTCGCGGGGCCGGGTTCCTTCTGGCCCCGCGGAGTGTTCGCTACGCCGATGATTTAGGGCGCCGCAAACAGAAGTCTAGCGCGCCTCTATGCGCCCAGCCCGGATGACGCCGCGCGCTAAATTTGGTTCACGATGGCTGAGGACGAGATCCGCCACCTGCGCGTCCTGATCGCGAACGAGAAGCGGGAGCGACTCGAGCTGCTCGCCCAGGTCGTGGCCGGGCTCGGGCACGAGGTGATCGCGCGCGAGATCTACGTCAAGGAGGTCGGGGCGGTGACCGCCAGAGAGCGGCCGGATGTCGCGCTGGTCGGGCTCGGCCTGCACTCCGAGCAC
>JBKPEC010000093.1:0-12161 GCA_046728195.1 Actinomycetota bacterium
GTCCGGCGCGACGTGGAGCACGGAGGCGACGTCACGATAGGACTCGTCGAGGAAGTCCTCCTCGGGCTTCCACTTTGGGTGCGGTGTCACCCAGCGGGCCAGGCCGGGACGGATGTCCTCGATCACGCCTTCGGGCGCTGGTTGAAACAGGTTCTTTGGATCAAAACGCTTTGGCAATCGATTGGAGATCCATTTGGTAACCATGCCCGTGCGCTTCTTGTACTGAACTTTGTACCGATCTCAGCGCGTCCAGTCGGATCGCTGATGGCGGGGGGCCCTCGGATTGGAATCTTGGCGGCTTCCTCACTCGCGATCGGCGCCTTGTCGGCACTCCGATTTCGCATCGGCCTGCCGGCGATCGGGCTGATCCTGTGACCACGCTCGGATCGCGATCGCGTTCGCGTGCCGCGAAGCCCGTACCCTCAGACGCCCGAGCGCGGAATCGGCGATGGTTTGTCGATGCCCGAGGTGCACGACATCCAGGGCCTCGCGCGGCGACGGATCATCGTGGGAACCGCGGCGGGCGCAATCGCCACTGCCGTCACCGGGTCCCTCGGCGCAACGTGGTCTGTTGCGGTGCTGCTTGGGTGGGACACGCTCACGCTCATCTTCCTGGTCTGGGTCTGGAGGACGATCTTCCTGAAGGACGCGAAGGCCACTGAGGGGCTCGCGCTCGCCGAGGACGACTCTCGCGCAGCAGCCGACGCGGTCATCCTGGGCGCCAGTCTCGCCAGTCTCGTAGCGATCTTCTTCACGCTTGCACAGGCGGCGAAGGCCAGCGGCTCGCACGCCGTCCTGCTCGCGGCACTTGCCGTGATCAGCATCGTCCTCGGCTGGGCCGCGATCCAGACCACGTTCACGCTCATGTACGCACGCCTCTACTACGGGTCACCGAAAGGTGGGATCGATTTCGAGGATGGTGAACCCGACTTTCGCGACTTCGCGTACACAGCGTTCACGATCGGAATGACCTACCAGGTATCCGACACCCAGATCAGCCAGAAGCGCGTGCGGCACATTGTCATCAGGCATGCGCTTCTCTCGTTCGTCTTCGGGACGACGATCATCGCCGTCGCGATCAACGCCGTCGCGAACCTGATCAAGTGACCCACCCGAGGTATGACGTGTGGCGCGCATGACGGCGCGCCACACGTCGTCACCGTCCCTCGCTAGTCGTTGCCCTCCCCGGGCGGTCCCACCGAGTCGGCGGGGATGACCTCGTAGAAGACGTTGTCACCGTGCTGCTGGGTCCAGAACCAGCGCCAGCCGCCTTGGAAGATGTGCGGCAGCTTCGCGCCAAGGATTCCCTGGGGACTCGGATCGCCGTCCGAAACGTGTACGCCGGTGATCTCGTTGTCCTGGTCGTTCTTGCCGAACCCTCCGAAGCCGGCGTCGATCGTCGCGGCGGCGTCGCGGCCCTGAGCGAGCCAGCGAACGGGCTTGGCGTTCGGCGCAGAGTAGTCCGTGTTGACGTCGAACACCCAGCCTGAGTCCAAACCGGCGTCGACGCCCGCCACGTTGGCGCGAGTGTCGTCACTGCGTTGCTGGTGCAACGTGTCGCCGGCATCTTCGACAAAGGTGACCTTGCTTGCGGAAAGGAACGTCACGTTGTCGAGCCCGGTCACGTTCTCGTTGCACCGGAAGAACAGCGTGAGCTTCCCGGTGTTCGACGACGGGCTCGACTGCGTCAGCTTCTGGATGGCACCCCAGCCTCCGGCACCCCCCGCACCAGTGGCCTTGTCGCCGTTCTCGACGCTCGTCGCGTTCGTGTCACCCGTCTCGTCGAAGAAGAACTGAGTGAAGCCCGAGCCCGGCCGGAACTGGCCGTTCTCGGGTCGCTTGAACGGGGTCCCGTTCGCGGCCTTCGCGAGTGCGTTGGCGTTGAACGGCGCCGTCGAGACAGATGTGTCGTGAATGGTGATCCAGGTCGTGTCGAGCGAGTGCCCGTAGCTGTGCAGCAGGATCTGATCGGGCGCGTTCACCGCAGTCTGCGAGGCCTGCGTGATCGGCGTCCCGCTCTCGTTCTTCACCTGCAAGACCTGCAGCTTCCCGTTGTGCAGGTCGCCGGGTGAGTTGGGCACGTAGCGGTAGATGAAGCTATTCGGCACCTTCGCGACAGTGCCGGGCTTGTTCGAACCGCCGATGTCCTCGACGATCCAGAGGTTCCCGGCCGAGTCGTCCTGGATCCCCTCATAGCCGCCCCGTCCGAGCGAGCCGGAGAGGTCCTCGACCTGAGACGGGTAGTCCGGAGTGGCGGAATAGGTGGGCGCGTTTACGTTCTCCGTCGTGAAGAGCAGCCGCTGTGCGAACGGATCCCATGTCGACCCGTCGATCGTCGCGATCGGGTGGCCGAGGTTGTCCTGCGTGGCGAGCAGCGTGACGCGATGCTGGGCGTCTGCGTCGAGGTTGACGCGCGTGATGTAGCCCTGCTTCGCGCCGCTCACCGTTGCAGCGGCCTCATGACCTTGGAATACGAAGTGCTTCCCGTAGTCGTACGACGAGTCCGGGCCCTTCAGCCCCTGCTTGAAGATGAGATACGTGTTCTTGTCCGGCTCGGTCTTCTGCGCCTCGGTCATGTTGGTCGACGTCGGCTCCATCTGCGGCTTGGTGGGATCGTCGCTCGCGCTGACGTCGTTCTCGTAGCCGAAGTCAGTGATGATCCCGGACGGATTCTCGAGGCGTGTGCCGCCCTGGGCCCACGCGACCTCCTGCAGTTCCTTGGAGAGCTTTGGCGCCGGGGCATAACCGACCGCCTTCAGGTTTGGCTGTGCGACGCCGGAGAGCTGCGGACTATCGGGTAAAGCCGCTCCGCCGACCGTGGCGAAGAGCACAACACCGAGGACCACTGCGCCCGCAACCGCGAGCGGACGTGCTTTGGGCAGTCTGATCAAGATCTTCTCTCCCCTTGAGTGGTTTTCCAGCCGGCCCACGCCGGCTCCGTGGACGAACCTACGACTCCCGCGCGTCAGGGAGGGCGGCCACGCGGTGACGATTCAGTGACGGGGTGGTTTAGGTCAAGGGCCGCATTACCGACGGAAGATGGACCGGCTTCCCGTTCGGGGAAGAGCGTTACGACGAGCGCGAGAACCGACGCTCCACGTCGCATACCGGGCCAGCCTTTCGATCGAAGAGCGACAGTATCTGCCCACCCTCGACCAATGACAAGGCCTTCGGTGAATCGGGGCCCGGCGCTGGCCGCCCTCTCCCGAAAGAGGCCGCCACTCCTCTTTGCGAGCAGCCCCGGGCCCTCACGAGGGAGACGCGGCCGAGGCTCGACGCTTGCGCTCTGGCGAAGACGCCCAGGGCCGCGCCGTCTACAGCTCACGTCGCAATCGATCGTCCCGGGGAGAGGCTTGGGTCGACCGAGTAACCCTGGGCGAATCCAGATTCGACCGTTACCAGCGGCCTTCCTGCCCGGCGCAGTCTGGCTGGGCGGGATCAGCAGCCGAATCCTCGCGCCGTGCAATCGTGCCCGGAAGGTTGTGCGGGACACGACGCGCGACCAAGCGGTGCACGCCGATACGTGTCGCTTGTGGTGCAGGCACCGGCTCGAGCAAGTTTCAGCGCCCGCGTAGGTCTTCTCTGAGCGAGCCCGGCGCGCTCTGACTGTGGTGGCCGGCCACCGCCGGTACGGGCAGCGCCGGGCTCGCTCAGCGGGCCGGTATTCGACTAGCCGGTGAAGCGGCCGACGAAGATCGTGACCTGCAATGCCGCCGGGAATGCTCGTCCCTGCCCGGGGCTGCTGCTCGACGACCAGGCCGTCCTTGCTTTGATTGGTCGTCGGCCTCTTAGCCGCGAAGAAGCGACGTGCTTGATCTCGACCTTGAAGCCGGACCTGGCTTCTCGCCGAAGACGATGTTCGGAGGCCGATCGCTCGCTCCGGTGCGCGGCGAGACGTCAAGCCCTTGTCGTGGATCCGCGCTGCTGCGGCGTCCGCGCGCAGGCCGATCACG
The DNA here is from genome assembly GCA_046728195.1 of Actinomycetota bacterium. Classification (GTDB taxonomy): domain Bacteria; phylum Actinomycetota; class Thermoleophilia; order Gaiellales; family Gaiellaceae; genus 3-1-20CM-4-69-9. The sequence continues at coordinate 3,954 of JBKPEC010000093.1, forward strand.
TTCGGCACCGTCGCCTTGTCGCTGCCGCGCGTGAGGAAGTACCACGCCAACAGCCCGCCGATGAGGAGCAGCAACAGCAGGAGCAGCCAGAGCCACCAGTAGCGCTCCGGCGGAGGCCCGGCCGGTTCGACGACCTCTTCCTCTGCGACCGCGCCGGGGGGACCGAGCCGGCGGATCATGTCGTCGATGCGTGCCTCGCGTCCCCGAGCTCCACGAGCGCGGTCGATCCAGCTGAGCCAGGCGTCTTGCCGCTCCGCGGGCAGCGCGAAGAATCGCTCGTGCGCCTTCGGGACGCGGTCGAGTCCGGCGGCGACATCGGCTGGAAGCTCGACACGTACGGCCATCCCGGCTCTGTTGCCCGTTCCGAAGTTTTGCAACTAAGCCGTCCACGAGCAGACTGCACGGCGCTGTGAACGTGTGATCGCGCCTTCCGGAGCTCGGCTGCGAGACGCGGCACTGTCGAACCTGAGCCCGGGATCCGTCACAGGCACACTTCTTGCCCGTGGTCGCCGCACCGCCAACCCCGTTGATCTGCCTCGATCCAGGCCACGGCACGCTGCCGGCCGTCGGCCGCCAGACCGAACCGATCGGGCCGGGCTCCACAGTCCGCAAGATCAAGGACGGCGGGGGTACGCGCGGAGAGGCGCCGGTTGCGCTGGCGATCGCCTTGAAGACGCGCGCGCTGCTCGAACACGACGGCTATCGCGTCGCGATGACGCGCACGGGCACGACCTACTCGGGAGGGAACATCGCGCGGGCGCGTTTCTGCAACGTGCGGCACGCGGCGCTCATGGTTCGCATCCATGCAGACGGCGCACAGGACTCGTCGTTGCACGGTGTGAAGACGCTGTTCCCGGCCCTGCACCGCGGCTGGACCGACGACATCTACACGCAGAGCCTGCGCGCGGCGCGGAAGGTGCAGGCGGCGGTCGTCCGGCAAACGGGTGCGCTCGACCTGGGGCTCGCTCCTCGGTCGGACCTCACCGGCTTCAACTGGGCAAACGTGCCGGCGGTCCTCATCGAGACGGGCTTCATGACGAACCCCACCGAGTCGCGGCTGTTACGGACGAGCGCCTACCAGTTGAAGGTCGCGCGGGGAATCGCCGCAGGCGCCGAGGCCTTTGTGCGCGCCTCCTAGGCGCAATCGGCGCAGGCGCCGGTGAGGACGACTTCGTGCTCTTCGACGGAGTACCCGAGCCCGCCCGCGATACGGTCGATCGTTCGTTCGAGGCGCGGGTCGGTGAACGCTTCCACCTTGCCGCAGTCGCGGCAGATGAGGTGGTGGTGATGATCGCCGTCGAGGAGCGCAGGCTCAAACCGTGAGAGACCGTCCCCGGCGTCGACGCGCTTCACCAGCCTGAGGTCGACGAGGACCTCGAGCGCTCGATACACGGACGCGATGCCCACGGGACGCCGCGCACGTCTGAGCTGGTCGAAGATCTCCTGCGCGCTCAAGCAGCAGTTCTGCCTTCCGAGCAGCTCCACCACGGCGCTGCGGGCGCCGCCCCGACGGAACCCCGCGGCGTCAAGCGCATCGAGCGCGTCCCTTGTCCAGGCGTTCGGCTTCGTGGCCACGGTGCCAGTGTATCCTTTCGCGAGTGATTACGAGAATCGTTCTCATTATTTTCGCGGCCGCCGTCCTATCCGGCTGCGGCAGCGCCTCGGGGAGTGGGAAGCGGACCGTGGTCGCCGCCTTCTATCCCCTCGCCTTTGCCGCAGAGCGCATCGGCGGGTCGCACTTCCACATCGAGAACCTGACGCCGCCGGGCTCCGAACCTCACGACCTCGAGCTGACGCCCCAGGCAGTCGGGCGGGTCGAGAGCGCCTCCGTCGTCCTGTACCTCGGCCGGGGCTTTCAGCCGGCCGTCAGCAAGGCGGTCGACCAGGCGAACGGCCAGCGGGTCGACATCCTCGCCGGCCTGCCCCTCCACCAGAGCAGCGAGGAAGGGCTGACCGCCGACCCTCATGTCTGGCTCGATCCGGTTCTGTTCGAACGGGTCGTTCGCCGGATTGGCACCGCGCTCCACCGTCCGACGGGCGCACTCGTCGCCAGGCTCCGGCAACTCGACCGCGAGTATCGCGCCGGCCTGCGACGTTGCACGCGCCGCGAGATCGTGACCAGTCATGCCGCCTTCGGCTACCTCGCGCAGCGCTACGGCTTGAAACAGGTTCCGATCACGGGCCTCACACCGGAATCGGAGCCGTCGCCGCAGCAGCTCGCGCACGTCGTGAAGCTCGTCCGGCGTACCCATGCGACGACCGTCTTCTTCGAGACGCTCGTTTCGCCGCGGCTCGCGGACACGGTGGCCCGCGAGGTGGGAGTCCGCACCGCCGTACTCGACCCGATCGAGGGGCTGACACCCTCTGAGCAGGCGCACGACGACAACTACCTGACCCTGATGCGGAGCAATCTCGAGGCGCTCCGCAAGGCGCTCGGATGCCGCTAGCCCTCCGCTTCGAGCACGTGTCGTTCTCCTACGGGGCCGGCCCGCCGGTCCTGCGAGACGTCGACCTCGAGGTCGAGCGAGGTGAGTTCATCGCGATCGCCGGCCCAAACGGTGGCGGGAAGACCACGCTCGTCCGCCTGGCCGTGGGCCTGGCGGAGCCGACCCAGGGGAATGTGGACGTCTTCACACGCCGGATCGCCTACCTCCCGCAGCGCGCCCAGGCCGGGATCGACGCCCCGCTGACCGTCCGCGAGCTCGTGACCGCGGGTCGCGCCTCGCACGCGCGGCTACTCGGTCCGCTCGCCTTCGCCGACCGCGAAGCCGTCCGTGAGGCGATCGAGCGGGTCGGACTGAGGCCGCAGGCCGATCGCCGTCTGGCGGCGCTCTCGGGCGGACAGCAGCAGCGGGCGTTCATCGCCAAGGCTCTTGCGGCCGACCCGCAGCTGCTCGTCCTCGACGAGCCCACGACCGGCGTCGATGTCGAAGCCCAGGACGCGATCGCCGGCTTGCTCCAGCACCTGCGGGACGAGCTCGGCATGACCGTCCTCTACGTCTCGCACGAGTTCGGCGCCGTCGAGCAATTCGTCGAGCGGCTCATCCTCGTTCGGGGCGGGATCGTCTTCGACGGGCCGCCAGCGGACCTGCCCGGTGTCTGGCACGACCCCTCCCACCTGCATGCTTGACCTCGAGTTCATGCGGCTCGCCTTCGGCGCCGGCATCGTGGTCGGAGTACTTGCGCCCGCGGTGGGCTTCTTCCTCGTGCAGCGGCGGCTGAGCCTGGTCGGTGACGGGATCGGCCACGTCGCGTTCGCCGGCGTCGCGCTCGGATATCTCCTCGATCTCCCGCTCGTGCTGACGGCCCTCGCGGTGTCTGTCGTCGGCGGGCTTTCGATCGAATGGATTCGCGCCAGGCGCCGGACCGCCGGCGACCAGGCCCTCGCGCTCGTCTTCTACACGGGGATCGCCGGGGGCGTCGTGCTGGTGTCTGCGGCCGGCGCGCTCAACGTCAACCTGTTCCAGTTTCTCTTCGGCTCGATCCTGACGGTGACGCGCGGCGACCTCGCCGTGATCGCGGCGCTCGGTGCGTGCGCGCTCGCGCTGATCGCCTTGCTCTACCGACCCTTGGTGGCGGTCGTGGTCGACGAGGAAGGCGCGCGCGTCGCAGGCTTGCCCGTTGCCTTGCTCAACTCGCTCACCGTCGCTTTGGCGGCGGTCACGATCGCCCTCTCGATGCGGATCGTCGGCATCCTGCTGATCGCCGCCTTGATGGTGCTGCCCGTGATCGCAGCGTCGCGGATCGCGTGGAGCCTGCGCTCGACGATCCTGCTCGCAATGGGCATCGGGCTCGGGTCCGTGCTGACCGGGATCACGGTCGCGTACTACGCGAACCTGCCTCCCGGCGCGACGACCGTGCTCGTGTCTGCCGCCACCGTGCTCGTCGCGGAAACCTGGTCGACGCTGCGCGGCTAGCCCGTAGTCCGGTCCTGCATCTGGTCGACGGTCGCACGACCCGCCTCGTGCACTGCGCGCCGCCGGGACTCCGGATCCTCCGGCGCAGGCTCGGCCAGGTCCACCGTGAGCTCGGCCGCTTCGAACTCGTCGCGCTCCGCGACCATCGCGCGCGACTCCGCCAGCTTCCGGCGCAGTTCCTCGGCGCGCGGATCCGGAGCGGCCGGTTCCTCGCCGCGGCGGCGGCGCAAGAAGGCGAACGGCGCGAGCAGCCGGCGCATTCGTCGATGCTACACTGGCCGGCGCTTCCTGCTTCGTCATCGCGCCTCCCATTCCCGAGTGGCGCCAGCCGGCGAGGCCGATTCAGACCAGAGGAAGGGAGGACTCGGGAGACGGTGGTTGCATACGAAATTCTGCTGATGCTCGATTCCGACCTGCCCGAGGAGCGGCAGGAGGAGATCGTGAAGCGCGCACGCGAGCTCGTGGAGCGCGCAAACGGGAAGTGGGTCCGCCACGACGTCTGGGGACGGCGGCGGCTCGCGTACGAGATCAACCACAAGGGCGAGGGCTCGTACCATCTCCTGAACTTCGACGCCGACCCCGAGACGCTCGAAGAGCTGTCACGAGTCCTCCGGATCACAGACGGCGTCATGCGACACCTCGCAGTGCGGCGCATCGAGGGGAGCGCGCCTGGGCCTCCCCCACCCGAGCCCGAGCCGGTCGCTGCGCAGTCCGTCCCCGAGCCCACCTATGCTGAAGCGAACATGCGTTCTGAAGAGGAGTAGAGGATCATGGCCAACATCAATCGCGTCGTGCTCGTGGGCAACCTGACCAAGGATCCCGAGCTACGGCACACCCCGAACGGCACCGCGGTGTGCAAGCTGCGGATCGCCGTCAACACGCGCCAGAAGGATGCGCAGGGGAACTGGGGCGACAAGCCCAACTACTTCGACGTCACCGTCTGGGGCAATCAGGGCGAAAGCTGCTCGCAGTACCTTTCGAAGGGCCGCCCCGTCGGCGTCGACGGGCGCCTCGACTGGCGCGAGTGGGAGGCGCAGGACGGCACCAAGCGCCAGGCGGTGGAGATCATCGCCGACACGGTGCAGTTCCTCGGCGGCCGTGGTGACGGCGGCGCGGGCGACGGCGAGCGACAGTTCGTTCCGGCTGCGGCGACGGCCGGTAACGAGGACTTCGCCGGGTCCGCGGACGACGACATCCCGTTCTGATGCCGCCGCGCGGAGGAGAACGAGACCGGGACCGCCAACCGGGACGTAAGCGGCCCGGCCAGGCTGGACCGATCCGGCGGAAGTCCTGCTACTTCTGCAAGGAGAAGATCGACGATATCGACTACAAGAACGTCAATCAGCTGCGCAGGTACGTCTCGGAGCGCGGCAAGATCCGCTCGCGTCGGATCACCGGCGCATGTCGTCGACATCAACGCCAGATCGCCGTCGCCGTGAAGCGTGCACGCGAGATGGCGCTCCTGCCTTACGTCTCGGAAGGACGTTAGGTGGAGGTCATCCTCCGGCAGGACATCGACAAGGTCGGCCTCCGCGGCGAGGTCGTCAGCGTCGCGCGCGGGTACGCCCGCAACTACCTGTTCCCGCGCAGGCTGGCCGACGAGGCAACGCCTGCCCGGGTCGCCGAGCTGCACAAGGTCGAGGAGCGGCGCGCCCGGCACGAGGCCAGGACCTTCGAGGATGCGCAGGCTGTCGCCGAGCGTCTCGGTAAGGTGGAGCTTCGCTTCGACGTCAAGGCCGGCCCGACCGGTTCGTTGTTCGGCTCGGTCACCGCGACCGATATCGCCGACGAGCTATGGGAGAAGCACAAGGTGCGTGTCGACCGCCGCAAGATCGAGCTCGACACCATCAAACGAATCGGCCGCTACCAGGTTCCGATCGAGCTCTTCCAGGACGTGACTGTCGGCGTGCGAACGCTCGTCGTGCCCGAAGGTGGCGAGCTACCGCCGGAGGAAGAGCTCGAGGCGATGGAAGCGCTGGAGCAGGCCGAGCAGGCTCCGGCGGAGGAGAGGCAGGAGCTCGACCTCGACGAGCTCGACGCCGCCGCGGCAGCACAGGACGCCGTGCTGATCGAGTCGGACGAGCTGCAGCCCTCACGCGCGGACGTCGAAGCCGAGCTGGCGGACGACGAGTTCGACCGCGCCGTCGACGCCGGCACCGACGAGAGCTAGCCGCCCGCCAACGGGGTCGGGAGGGTGCCGGAGCGGCGGCCCTCCCTGAACATCCCCATCACGTCCACAATCCTCTCTCCTGTTCGGAGCGGGTTTCCGCTCCATCTGTGGACAGGCTGGGGAGAAGGATTCACACCTCTTTCCACGCGCTGTGAATTCCCTGCGGAAGTTCCCGCTCTAAGCGACCGTTCTTTCCACAGCTCCGTCCGGTACACCTGGGAACATGTGTTCTACTATCCCTGCAAATCAGCCCTTTCACCGTGTCGAAAACCGACTCGTCCAGAGGTAGAAACCCTGGAGCGGCAGTGGTTCACTCCGCGCGAGTGACACCTGTCGCCCAGCTCGCAGAACCCGCCCCGATCGCGCCGCCCCAGAACCTCGAGGCCGAAGAGTCCGTCCTCGGGGCAATGCTGCTCTCCCCGGGCGCGATCGGGGCGGTGAGCGAAGTCCTTGACGCGTCGGACTTCTACCGCGAGAGCCACGCGAAGATCTATCGCGCTGCGCTCGCGCTCTACGCGAAGGGCGAGCCCGTCGACGCGATCACGCTCGTCGACGAGCTCGAGGAGCGAGGCGAGCTCGAGGACGTCGGCGGCCGCGTCCGCTTGCACGAGCTGGCCGCGCTCGTGCCCGCCACGGCGAACGCCGGACACTACGCGCGGATCGTGCGCGAGATGGCAACTCTCCGTGGACTGATCGCCGCGGGACAGCAGATCGCGCTGCTCGGCTGGGAACGGCCCGGCGAGACGCAGATGCTCGTCGACCGCGCGGAGCAGGTCGTGTTCGACCTCTCGCAGAGCCGCGTCTCGACGGAGTTCAGCCACATCGAGGAGCTGCTCAAGGAGAGCTTCGAGCGCATCACCGCGCTCTACGAGGCCGGCGCCGATGTCACGGGCGTTCCGTCAGGCTTCCGCGACCTCGACCGGCTCACGTCCGGACTCCAGCCAGGCAACCTCGTCATCGTCGCCGCGCGGCCGAGCATGGGAAAGTCCGCACTCGGTCTCTGCATCGCAGCGAACCTGGCCCTCCGCCACGAGACGCCTGTCGCCCTGTTCACGCTCGAGATGTCGAAGTCCGAGGTCACGCAGCGGCTCCTGTGCAGTGAGGCAAAGGTCGAGTCGCAACGCCTCCGCACGGGAAAGCTCGCGCAAGACGACTGGCCCCGGCTCGTCGCCGCCGGCGACAAGCTGATGAAGGCGCCGATCTACGTCGACGACACCGGCTCGATCACGATGATGGAGATCCGGTCGAAGGCGCGGCGGCTGAAGACGCGCGAACCGAACCTCGGTCTGATCATCGTCGACTACCTGCAGCTGATGACGTCCGGGACGACGACCGAGAACCGCGTGCAGGAGGTGTCACAGATCTCGCGCAACCTCAAGGTGCTTGCGCGTGATCTCGACGTGCCGATCCTGGCGATGTCACAGCTCTCGCGCGCCGTCGAACAGCGTCACGACAAGCGTCCGATCCTGTCCGATCTTCGTGAGTCCGGCTCGATCGAGCAGGACGCCGACCTGGTCATGTTCGTCTATCGCGACGAGTACTACAACGAGGACACCGATCAGCAGGGACTCGCTGAGCTCATCCTCGCGAAACACCGCAACGGCCCTACCGGTACGGAGAAGCTTTCCTTCCTGAAGCGCTACGCGAAGTTCGCCGACCTGGCCGCCTGATGGCAAGTTGGGTCATTACCGAGCAGGTGGTCTGGATCTCGTCGCGCGCCACCGGCTTCACGCTCGTGTGCGAGCGCTGCGCCGAAATGGACGAAGACTTCCCGTCCATCCACGGCACGCTCTCACTCGACCACCAGCGTGGCACGATCGAGTGCCCGCGGGGGCATCCGGTGCGAATCGAGCGCGAGGGGCGCTAAGCGCTCGCAGCCACCACGACGACGGCAAACACGACGTAGAGCGCGACGATCGTGGTCCCCTCGCGTCGCGTCAGGCCGCCACCGAACCCGAGGGCAACCGCGACGACGGTCAGACCCGCCATCCAGACCGCCGAGAAGATCTCGACTCCTGACGCCGACCCGACGCCGAGAATCGTCGCCGGAATGCAGAGACCGACGAGGATGTTGGCGTTGTTCGAATTGAGCGCCTCGCTCACGCAGGCCGCACCCCGGCC
>JBKPEC010000094.1:0-12133 GCA_046728195.1 Actinomycetota bacterium
CGCGAGCTTTCTGACGAGGTCATCGGCCGGACGGCAGAGACGTTCGCCGACCCGGAGATGATGGGCGGCGTTCTCCTGGAGTGCCTGCACGGAGCCGCCGCGCGTGTTCCCCCCGACTCGACGGCGTTCGCCGGTCGCGAGGCGTCTCACAACGTGACCTTCATCGGCACTTGGACGGATCCCGCGGAAGACGAGCGCTGGATCGCCGCGGCGCGCGCCTTCTCGTCGGCGATCGGGCCGTGGAGTCTCGGCGAGGGTTACGTGAACTACGCCAGCGAGATGCCGGACGACCTGCCGCAGACCGCACGCCTGGAGCGTCTACGGCGTATCAAGCGGGATTACGACCCGGAGAACCGCTTCCGGTTCAACCACAACATCACGCCGCAGTAGCGACCAGAGACCCGTTGATCTCCGCCAGGCGCTCCTGGGTCTGCTCGTCGGCGGGAGTGAAGACCACGATGCGCGCAGGCGGACGGTGGTCGAGCCAGAGATTCGTGTAGTTCAGCCGCATCAAGCCGGCCGTTGGATGCAGCAGGCGCTTCGTGTAGTTCTCCGCGCCGACGTCGTGCCGGTCCCAGAAGGCGCTGAACTCGGGCGCAGCTTCGCGCAAGCGGTCGACGAAGGACTGCCAGGCGGGATCGTCGATGTGCTCGGCCAAGGCCGCGCGGTATTCGGCGACCATCCTGGCGACCGATTCCTCCCAGTCGACCATCATTGCCTTCCACCTTGGGTTGGTGAAGGCCTGCCAGAGGCAGTTCCGGTCCTCGATCGGAGTGTCGTCGAGCTCCGGCAGGAACGTCGCCTGCACGCGGTTGAAGGCGAGTAGGTCCCAGCGCGCGTTGAGGATGATCGCGGGGTAGGGCTCCATCTGGTCGACGAGGAGCTGCGCCACCGGACTGAGCGCGCCGCACTCGTGCTCGATCGACGTCGTCGGCAGGCCGGCGAGCGTAAAGAGGTGCGCGTGCTCGTGTGAGTCGAACTGCAATGTGCGCGCGATCGCGTCGAGCACCTGCGGCGAGGCGTTGATCTGGCGCGCCTGCTCGAGCCACGTGTACCAGGTGACTCCAACGCCTGCGAGCTGTGCGACCTCCTCGCGACGGAGACCCGGCGTGCGTCGTCGCCGCGACGGCCGCAGGCCGACCTGCTCGGGTCTCAGGCGCTCTCGCCGGCTCCGTAGGAACGCCGCCAGCTCCCGCCGGCGCGAGTCGCTCGAGCCGTTGACCTGGAGCCCGCTCGCCATCGAAATCCAGTATGGCGGAGGCGGCACAGCCTAAGCCGGGTAGCCGTGGTACCAGGATAAAGACGCTCTGGTACCGGGTTAGCCGCGGTCGCCAGAGTCGAGGGATGACTGCTGACGCCATTACCTCGCAAACAGGACAGCTGTCCCGGCGTGCCTGGGCCATGCTGCTCGTCCTCTGCGGCGCCCTCTTCCTCGACGCCCTCGACGTGTCGATGGTCGGCGTCGCCCTTCCCTCCATTCGAACCGATCTCCACATGTCGACCAGCTCGCTGCAGTGGGTGGTGAGTGCATACGTCCTCGGCTATGGCGGCTTCCTCCTTCTCGGCGGCCGCGCTGCCGACCTCTTCGGACGCCGACGCGTTTTCCTCGTCGCCCTCGGTGTCTTCCTCGTCGCTTCCGCGCTCGGCGGGATCGCCACCGACGGCAACGTGCTGATCCTGACGCGCTTCATCAAGGGCGTCAGCGCCGCGTTCACGGCGCCCGCGGGCCTGTCGATCATCACGACGAGCTTCGCCGAGGGTCCGGCACGCAACAAGGCGCTGTCGATCTACACCGCCACGGGTGCGACCGGTTTCTCCCTCGGGCTCGTGTTCGGCGGCCTGCTGACGGAGCTCGGGTGGCGCTGGACGTTCTTCCTGCCCGTACCCGTGGCGCTGGTGGCGCTCATTGCAGGCACGAAGCTCGTTCCCGTGGGACCGCAGCCGCTCCGTACGCGTCGCGCATTCGATCTGGCAGGCGCGGTCAGCCTGACGGCGGGAATGTTGTTGCTCGTGTACACGCTCGTCGAGGCACCCGACAAGGGCTGGGCCTCGGCGCGCACGCTCGGCTCGTTCGTCCTGACGGCCGCAATCCTCTTCGGGTTCGTCTGGCGCGAGCAGCATGTCGAGAACCCGTTGATCCGGCTGGGCATCCTCAGGTCCGACACGCTCGTGCGCGCGAACCTCGCCGCCATGACGCTGTTCGGCGGCTGGGTCGGCTTCCAGTTCATCGCGACGCTGTACATGCAGCAGCTACGCGGCTGGTCGCCGCTCCAGACGGGCTTCGCCATCTTCCCCGGCGGCCTGCTGGTGGCGCTGCTCGCCCCGCGAGTCGCCACGCTCGTCGGTCGGTTCGGAGTGATGCGGCTGATCCTGGTCGGGCTGACGTCCACGGTGGTTGCGTACGCCTTGTTCCTCCCGATCGGTCTCGACTCGAGCTACTGGACGGCCATGCTGCCGACCTTCCTCCTGGCGGGACTCGGGTTCGCGCTGGCGTTCGGCCCGCTGAACATTGCGGCCACCACCGGAGTCGCGCCGATGGAGCAGGGGCTCGCCGGCGGTTTGCTCAACACCTCGTTCCAGTTCGGCGGCGCGCTCTTCCTCGCCATCGTGACGGCGGTGAACAACGCCAACGTCGGGAGCGACGGCTCCTCGCAGGCGCTGCTCGACGGGTTCCGTGCGGCCCTTGTCGTCTCTGTGATTGCGGCGGCCGTGGGTGTCGCCATCGTCGGGCTCCGGCGACCCGTGCGGACTGAAGAGGTCATCACGGCGGTCCCGGAGACCGAAGAGGAGGTCGTGGAGGCGGAGGCTGCCTAGAGGTTCAGTTCTTAGCCCCGGCTCCTTCGTAGAAGCTCGCGCACGTCGGCAACCGGGCCGAGGTGCGCGAGCTTGTCGGGGTTGACGATCCCGCGGATCGTCTGCACCACGCCGTCGGCGATGTCGAGCGCCATGACGGCGCCGACGTGGCCCTCGGGATCCATGAACATCACGCCGGGCTGACCGTTGACCTGCGTCGGCTGCAGCGACGCACCGAGTCGCAGTGCCTGCGTAAAGGTGCCAGCCATCAGCTTCGCGACGCGGTCGCGACCGTAGATCGGCTTCGGCCATGACGGCGCTTTTCCACCGCCGTCCCCATAGACGACGACGTCAGCGGCGAGCATCTCGATCAGCGCCTGCGTGTTCCCCCGTTGCGCCGCCGCGAAGAACCGCCGCGCGAGCTCGTCGCGCTCCTGTCGTGACGCCTCGAACCGAGGCCGTCCCTCGTCGATGTGCTTGCGGGCGCGGACGTAGAGCTGGCGGCAGTTGTCCTCGCTCCGCTCGACGATCGTCGCGATCGCGCCGTAGTCGTAGTCGAACACCTCACGAAGGAGGAATACCGCTCGCTCGACGGGTGTGAGGCTCTCGAGCAGGACCAGAAACGCCATCGAAAGCGAGTCGGCCGTCTCCGCTTGAGCGGCCGCGTCGGGCGCTGGGTCGGTGAGCAGCGGCTCGGGCAGCCACTCCCCGATGTACTGCTCGCGCCGAACGCGAGCGGACCTGAGGTGGTCGATGCTGAGGCGTGTGACGACCGCCGACAGGTACGCCTTGGGCGACTCGATTTCCGCTCCCTCCGCCTCCGCGCGGTGGATGCGGAGGAACGCCTCCTGGACGATGTCCTCCGCTTCGCTGACGCTGCTGACCATGCGGTAGGCGATCGAGAACAGCAACGGCCTCAGGTCTTCATAGGGGGCCTCGTTCCGCATCGGGCTCTTGGACGGGATAGCAGACGGATCTGTGACATGTCACAGGCGACCCGCGGCCCTCGTCTTAGAGCACCAACCGAAACGAAGGGAGCAAGTCATGAGGATCTTCGTTGCAGGAGCGACAGGCGCAATCGGGAAGCAGCTCGTCCCGTTGTTGGTGGACGGTGGCCACGAGGTCGTCGGGACGACGACGTCCCCGAGGAAGGCAGACGCGGTGCGGGCGATCGGCGCGGAGCCGATCGTGCTCGACCTCCTGGACGAGGAGGCTGTCGGCCGAGCCATCTCCGAGGCCGCGCCGGAGGTCGTCGTGCACGAGGCGACCGCGCTTGCGGCCGTCGCCGGAAGCCTCCGGAAGTTCGACGAGGCGTTCGCGCAGACGAACCGGCTGCGAACGGACGGAACGGATAACCTCCTGGCCGCTGCCAAGGCGGTCGATGCGCGAAAGTTCGTCGCGCAGAGCTACGCCGGCTGGCCGTACGCGCGCGAGGGTGCGCTGGTGAAAGACGAGGACGCGCCGCTCGATCCCACTCCCCTGGGCAATGCCAGGGAGACGATTACCGCCATCCGTCATCTCGAGGAGAGCGTCGTGGCGGCCGACGGCATCGTCCTGCGCTACGGCGGCTTCTACGGACCGGGAACGTCGCTTGCGGCAGGCGGTGAGATGCTCGAGCCGATCCGCAGGCGCCTGTTCCCCGTCGTCGGCAGCGGTGACGGAATGACGTCGTTCGTTCACATCGAGGACGCCGCGCGTGCGACGCTCGCGGCGATCGAGCGCGGGCGGCCGGGCGTCTACAACATCGTCGACGACGAGCCGGCACCGGTGTCGGAGTGGCTTCCGTACCTCGCCGACGTCGTCGGGGCGAAGCGCCCGCGTCACGTGGCGCTGTGGCTCGGCAAGTTGATGGCCGGCGACGTGCTGGCGACGATGATGACCGAGGCCCGTGGGGCCTCCAATGCGAAGGCGAAGCGCGAGCTCGGCTGGCAGCTGCTGTATCCGAGCTGGCGCCAGGGCTTCGTCGCGGCTCTCGATGTGAACACAACTCAGCTACGGAGCGCGGCCTAGGCCGCGCTCCGTTACGTGTAGCCGTACGTGCGGGCGAGATCGATCGTCCGCCGAAAGGCGTCGCGCGAACCTGCGTTGGCGGCGGCTTCGAGCGCTGCCTCCACGTCGGGAACCAGCGGGTGCTGAGTCTGGTCGAGCATGCGACGAGCATGTTCCGACGCGGACTCAACACGATCCTGCGCGATGTCGGCGGCGAGCAGCGGAAACCGGGCGCTCCACTGGAACACCGTGGGGCCGGCACGTTTCGCGGCCGGCCAGTCCGCGAGTGCGGCGGCTCCCCAGCGTTCCGTCGCGGCGAGATCGCCCTCGCGCCACGCGAGCCAGGCTCGGTTGGCGGAGATCAGCCCCGTATAACCGTACGAGTCCTCGAATTCGGCGATCTCGGCGTCAAGCGAGCGCACGCTCGCGACGTCGCCGAGCCTACGTCGGGCGACCGCCTGGTAGATGAGGCAGCGGATCTCGACAAGGACGTCTCCTGCCGCGCGTCCTTCGTCTCGCCCGAGACGAAACTGCTCGATTGCCTCCGCGAACTTGTCCCGCCAGAGGAGCACGAACGCGAGCATGAAGTGTCCATCCCAATCGCCTGCCGCTTTCGCCTGGTCGAGATACCTGCGGGCAAGTGCTTCTGCCTCGGGCGACGCGGAATACCGGTCGCGGCGTATCAGGTCGAAGACCTGTGTCCCAGTGAAGTTCGCCCGCTGTCGTGCCGTGCCGTGCGCTTCGATGTATGGGCGAAGCGCTTCTGCCGCGGTATGAAGGGCGGCGCTATCAGCTCTCCAGTAGTGAAGCGTGGCATCGGCCAACTTGAGGTCGAGCCACTCTCTCAACCAGGACGAGTCTCGATCCGACGAAGCTTCGAGCAGGTTCTCGGCCGCGCCGTATGCCTCGGCCGCGGCGTCAAACTGGTCGCGACGGATGAAGAGGCCGGCAAGCAGACGATGAAGTCTCGCCGCAACGAGCGGATCGTGCGCCCGATCGAGCGCATTGGTCAGCGTCTCGTCTGCCTCGGCGTAGCGACCTCGCACCAGGTGGAGCTCCCCGAGTGTCGCGCCGAGGTGGGCAGCTGCTCGATCGTCGGTTAGCGAGAACGCCATTCGCAGGTTGCCGACCTCAGCCTCGAGGCGGTCGAGCCATCGCACCGCGTCGTGTTCTTCGAGCTGCGGGCCCGCCTCCACTGCAAGGCGTGCGTAGAACTCGACGAACCGGCTTTGCAAGGGGATGACGTCGCTCTCGTCGAGGTGGTCAGCCGCGAACTCCCGGATCGTCTCCAGCATCCAGTAGCGAGGATCGTCTGCAGTTGACGTCATGCGCACGAGGCTCTTCGCGACCAGAGAGGCGACTTCGTCCGGATCGGCCCCCGCGACTTCCTCGAGTGCCGTAAGGGTGGCACCGCCAACGAAGAGAGACATGTTGCGAAAGACGCGTTGCTCGTCCGGGGAAAGAAGCTCGTAGCTCCAATCGATCGTGGCCGCGAGCGTTCGCTGCCGGTCCTCGGCGTCGCGTGTCCCACGCAAGAGGTCGAGCCGGCCGGACAGGCGCTCGAGCAGCAGCGGGGGAGGAAACGCCGGCGTGCGGGCGGCCGCGAGCTCGATCGCGAGCGGCAGGTCGTCGAGGCGTGCGCAGACCTGCCCGACCGCCTCTTCTTCGAGCTGACCGGCACCTGCTGACTCGGCGCGAGCGAGGAAGAGGGCGACGGCATCCGAACGCTCGAGCGGATCGACCGCAACGACGCGCTCGCCGGCCAGCGACAGCGGCTCGCGGCTGGTCGCGAGCACGTGCAGGTTGTCGGTCGTGCGCAGCACCGGCGCGAGCGCTCGGCCGACGCCGTCGAGCAGGTGCTCGCAGTTGTCGACGAGCAGGAGCGTTTGCATCGTCAGCGCGGATGCGATCGATTGGCCGATGTCCGCCCCGGCCTCTTCCTCGACGCCGAGCGCTTGCGCGACGACCGACGGGACGATCGCCTCATCCCGCAGCGCCGCCAGGGGAGTCCAGAAGACTCCACCCGGGAACTCGTCCGCCAGCTCGGCGGCGAGCTGCAGGGCCAGGCGCGTCTTGCCCGTCCCGCCGGGCCCGGTCAGCGTCAGCAGCCGGTTCGAGGTGTTTCGCGCGAGCGTGAGCGTGCTCTCCAGCTCTTGACGCCGGCCGAGGAACGGCGTGGCCGGAATCGGGAGGTTCGTTCGATGCAGCGTCTTGAGCGGCGGGAATGGTGTCTCGCCGAGCTGGTAGAGGCGGATCGGGGCAGAGAGGTCCTTGAGCCGGTGCTCGCCGAGGTCGCTCAGCGGGACCGAACCTGGCTCGAGCAGAGCGGCGGTCGCCGGCGAGAGGAGGACCTGGCCGCCATGCCCCGCCGCGCCGACGCGGGCTGCTCGGTGGACGTCGAGGCCGACGTAGTGGCCGGCCGCGACGAGTGCTTCGCCGGAGTGCAAGCCCATACGAACGCGGATCGGCGTGGTCGCGAGGCGCTCTTGCGCATCGTGCGCGCAGGCGACGGCATCGCGTGCCGAGGCGAACACGCAGAAAAATGCATCACCCTGCGTGTCGACCTCGATGCCGCCGTGCACTGCGAGGGCCTCGCGGAGGATGCTGCGGTGCTCGCCGAGGGCGTGCGCGTAGGCCTCGTCCCCGAGCTCCCGTAGCAGCCTCGTCGACCCCTCGACATCGGTGAAGAGAAACGTGACCGTCCCCGTTGGGAGCTCACCGCTCACGGACGAATCATGCGACAGCTGCGGCGCGAGGTCACGCGCCGCATAGGCTTTTGGCCTTGAATGCGTCGACGGCTGTCGCCCTCGTGCTTGCGCTCGCGTCGACGGTGCTGGTCAACCTCGCGTATCTCCGCGAGCATGATGCGGCCGCGGCCTTGCCCATGCTGTCGCTGCGGCGCCCGCTGCAATCTGCGCGGGCACTGCTCACCGATCGCAGCTGGCTGGTCGGCTTCGCGATGGAGACAGCCGGCTTCGGTCTCTACGTGGCCGCGCTGGCGCTCGCATCGCTTGCGCTTGTCCAGAGCATCGCCGCCGGGGGGATCGGCGTACTCGCCTACGTCTCGGCGCGGGTCACGGGACGGCCTCTCGGAGCACGCGAGCGGACCGGAGTGCTGCTTGCGATCGTCGGTCTTGTCGCCCTCGCGGTCTCGCTTGTCGGCGGCAGCAGTGAGGGCGGCAACGGGTCGACGAGCGCAATCGTGCTCTGGCTCGCGGCAACCGCGGGCGCGGGAGTCCTCGTCGTCACGGTCGGCCGCACGATGCTAGGCGCCGCCGTGGCGGAGGGAATCGCCGGCGGCCTGTTTTTCTCCATCGGGGATATCAGCACGAAAGTGGCGACTCAGGGAGGGGCACGGCTGATCTTCGTGATCCCGGTGATCCTCGGCTATACGCTCGGAACCTGGCTGCTGCAGCTCGGCTATCAGCGCGGCGGCGCCCTGACAGTCGCGGGACTCGCGACGTTGCTAACAAATGCGCTGCCGATCGCGGCCGGCACGATCGTGCTCGACGAGCCGGTGCCGTCGGGCGTCTACGGCGGGTTACGGATCCTTGCGTTCGCCGCCGTGACCGTCGGGGCAATCCTCCTTGCCCGCCCGGGACGAGAGCCGGATCAGCGGACGCAGGAGAGTGTCCGAGTCGCCTCACCGTAGCTACGGATCCCGCCGAACAGGTGCGGGGCGAGGAAGGCGGTCGGGCTCGCCGTCGGCTGGATCGTAAGTGGTGGCACGCGCGACATGGCCTTGACGAGCGGCCGGATCGGCTGGACGTACTTGGATCGGCCGCACGCGATCGAGGCGGTGTAGAGCACCTTCTCCCGAAACGTCCGGGCTTCGGGAAGGCTGAGGGCCAGCTCGACCGTGACGCCGCCGGCCGACAACGCGGACGAGCCCACGACTGCAAACTGCGTTCCCGGCTCAGCGTGCAGACGCCTACCGAACGCAAGGGGCATCGCGCTGACGGGAGCCTGCACGGAGAGCGGCACCGACTCAGCGGATGTGCTCGTCGCCGTTCCGTGAACATTCGAGGCCTCGGTCGGGAGCTGAACGATCACCGGGCCCGTGCAGTCGAGCTGGTAGGGAGTTCCGCGCCGCAGCGGCCGTGTACGCAGGTGGACGAGGTAGAGCTGGATCAGCACCGCCGATCCGGTCGCCTCTCTGACGTCGAAGACACCTGTGACAGAGCAGTCGATCTTCACGACCTGACCGGTACGTGTCGTTCTGCCCTGCACGCGCTGCGGGGCGAACTCGAGTTTCGCTGACTGCGTCACCGTGACCGGTGCGCTGCCAACGGCCTGGACAGAGATCTGACCCTCGAAGGCGCAACCGGCTGCGCCGGCGAGGACCCCGACGAGCGCGAGCGTGAGCAGCAGTGATCGAAACCGCCCAGGGTGCATTGCGCAGGCAGCGTATGTACCGTCAACGGACGATGTCCATCGTTGCGATCGACCCGACCGGCAGCGTCGTGATCGATGGGCAGAAGGTCTTCCCGATTGGCCTGTCCGAAGCTCCTGCGCCGGACGGGCAGACGCCCGACGGCCGCAACGCCTGGGCCGAGGTTGCGAGCGCCGGCGTGAACTTCGTCCGCAGTGGTCTGCGCGAATGGAACCTGCCACAGATCGACGCGCAAATCGCTGCGGAGCGCGCACGAATGGACGCGGCCGCCTCGCACGGGATGTTCTGCTGGCCACGGCTCGGGAATGCCGGCAATCTCCCTGCCGCGCCGGGCTCGGTCGAGGAGCAACTCCTGGTAAGGATCGCGAACGGGCTCAAGACGCATGCTGCGCTTGGGGCCTACAAGGGCGTGGACGAGCCCGCGTTAGCCGGAATTCCCGCCGCGGGCCTGGCGCGTGCGCGAACGAAGCTGCGCACGATCGACCCCGATCACCCGATCGTGATCATCCAGGCGCCGCTCGGGACGGTGGCGAGCCTCACGCCGTACCGTCCCGCCTTCGACATCACCGGGGCGGACATCTATCCCGTCGCCTATCCGCCCGGACGGCACACCGATCTTCCAAACAAAGACATCAGCGTCGTCGGCGACGTGACGAAGAAGATGGTCAGCGCGGCAGGCGGCAAGCCGATCTGGACGACGCTGCAGATTGCCTGGAGCGGGGTGACCCCGAGCCGGCAACGCCCGAATCTCGTCCCGCGCTTTCCGGGGTTGCTGGAGGAACGGTTCATGGCGTACCAGGCGATCGTCCACGGCGCCAGGGGCTTGATCTTCTTCGGAGGTCAGCTGACGCAGGTCATGCGGCCGCGCGACGCACAGCTCGGGTGGAACTGGACGTTCTGGGATCAGGTGCTGCGGCCGCTACTCGTCGAGTTGACGTCGCCGTCCGTCCTTCCTGCGCTCATCGCGCCGGTCCCGCAGGCTGTGGTGTCGTCGAGCGCCGCGGACGTTGAACTGACCGCGAGACGAAGCGGAACCTTCCTGTACGTGATCGCCGTCAGGCGAGGAGGGACGACAAGTCGCGTTACCTTCAGCGGTCTTCCGAACAAGCAAGGCGGCGGCCCGTTGACGGCCGGGCAGGTGATGTTCGAGTACGGACAGGATCCGCTGCCGCCGCCGATCCAGCCCGACAAGCAGCAGTTCAGGTCCGTGACGGTCGCCAACCGCAGCTTCAGGGACTGGTTCGGACCGCACGACGTGCACGTCTATCGCTTCAACCTGGCGTAATAGATTCACTATGTGAGCCTCGACGACTTTGCGCGGGTGCCGCTTCTCTTCGGCCCGTCGCCCGTGCATCGGCTCGAGCGCCTGGACGAACACCTCGGCGGCAACGTCGAGATCTGGGCGAAGCGCGAGGACTGCAACTCCGGTCTTGCGTACGGCGGCAACAAGACGCGGAAGCTCGAGTACCTCGCCGCCGAAGCGCTCGCCCAGGGTTGCGACACGCTCGTCTCGATCGGCGGCGTGCAGTCGAACCACACGCGTCAGGTCGCTGCGGTCGCGGCAAAGCTCGGGCTCAGGTGCGTTCTGGTGCAGGAGCACTGGGTCGAGTGGCCGGACGCCGTCTACGACAAGGTCGGCAACATCCTGCTCTCGCGGATCATGGGTGCAGACGTGCGACTCGACCCGGCGGGTTTCGACATCGGAATCCGCCCGAGCTGGGAAGAGGCGCTCGCGTCAGTCGAAGACCGCGGCGGAAGGCCGTATGCGATTCCTGCCGGCGCGTCTGATCATCCGCTTGGCGGGCTCGGCTTCGCACGTTGGGCACAGGAGGTGGCGGAGCAGGAGGCGGAGCTCGACGTCTTCTTCGACACGATCGTGACCTGCTCGGTCACGGGCTCGACGCACGCCGGCATGATCGCGGGCTTCGCCGTGCAGGACGCCGAGCGAAAAGTGCTCGGCATCGATGCCTCCGCAACAGTGGAGCAGACGTGGGGGCAAGTCGCGCGCATCGCGAGACAGACGGCCGATGCGATCGGCCTCGGCCGTGAACTCCGTGACGATGAGATCGTCCTGCTCGACGAATGGCATGCCGGAACGTACGGCATCCCCGACGGGAAGACGATCGACGCGATCCGTCTTTGTGCACGCCTCGAGGGAATGCTCACCGATCCGGTGTACGAGGGGAAGTCGATGGCCGCGCTGATCGACCTCGTCCAGTCCGGGCGAATTCCGGCCGGATCACGTGTGCTGTACGCCCATCTCGGCGGCCAGCCCGCGCTGAACGCTTACTCAGGCGCCTTCTAGATACTTCTCGATCGCGCCCCGGATCTCGACGACGCTCGGGTCCTTGGGATCCGCCATGCCGAGATAGCCGTGCGCCTGGCGGAGGCACAGGGCGATCTCGTCGAGCCAGAGCTGGTTCGAGAAGAGGTGCACACGCCTCGCCCAGTGGAACACCCTCGGCTCTTTCAGCACACCCTCGGCTTCGAAGCGAACGATGGCGAGGGCCAGCTCGCTTCCGCCCATCCAGTCGTTTGCCGTCAGCTCCCAGACCTCGGTGCCGTAGAGCTCGGCTTCCCCCCGGTAGACCTCGCCGCTGACGCCGTGGCTTCCTTCGTACCACTCCTCGAGCTTGTCATCGGCCTTCGCCTGATCGAGGAAGCCGGCAAGCTCGGCGCGCGCGCTGTCTGCCTGTTTCGGATCAGCCCAGCGGATGCGCAGTCGAAGGTCGGGCTCCCAGAAGTAGAACCAGGTCTTGATTCGCGAAGCGAGCTGCTCGTGGACGAGTGGATCGACCAGGTCGAGCAGCAGGCGGGCGCGCTCGTCGGCACGCGCCGGAATGTTCACCTCGATCCACTCGGAAGGTGTCAGTCGGGCCTCGGCGGAAGGGGGCACGCGACGAACGGCCTGCCGAGTACATAGGAACCGAGCTTGTAGGCCTCGCAGCCTGTGCAGAA
>JBKPEC010000095.1:0-6538 GCA_046728195.1 Actinomycetota bacterium
AAGTGGAGAAGGAGAGG
Source organism: Actinomycetota bacterium (assembly GCA_046728195.1). Lineage (GTDB taxonomy): Bacteria > Actinomycetota > Thermoleophilia > Gaiellales > Gaiellaceae > 3-1-20CM-4-69-9. Next base: position 18 of record JBKPEC010000095.1, read on the forward strand.
CGCAGGGCTCGCGTGGCGCGCTGAGCGGTTTGGCGAGCGTCCATGCCTGATGATCCAGCCTGTCTGAACGCGGTCGGCGATCTCGTGCTGACAGATGCTCGCGAGCTACGCGCCCTCGGCGACCCTCTGCGACTGACGGTGTTCGACCTGATCCGCCGTGACGGTCCTATCACGAGCACAGAGCTCGCGCAGAGGACAGATCAGGATCAGCCTTCGATCGAAGTCACCTTCGCGAGCTCGAGTCGCTCGGTCTGATTGATGGAGACCACGCCGAGCGCAGCGAGGTGCGCTAGACGTCGCTCGAGACTGACTGATGGAAGCGGAACGTGTTGCCTGGATCGTACTTTTCCTTGGCCCGTAGCAGACGCTCGTAGTTCGTGCCGTAGTAGGCCTGCCTCCAGTCTTCGAGGTCTGGGTCGGGAAAGTTCGGAAAGACGCGTCCGGATCCCCACGGTCGCACCGTCTGCCACGACTTTGTCAACCAGCGTTGCGCCGCGTCCCGCGCAGACTTCGCGGACTCGGAATCGATGACGGCAGCGTGCTTGAGCGAGAACAGTTCCTGGCGATGCGCGAACGCGGTGGCATCTTCGCGGACACGGTTGTACGCGCCGCCCCATGGCGTGAAGTCCAACTCGCGGGAGTGGTCAGGCGTCCGTCCCTCCTCGAGGTTCGCCAGCAACGCAGTGATGGCTTCACGCGGCAAGGGCTGCCGGAAGAACTCGGACTTGAGCAGGGGGTACTCAAGTTGCGAAGGGTCCTGCCGCTCGTCCCGATCTGCGGGCTCGGCGCCAAGGGTGGCCCAGTATCGCGTCGTCTCTTGGCGGGACATGTGCTCGAGAAAGTCTGTCGTCGGCTCCGCGCCGGCTCGGACGACCAACTGGTCGATCAGCACTGCGGCGTCCTGTTCCTTTCCGAGCATCGAGCCGAAGAGATTGAGCACCGGCGGTCGCTCGACGTCACGCTCGGCGGTCGCCAACATGCTGGCGTGCAGCTCGTCGGGTGCGGCGGGTGCCCAGGCTTGCCACGCGTCGATCACCGCGGCCGCGCTGGCCAAGGGCCATACGAGCTGGAAGTTCGTTGCCGGGGACGCGGGCCTGGTCCGAAAGACGAACGAGGTGACCACGCCGAACGTTCCTGCGCCGGCGCCGCGGAGCGCCCAGAACAGCTCCTCTTCGTGGTCGGTGTCGCACTCCGTGACGCGACCGTCAGCCAGAACTACTTGTGCTCTGAGCAGCTGATCGGAGGTCAGGCCGTACCTGCGGCCGAGGATCCCAAGCCCGCCGCCCAGCGTGAGGCCGGCGATGCCGACCGAGGGACAGGAGCCCGCGGGCAAAGTCAGGTCATGATGGTTCAGCGACTCGTAGACATCGCCGAGCCGTGCACCTGCGCCGATCGTGACGATCTCGCCCGAGACCGAGACCGTGTTCATGGGGGTGACGTCGATGACGATGCCCTCACACGAGGAGCGCCCTGCAAAGCAGTGCCCGCCGCTACGGGTCGCCGTCTCCCTTCCGGTCCTCTCCGCGAACGAGATCGTTTCCGCCACATCGCCCGGTGTCCGGCATCGGACGACCGCCTCCGGCCGGAGGTGGTCGAAGCGGGCGATCGCCGGCTTACGCGCCGAGTCGTAATCCGGGGAACCGGACAGAACGACCTCGCCGTCGATCGCAGCCTGCAACGCGGGCCAGTCTGAAGCCATCCGCAGAGCAGTTTTCCAGTTACCGCCGATGAGTTAGGCGCGCGGCAAGGGTCCTATTCCCGAACCGGTAGCGTCTGGCCAGTGCCGGTTCGCGCTGGCCGAGCGACCGACGGCAAAGGAGGTAGCCGAAGATGACCGAGCACAAGATCGGAACCCGCGAGGAGTGGCAGGCGGCCCGGGACGAGCTTGCGAAGCTCGAGGCCGACCATGCGCAACGAAACGAGGAGATCAAGAACAAGCGGCTCGAGCTCCCGTGGGTCCCGATTGAAAAGGAGTACGAGTTCGATACGGAGGACGGCAAGAAGAGCCTCGCCGAGCTCTTCGAGGGCCGGTCACAGCTGCTCGCCTACAACATCATGTTCGGGCCCGACTACGAGAACGGTGCCTGCCCCGGCTGCACCAATCTTGGGGACGGCCTCGACGGTGCACTCACCCACCTGAACCACCGCGACGTGACCCTGATCTGCTTCTCGCGGGCACCGATCGAGCGCCTCACCGCCTACAAGGCGCGGATGGGCTGGCAGTTCCCCTACGTCTCTTCGTACTACACCGACTTCGCGTTCGACTTCGGTCTTGCGCTGACCAAGGAACAGGCACAGGAAGTTCCCCAGATGAAGGAGTTGATCGCCAGTCCCCCAGATTGGCTGGAAGAGTGGTCGGGTCAGATCGGCGCTGAGCTCAAAGACGGACTGAGAGAAGCTCCGACCTGGATCGCCTTCGCTCGCGAGAACAACACCGTCTACCACACGTATACGGTGGCGGCGCCCGACCCCTTCGTCGCGCCGTACTACAACTTCCTGCTCGAACGAACCCCGAAGGCGCCGCCCGCGGAGCCTCGTGCCTGGCGAAAGGATGAGTATCCCGACTGACCCGCCCTTCGGGTCACCTGCTTCGTCGCGTCGACTGGTGTTCTTCCAGGATCTTCCTGAGCCTGGCGAGGTCGCCGGCGACGGCCTTAGCATCGCGCTCGAACTCCTCGTCGCTCATGCCCGGCAACCTCCGCAACGTAAACACCGCCTCGCACCCCTCCCCGTCACGGATCAGCCGCATCGGGTTATAGATCACTTCACCTGAAGGCAGGGTCACCTCGTGATCCAGGACGCCGTATGCGTTGCGCTCGACGAACGCGAAACCGACCCGCCCCATCGGCGTTCCGACGAACCACTGCCCTTCGACGTTCTCGACGGCGCTGCCGAGCCCGGGAGCCCACTCAGGCAGGTTCGCCGGGTCCACGGCGTACTCGTACACCTCGCCCACAGGCCTGCCAATCCGCTCACTGATGTGTAGTGACTCCGAAGTCATGCGCTCATGATCGCGCAAGGCCGTCTCAAGTCGTCAGCCGATCAGGCCTCGGCGGACCAGATCAGCAGATCGAGGATTCGCACCTCGCTGAGCACGTAGTCGAGCCTGGCGAGCTTCTGCCGAACCGCTCGCAGCGCTGCGCGGTTGCTGTCCAGGTCACGTTTGTACCCGTGTACGAGTTCGAACGCGCGCTCTCCGAAGGGAGCCTCGGGTCCGAGGTCGTCGTCCTTCAGGTACCTCTGGACGACGCTGTCGAGCATGGGGATCAACGCCGGGCGCTTTCGATGCAGTGCCTTCGTCATCTTGGAGAAGCCGACCCCGCGGATGTCCGCAAAGGCGTCGAAGAGTCGCCGCAGCGGCAGCCAGGGCACTGACTTCGCTGCTCCCGCCAGCGAAGCATCGGGAGCGATCGCTCGCAGGGCCCGCTCGATCGTGCGTCGCCGCTCGAGGATCGCCGCGATCTCAGCCGCTGAAATGCGGGCGCCGCCTCGGTTTGCCAGCCTGAGGTCCGTTTCGCCGAACGTTGCCGGCGCCGAAGGGTCCCTGATGTCGAAACTCCAGCCTGTGTCCAGGAAGCCGAGCACGACGCTAAGGGGATCCTCGATGCCGACGCCGTTCCGAAGGACGACGGGCCGGACCGAGCTCGTCGTCATTTGAAGCTCGTCACGGCCGAGTGCCGGGCGCAACGAGGCCGGTCTCGTAGGCGTAAATCACGGCCTGCACGCGGTCGCGGAGGTCGAGCTTCTGAAGGATGCGGGCGACGTGCGTCTTCGCCGTTGCTTCGCTGATCACGAGTTGGTCGCAGATCTCGGAGTTGGACAGCCCGCGCGCGAGCAGGTCGAGCACCTCGCGCTCGCGCGGGGTGAGCTCTTCGACCGCGAGCGGCTGCGTCGGAGTCGGAGTTGGCACCTGCCTGGCGAACTCCTCGATCACGGCGCGGGTGACCGCTGGGGCGAGCAGCGCTTCGCCGCTGGCGACGATCCGGACGGCGGCGGCGATCTCTTCGGGTGGCGCGTCCTTGAGCATGAAGCCACTGGCGCCCGCGCGCAGCGCGTCGTAGACGTACGTGTCGAGCCCGAACGTCGTCAGGATCAGCACGCGAGTGCCGGCTTGGGCGCCGACGATACGGCGCGTCGCCTCGATCCCGTCGAGCACGGGCATCCGGATGTCCATGAGAACGACGTCGGGGCGCAGCCGGCGAGCCTCGGTGACCGCGTCCTCGCCGTCGGCCGCCTCGCCGGCGACGCATATCTCGGGCTCCGACTCGATGATCTTCCGGAGCCCGACGCGGACGAGTGCCTGGTCGTCCGCGATCAGGACGCTCGTCATCGGATCGGCAGGAGGACGCGCACTGCGAAGCCGCCGCTGGGGCGGCGCCCAGCGTCGAGACGGCCGCCGTAGAGAGCGACACGTTCACGCATCCCGACGAGACCGTGTCCGCCCCGTGAGACCGGCAGCTGGCGGTCGCCTGTGCCGTCGTCCACGATCTCGAGCTCCAATGAGTTGGGGGCGTAGCTGACCCGGACGGAGGCTCGTGCGTTGCCGGCGTGCTTGAGTGCATTGGTCAGCGCCTCCTGCACGATCCGGTACGCCGACAACTCGATGCCGACCGGGAGCTCACGGCGTTCGCCGTCGACGTGGAGCTCGACCGGGAGGCCGGACTCGCGCACCTGCCGCACGAGCATCGGCAAGTCGTCGAGACCCGGCTGGGGTGCGAGCGGCTCGCCGTCGTCGCTGCGAAGCATTCCTACGAGCCGACGCATCTCCGTCAACGCGCCTCGGCCGATCCGCTCGATCGTGTCCAGCACCTCTTGCGTCGACGACCCGCCCTTCCCGTCGAGAACGCGGCGTTCGGCCCCGGCCTGCACGACCATCATCGAGACGTTGTGCGCGATTGCGTCGTGGAGCTCGCGCGCGATCCGCGCCCGCTCCTCCACAACGGCCTCGCGCGTGGCGACGTCCCGCTCGCGCTCGGCGAGCTGGGCCCGGCGTTCGCGATCGCCGAGGACACGACGGACAAGGAGGACGACGGCGAACGTGACGACCGAGAACACCGCGGTGTTGCCGATGCTTCCCTTCGGCCCATAGGTCGCGATGAAGAAGCCTGCGACGAGGAAGCCCAGTCCGAGTGCGAACCGGCGCGGCGACGTCCAGACAGCGAGCGCGTACAGCGCGCAGAAGTAGCCGATGCTGGAGAGGATGATCTGAGGATCACCCCAAAACCCGATCTGGATCGCGAACAGAAGCGGCACGACGGTTCCCACCAGCGTCGGGAAGCGCCGACGAACGGCGATCGAGGCAGTCGCAACGAAGGAGACACAGGCAGCGACGAGTCGATGGTCGCCGCTACCGAGCCAGACCTCCACCTGTGCGAGCACCGTGAGCACAACTGCGAGCACGCGGTCGACCTTGAGCGGATCGAACCGCGGAAGCGCGCGCGGGACAACGAGGCGCATGACGAGAAGGTAGACGGATCGCGTCGCGCTGTCATCAGCCGTCCGGTTGATCGAGGGGCATCGGAAGATCAGCCGACCGGTTGACGCGAAGATCGCACCGCCCGCCGACGACGGGGCCGCTGCCACCCCTTACGGTCGGCTCGATCGGCAATCGACACGGAGGGAAAAGAGATGAGACAGCTTTGGGAACGATGGGCACCGCTGGCCGGAGTGATCTCCGTCGCCTGCTCGCTCGTCGGCGTCCTGTTCGTCCTCAACCAGCCTGAGGCCAAGGACTCGAACGCGAAGATCGTCGCCTATTTCGCAGACCATTCGCACCGAGTCCAGGCCGCGGTCGGCTTCTTCGTCTTCCTCACAGGAACCCTCTTCCTGCTGGCGTTTCTCGGCACGCTCCGCGAGCGGCTGCTTGCGGCCGAGGGGCAGCCGGGGCGGCTGAGCGCGCTCGCGTTCGGCGCGGGGGTCGCCGCGGTGCCGCTTTGGGGGATCTCGATGCTCCTTGCCAACGCCGTGAGCTTCACCGTGAGCGAGTCGTCGTCGTTCACCGTCGACCCGAACACGTTCCGCCTTCTCGGTGTGGCCTCATACGTCACATGGGTGGCAGCACTGTTCGTTAGCTCCGTCGTGGTCTGGACGACCTCGGCGGTTGCCCTGCGGACGGGCGTCCTGCCACGCTGGTACGCAGTGGCCGGGATCGTCGTCGGCTTCGTGCAGTTGTTCGGGCTCTTCTTGTTCCCGTTCGTCGCTTGGTGGCTGTGGGTCGTCGTGACGTCGGTGCTACTCGTCACGCGGCGCGGCCTCGCGCCCGCAACGGTCGTACAGCCGGCGCTCTGAAGATCGACCGAGGGGCGGCTCCGGCCGCCCCTCTTGAGCTGCGTTGTTGCGCAGCTGGTTCCGCGTCGTTGTCCAGGACGGTGACCGCACCGCTGGACACGCTCAGCGGGAAGCTGGGTGGCGAACTCGGTCGCCACGGGCACCATCAGGATTGCGAACGCCTCGAGCAGCCGCAGCCAAGTCGGGTCGTGGTAGAGAAAGGCTGTGACCTGTGTGATCGCGAAGACGAACAC
>JBKPEC010000096.1:0-8290 GCA_046728195.1 Actinomycetota bacterium
CTCACGACGAGGACGCGTACCGGTCGTATTACGACGTCGTCGCGAACCCGATGCTCTGGTTCGTTCATCACTGCCTCTGGGATCTTCCGTACGCCCCCAATCTCGACCACACTTTCGACCTCGCCTGGGCAGAGGGGTACGCGGAGGTCAACGCCGGCTTTGCGGCTGCCGTTGTCGCGGAGCTCGAGCAGGCTCCGGATGCTGCCGTCTTCTTCCACGACTACCACCTGTACCTCGCGCCGCGGTACGTGCGCGAGCAGTGTCCCGGCGCGACGTTGATGCACTTCGTCCACGTGCCCTGGCCGCAGCCTGACTACTGGGGGGTGTGCCCTGAACGAGTGCGGCGGGCGATCCACGACGGGCTGATCGCAAACGACGTGATCGGATTCCAGACCGATCGGTGGCGGCGAAACTTCGTCTACAGCGCTCGCGAGTTCCTCGGCGAGGACGTGACGCCCAAGACCGTCGTCGCGCCGATCTCCGTAGACGTCTCCGAGTTCGAGGAGCTCGCGCGTAGCGAGCCGGTGCTGGAGGCCGAACGACGCATCGTCTCGCAGCGGCCCGAGAAGCTGATCGTTCGTGTCGACCGCACCGATCCGTCGAAGAACATCGTGCGCGGCTTCCGCGCCTTCGAGCTGTACCTCGAGATGCATCCGGAGGCGCTCGGCCGGGTCCGCATGCTCGCGTTGCTCAACCCGTCACGGCAGCAGGTGCCTGAATACGCGGAGTACCTCGAGGTGATCAAGCGCGAGGCGGCGCGGGTCAACGACCGCTTCCGGGACGGGGCCTGGGGGCCGATCGACCTGCACGTCGACGACGACTTCCCGACGTCGGTTGCGGCGTACAAGCAGTTCGACGTCCTGCTCGTCAACGCGATCTTCGACGGGATGAACCTTGTCGCAAAGGAAGCGCCGCTTGTGAACGAGCGCGACGGAGTGGTTGTCCTATCTGAAAACACCGGTGCTCACGCTGAGCTGGCGGACTGGGCGGTCTCGGTCAATCCCTTCGACGTCGCGGGCCAGGCCGCGGCCCTCGAGCAGGCGTTGACGCTTCCACAGTCCCAGCGCCGGAAGAGCCTCGAGGCGATTCGAGCGCACGTTCGCGAGCACGACATAAGTGCGTGGATCGAGTTGCAGCTGGGCGCTCTGGACCGAGTTGCGGCGCTCGCGCGCCGTTAGGATCGAACAAGCCATGGGCGACAAGCTGAGCCACGTCAGTGAGGCGGGCAACGTGCGCATGGTCGACGTCGGCGGCAAGGTGCTGTCGCGTCGGCGCGCGGTCGCCCGCGCGACGGTGTCGATGTCTCGCGAGACTGCGCGCCGGCTCAGTGAGCTGCCGAAGGGGGACGCCCTGGTCACCGCTCAGCTCGCCGGCATCATGGCGGCCAAGCGAACGAGCGAGCTGATTCCTCTTTGTCATCCGCTACCGCTGTCTCACATAGACGTCTCCCTTGCGGTCGCGGACGATGTGGTCGAGATCACCGGAGTCGTAGAGACGACCGCCCAGACGGGGGTCGAGATGGAAGCTCTTACGGCCGTGTCGGTTGCGGCGCTGACGGTGTACGACATGGCAAAGGCGGTCGACTCCGGCCTGGCCGTCTCCGAGGTCAGGCTCGTCGAGAAGACGAAGGAGCCGGTCTGAGGGCGGCGGTCGTGACGGTGTCCGACGGCGTCTCCGCCGGGACGCGCGACGACGAGAGCGGTGCGCTGCTCGTCGAGTTGCTGGAAGCGGCGGAGTTCGACGTCGAGCATCGAGTCGTTCCGGACGAACGGCCGAAGATCGCCGCGGCGCTGCGCGAGCTCGCACAGGACACGCGCGTCATCCTGACGACTGGTGGCACGGGGGTCTCGCCGCGCGACTTCACACCCGAGGCAACGGAGTCGGTGCTCGACCGTTCGGTTCCGGGAATTGCCGAGGCGTTACGCGCGGACGCAGTCAAGAAGACTCCGCACGGACTGCTCGGGCGCGGCGTCGCGGGAGTGCGAGGTCGGACGCTGATCGTCAATCTGCCTGGCTCGCCGGGCGGGTGTCGTGACGGCTTCGCGCTGCTCGCGCCCGCGCTTCCGCATGCCCTCGAGTTGATCGGCGGGGAGCCATCGGAGCACCAGCCGACGTGAACACGACGGTGGCACTACCGAGGCGCTTCGCGTCCCTCGTGAAGATCGAGCATACGGTCTTCGCCCTTCCGTTCGCTTACATCGGCGCCCTGCTGTGCGTGAACGACATCCCCAGCGCGCACGACCTGGTCTGGATCACCCTGGCGATGGTCGGGGGCCGCTCGCTCGCGATGGGCCTCAACCGGCTCATCGATGCGGAGATCGACGCGCGCAATCCGCGCACCGCCGAGCGCGAGCTACCCGCGGGCCGGCTCTCACGCGTGCAGGTGGTGTCGTTCTGCGCGCTTGCGTTTGCCCTCTACCTCGCCGCCTGCTTCCAGCTCGATCCGATCGTGCGCTGGCTCTGGCCGATCCCGCTCGTCGGCTTCCTCGTCTACCCATACCTCAAGCGCTTCACCTGGCTGAGCCACTTCTGGCTCGGCGCGGTCGACGGCCTCGCTCCGGTCGGAGCGTGGGTGGCGATCACGGGACGCCTGCCCTGGGAGGCGTGGGCGCTGGGTGCCGCCGTGGCGCTCTGGGTGGCGGGATTCGATCTCTTCTATTCGCTGTTCGACCGCGACTTCGACGTCGAGCAGGGTCTGCACTCGGTTTCAGTCCGGTTCGGCGTGGGGGGTGCCTTCCGGGGTGCGCGACTCATGCACGTGGGCACCGTGTTGCTGCTGGGGGCGGTCGGGTTTGGACTGCACCTCGGGTGGTGGTACTGGCTCGGGGTCGCAGCAGTTGCAGTGCTGCTCGCGTATGAGCACTCGCTCGTCCGTCCCGGCGACCTGCGCCGGCTCGATGCTGCGTTCTTCACGGTGAACGGCGTCATGAGCGTGGTGTTCTTCGGCTTCGTGCTTGCCGAGGCAGCGACGTAAGGACGGCTGGGCCGGGCTTCGCGCGGTAGGACTACAGTGGCGTTGTGATTCGAGCCCTCGGGTTGGAGAAGCGCTACGGCGAGAAGCGGGTCCTCAGGGGCGTGGAGTTCGAGCTCGCCGCCCAGGGCTTTCTGGTCGTGACCGGGCCCAACGGCTCGGGCAAGACGACGCTCCTTCGCATGTGCGCCGGGTTGGCCGTTCCGAGCGCGGGCGAGCTCGACGTCACGGTCGACCGCGGGCGCGTTGGTTACCTCGCGCACGAGCCACTGGTCTATCGGGAGCTGACCGCGCTCGAGAACCTCGATCTCTACGGCCGGCTCTACCGCGTGCCGGAACGACGGGAACGGATCGGCATGCTGCTCGAACGCTTCGGTCTCTGGGACGTGCGGCACGAGCAGGCCGGTGCGTACTCACGCGGAATGCTGCAGCGGCTCGCACTCTGCCGCGCACTGCTGCACAACCCGGACCTCCTTCTGCTCGACGAGCCCTACAGCGGCCTCGACGACGAGGGCACGGTCCTGCTCGACCGTGAGCTGCGCGACGGACACGGTCGCGTCACCGTTGCGGTGGCGACGCATGACCCGGCGCGCGTCGAACAGTTTGCTTCCGTCAAGCTCGCTCTCGGATGACGTACGTCACCGACGTCGTTGCGCTGGCGCGCAAGGATCTCCTGCTCGAGCTGCGGGCCCGGGACACGCTTCCGGCGATGCTGCTCTTCGTCCTCTCGACGCTCGTGATCTTTCACTTCGTGCTGCCCGGGAACTCGTCAGAGCTCGCAGCGGCGGGCTTGCTCTGGGTGGCGATCGTCTTCACGTCGCTTCTCGGCCTCGCGCGCGCCTTTGCTGCGGAACGCGAACAGGGCGTGATCGACGGTCTCGTCCTGGCGCCGAGCGACCGCAGCGCGATCTGGTTCGGCAAGGCCATCTCCATCCTCGTCTTCCTCGGACTGGCGGAGGTCGTCGCCGTTCCGGCGTTCGCGCTCTTCTTCCGCCCCGTGGGCGGTGGGATGATCGCCGGGATCATCCTCGCCGATCTGGGCATCGCCGCGGTCGGCACGCTTCTCGCGGCGATGGCGGCCGCGAGTCGCGCCCGCGAGCTGCTGCTGCCTCTCCTGTTCCTGCCGCTCGCCGTCCCGATCGTCGTTGGCGGCGTCGGCGCGAGCGTCACCGCCCAGCCCGCCCGCTACGTCGGCCTCCTCGCCCTTTACGACGCGCTCTTTGCGATCATTTCCTGGGCCTCCTTTGAGTACGTGGTTACGGAATAACCGTCTGCCGGCGCTCGCCGGCCTCGCCTTCGCGCTCACCTCGGCTGCGATCGCCCTCGTCTTCTTCTATGCCCCGCTCGACGCCGACGGCCTGAACCAGAAGATCTTCTACTTCCATGTCGGGATCGCTCTCACCGCGTATGCGTGCTTTGCCTGGGGCGGCTGGAAGGCGCTCCGCGTTCTCTGGAAACGCGACGAGGACGCCGATCTCGAGAGCTACGTCGCGATCCACCAGGGCGTGATCTTCGGCGCCCTCACTCTGCTCACCGGTTCCATCTGGGCCCGTTACCGTTGGGGCCACTGGTGGGAGTGGCACGAGGATCAACTCGTCCTCTTCCTCGTGCTGTTTCTGTTCTACGCGGCCTACTTCATGCTGCGATTCTCGGTCCCGGCCGGTCCGCGCCGGGCGAACCTGAGCGCCGTCTACGCGTTGTTCGGCGTGGCGCTCGTTCCCGTCAGCATCCTCGCGATCCGTCTGTCGCAGCGTTTCATCCATCCCGTCGCATTCGACCGGCACGGGCCGCAGATGGCGGGTTCGCAGTTCTTCACGTTCTGTGTGTCCTGGGCCGCGATGCTCACGCTCGCAGCGACGCTCTATCACGTCGAGCTCGCAGGGAAGCGCATCGACGTGCGGTTACGCGAGCTGCGGGAGGCATTGCGTTGACGACCGAGGAGAAGTATGTCGCAGCGGCCTACCTCGTCATCTTCGCCGTCGTCCTCGCGTACGTCGTGATCATCGCGCTCAAGGTGCAGCGACTCGAACGAGAGCTCACCGAACTGACGGAGCTGGCGCGAGCGAAGCAGCCACGAGAGGAGGAAGAGCACAAGGCGGTGGCGGTTGGCTGAGCTCCTGTTCTGGTCCGCACTTGTTGCCTACGGCGAAGCGGCACTCGCGTACGGGAGCGACGCCCGTCGTCCGGGATCGTTCGGTCGGCTCGCGACCTGGGGCGTTCGCATCGGCTGGCTCGTGCAGACCGCCCTGCTCGCGGTCCAGGCAGCGCGTGCGGACGGTTTCCCGTGGTCGACCTGGGCGGGCTCGCTCAACCTGTTCGTTTGGCTCGTCGTGGGCGCCTACCTGATCTGGGGTTGTCAGCCTCGTTATCGCCTCCTCGGTCTCGCCGTCCTGCCGGTGGCCGTGGTCCTGTTCCTGGCGGCGCGTGTGGGCGGCGGCACTGCGGCCGGCGGACACAGTCACTACTCGAACGTCTTTCTCGTGCTCCATGTGGGGCTCGTGCTCGCAGCGTTTGCGGGGTTCACTCTCGCCGCCGCGTTGTCGGCGCTCTACCTCTGGCAGGAGCGAAGGCTCAAGCGTCACGAGACCTCCATCCTCCGCCTGCGCGCGCCGGCGCTCTCACGTCTCGACGACGTCGCCGGGCGAACGATCGCAGTCGCTCTGCCCGCACTGACGCTCGGCATAGCAGTCGGCATCGTCCGGCTGCGCGAACGGGGCGGCAGCTTCGACGCCCTGATGGCCGTGACGGTGCTCACCTGGGCCGTCTACACCGGCTATCTCGCTCTTCGCCATCTTGCGGGCTGGCGTGGAAGGCGCGCCGCCTACCTCGTGCTGGCCGGCTTCGTGCTCGTCGCCATCGTCCGCCTCGCACTCCCCGTCACCCACTTCGCGACATGAGCATCGTCCTCGTCGGCATCTCGCATCACCAAGCCCCCGTGGAGCTGCGCGAGCGCGCGGCCCTCGATCCGAAGCGCGCCGCCGAGCTGGCCAGGACGCTGGCCGGTGAGCGCAGCGAAGCGGTCTGCCTCTCGACCTGCAACCGCACCGAGCTCTATATCGCCGACGAGTCTCCCGAGGGCGCCGCGGAGAAGGCGGAGGCGGCGCTGCTCGCCCTCGAGGCCGAGCTCGGCCCCGCGCTGTATCGGCTCCGCGATGAGGACGCGGCGCTCCATCTCTTTCGCGTCGCCGCCGGCCTTGACTCCCTCGTGCCGGGGGAGGGCGAGATCCTCGGACAGGTGCGGGCGGCGCATGCGGCGGGCGCGACGGGTGCAATCCTCGACCGGCTCTTCCGCCAGGCTCTCCATGCAGGGAAGAAGGCTCGGACGGAGACGGCGATCGGAGAGAGTCCTGCGTCCGTCTCGTCGGCGGCCGCCGCCCTTGCCGAGCAGGTGTTCGGCGAGCTGCGCGGGCGCGAGGTCGTCCTGATCGGCGCGGGGAAGGTCGGCGAGCTCGCGATTCGGAGTCTCGTATCGCGTGGTGCGTCGATCGCATTTGTGGCAAACAGGACCGCGGGCCGCGCCCAGGAACTGGCTGTGCGCTTCGGCGGCTCGCCGCTCTCGCTGGATCGTGTCGGCGATGCGCTCGCGCGCGCGGATGTGGTGATCTCTTCGACCAGTGCCCCCGGCTGGACGCTCACCCGCGAGCTTGTCGAGCGCTCGCTTCCGCTGCGCAAGGGCCGGCCGCTGTTCCTGATCGATCTCGCAGTGCCACGCGACCTCGAGCCGTCGATCCACGAGCTCGACGGCTGTTACCTCTACGACATCGACGATCTCGAGGCGGTTGTCGCGGAGACGCTCGCCGATCGCGGCCGCGAGGCCGAGCGCGCCGAGAAGATCGTCACCGAGGAAGCAGCGCGGTTCCGCGCCTGGCAGGCCTCGCTTGATGTCGTTCCCGCCATCGCGTCTCTGCGTGCACATGCCGAGGAGATTCGCGCCGCCGAGCTCGACAAGGCGAAGCTGAGCGGCGCAGAGCGGCGCGCCGCCGAGTCGGTGACGGCGGCAGTCCTCAACAAACTCCTGCACCTGCCCACCATTCGCATGAAGCAGGCGGCCGCGGCAGCCGACGGAGTGATCTATGCTGACGCGGTGCGCCACCTCTTCGGTCTCGAGGACGAACGCTGAAGACCGCGAACCTGATCGGTCGCCCGCTCCCCGTGCAGGCGCCGACAGCATTCGTACGCGTCCGCCGTCGAAGAGTGTGCGGCCAGACGCGGGCGAAGCGCACCTGGTGCCGTGCTGATCCGCGTCGGCTCCCGCGGCAGTAGGCTCGCCCTTACGCAGGCCGAGCTCGCCGCGCAGGAGCTGCGCCGCGATGGCGTCGAGCTCGCCCTCGTCCCGATCACGACCGCGGGCGACCGCGATCGTACACGCCCGTTTGGAGAGATCGGCGCGCGCGGCGTGTTCGTCAAGGAGCTCGAAGAGGCGCTGCTCGACAATCGCATCGACGTCGCCGTCCATTCGGCGAAGGACATGACGTCGACCGACGTCGACGGCCTTGTCGTCGGCGCGTATCTCGAGCGGGAGGATCCACGTGACGCCCTCTGCGGCGCGGACGGACTGCGGGCGGGGATGCGAATCGGCACCGCATCCATCAGGCGCCGGGCACAACTCCTCGCGCTCGAGCCGACGCTCTCGATCGAGCCGTTGCGCGGCAACATCGACACGCGCCTGCGCAAGCGCGGCGAGCGCGGTCTCGACGCGATCGTGCTGGCGGCCTGCGGGCTCGACCGCCTCGGTCTCGCCGGTGAGATCGGGTTGCGCTTCGATCCCGAGGTGATCGTTCCGGAAGCCGGCCAGGGCGCGCTCGCACTCCAGGTGCGCGCGGGCGAGGCGGAACTGGTCGCGGCGGCAGACCACGGCGAGACGAGACGTCGCGTCGAGGCGGAGCGGGCGTGCGTCGCGCTGATCGGCGGCGGATGCCTGGCACCTGTGGCCGCCCACCACGACGGGACCTGGCTGACCGCGCTCGTGGCGGCGGAGGACGGGAGCTGGGTCGAGCGGCGAAGTGGCGACGACCCGAGGGAGGTCGCGGGGGCGCTGACGCCGTTCGTCTCCGCGTGACGATGCGCGTGATCGTGACCCGCTCGCGCGAGCAGGCGGGGCCGCTCGTAGCTGCCTTGCGCCAGCGGGGATTCGAGCCGGTCCTCTGTCCCCTCATCGGCACGGAACCGCTCGACGAGCGGCCGATCGATGTGGCCGGCTACGACTGGGTCATCGTCACGAGTGCCAACGGTGCGGCCGAGCTGGCGCGACGTCATGCCGGTCGGCTGCCGAAGGTCGCCGCCGTAGGCGAAGCAACCGCGGCGGTCCTGTCGGAGCAC
>JBKPEC010000097.1:0-9869 GCA_046728195.1 Actinomycetota bacterium
GGCGAAGTTCCCGAGCGTCGCCACGACGCGCGGCTGGATCAGCTCGATCTGCCGCCAGAGGTGAGCCTCGCAGGCTTCGATCTCGTCCGGCTGCGGATCGCGGTTTCCGGGAGGTCTGCACTTGAGGACGTTCGCGACGTAAACGTCCGCCCGGGTCAGGCCGATTCCGCCGAGCAGCTGGTCGAGCAGCTTACCCGCGGCGCCGACGAACGGGACGCCCTGCTTGTCCTCGTGGAACCCGGGGGCCTCGCCGACGAACATCAGATCCGCGTTCGGATCCCCGGAGCCAAAGACGACCTGCGTCCGGCCGCCGGCAAGCGCACACGTCGTGCAGCCCGCGACGACGTCCGCGAAGGCGCGAAGCTCGTCGGCCCGCGTCAGCTCAGTGACCGCAGCCACACGACCCGCCGCAGCAACCGCCGCCACCGAATGCGCCGGTCTGCCCGGCGGTGCCGATCATCGAGAACGTCGAGAGCTGGCGGGCGACGTTCGTCCCGCCGCAGTGCGGGCAGGCGACCTCTTGATCTCCCCGAACGAGCTCCTCGAAGTGCGTCTCGCACTTCATGCAGACGTATTCGTACATCGGCATCGCCCCGGCAGTTTAGGGACGTCGCCGGACGGGCGCCAACTGGCTAGTAGGGAGCCCTGACGGACCGGCTTCCGAGCCGCCCGGAGGCCACGTTCTTGGAGAGCCTGAGCGTGCCTGCTACCGCACGCGGGCCGAAGACCTTCACTGTTCCTTTGAACACGGAGGGCGGGCCGATGCTCGCAAGCGTGACCTTTCCACTCACGTAGACGCCCGGCGCAAGCGTGTACTTCGTCAGCGTGAAGCCGTCGCCCTTCTTCAGCAACGCCAGCTTGCCGCCGTAGAGCCCGCGCAGCGTTCTCGAAGGTGGGTTCAGCTGCCACCAGGAGGCTTCGGCTTCGCGCAGCGTCTTGCCGGCGATCGCGAGCGTCGTCGAAACCGAAGGGCGTGCGGGCGCCTTGGGAAACGCACGGAGCACCTTGGCGGTTGGTGGCACACGCGGACACTGCGCCAGCTTCGGTGCGTTGAGGGTGCCGAGGATCCACTCCCTCAGCGCGCGCTGTGAACAGAAGGAGAAATCCGTGCCGGTCACCGCATGTCCGACCCCTGGGACGGCGATCAACCGGCCTTGCGGGAATTGCGAGACAACTGCGAGGGCATTCGCAGTTGGCGTCCTCAGGTCGAAGCCACCGCTGAGCGCGATCATCGGGACGTCCGGCAGGGGGCCGGGCCCGAGTGGCGTGCTCCCGGCCGGCGACGGCCACTGTTCGCAGAAGAACGCGGTCCCGGTTCGCGCCGCCCAGTTGCCGAAGGGCCCGAAGCTCCCTGCAGGCAAGCCCGCGACGGTCGACTCCAGGATCGACGCACGAGCCGAGGGCGGCGTGTCCGGCGTCCACGGAAACTTGCCGTCGGCGCAGTTGGTGGCGGCGTACAGGCCAAAACTCAGATCGTCAGCGGTGAACAGGTTTCCTCGCAGGTCGATGTCCCGGAGCCGAAGGAGTGGTCGGATGTCCCCCGCGAGCGCGGCGTGGACGGCGGCAGGCGCCTCGGCTGCAAGACCGGGAGAGAGGTCCGCGTCGATGATCAGCTCGATCATGTCTTCGCCGTTCATTCGTACCGACCTGAGCTGGCCGTTTGGACCGATGACCTTTCCACGGATGGGATGGGCTTCGAGCCGGTTGGCGAGCTTCACGACGTCGCCGCCGTAATCGGAGGTCGCACCTCGGCAGAACCCGCCGCTGCAGAACCGCCGCAGCGTGGAAGGCATCTGCGTCAAGACCTCGCGGTCGAACGGATCGGGGAGCGAGGGAGGCAGGACCGAGTCCAGGACGATCCGCTCGACGTTGGCTGGGTGCGCGAGCGCGTACGCAACGGCGAGCTTGGTGCCGTACGAAACTCCGTAGAGCCCGATCTTGGGAACCCCGAGAGCAGCACGCACCGCTTCCATGTCCTCTGCGTGATCACGCGTGGCGTAGAAGACACGCTGCGGGCCGATGATCCCGGCGCAGGCGCCTGCAAGCGCCGCATCCTCCTCGGCGCTGGGGTTCAACGCGCTCTGCAGAGCCGGGCAGCGGATGAGCCCTGACTTTCCCGTACCACGATTGTCGAAGGCGACCAACGTGTACCCCGGAAACATCGCTCGCATCAGGTCCCGCTCGAATCCCGGACCCAGGTCGAACGAGCCCGCCGAACCCTGCCCCGGGCCGCCGGCGATCAGGAACATCGTCCCGCGCGGGACGCCCGAGGCCGGCAGCACCTCGACGTGCAGTCCGATGGTGCCGGGGATCACGCCGCTGCGGTCGATCGGCACGTCGACGGTGCCGCACTGCACGCCGCTCTTGTCCGGGCACGGTGTCAGCGAGAAGGCCGCGTGCGCGTTGCCCGGGAGGAGGAGCATGGCGGCAAAGAGGAGCCCCAGGAGGAGGCGGCGACCCACGAGATACGCCAGGCTACCAGCGCGATGTACCCTTCATAGGCCCGGTATCCGCTTACGGAACTGGAGCTCAAGGTGTTCGGCAGCGTCAAGGTCATCGGTTCTGGCCGCGTCGGCTCGGCCGTCAGCGCTCGGCTGCGCGAGCGGGGGATCGCGCTGGATGGAGCCGGCGAGCTTGTTCTGCTCTGCGTGCCCGACGAGGCCATCGCAGAGGTTGCCCGCACCGTGGAGATCGGCCCCTGGATCGCGCACGTCTCCGGCGCGACTTCTCTGGCGGCGCTGGAGCCGCACGTCCGCCGCTTCGGCGTCCATCCCCTGCAGACGTTCACACGCGCGCGGGGCCCCGAGCAGCTCGACGGAGCGTGGGCCGCCGCGACGAGCGAGTCGGAGGAGGCACGCCGGGCCGCGGTCTGGCTGGCAGAAACGCTGGGCCTGCGGCCGTTCGACCTGGCGGACGACGCGCGGCCCCTCTATCACGCAGGTGCTGCGATCGCGTCGAACTACCTCGTCACGCTGCACGAGGTCGCGGCGGAGCTCTTCCGCACGGCCGGCGCTCCGCCGGAAGCGCTCGTTCCCCTGATGCGCCGGACGATCGACAACGGGTTCGAGCTGACGGGACCGATCGAGCGCGGCGACTGGGCCACGGTCGATGCGCACAGGCAGGCGATCCGGGCGGCCAGGCCCGAGCTCGAGCCCCTCTACGACGTCCTAGCGGAAGCGACGGCGAGATGAGGACCGTCTCGACTGTCGCGGAAATGCAGCAAGTGGCTCAGAGCCACAAAGTTGGACTGGTCCCGACGATGGGTGCATTCCACGCCGGGCACCTGTCGCTCATGCAAGCCGCGCGCGAGGAGTGCGACTTCGTGGTCGTGTCGCTCTTCGTCAATCCCGCGCAGTTCGGTGCGAACGAGGATCTCGCGCGCTATCCGCGCGACGAACAGCGCGACGCACTGCTCGCCGAGGAGGCCGGGGTCGACGTGCTCTTCGTCCCGTCCGCGGAAGAGCTGTATCCGCAGGGATTCGGCACGTGGGTCGACGTCGACGTCAGCGGCGGCGAGGCCGACGCACGGCCGGGTCACTTCCGCGGCGTCGCCACCGTGTGCCTGAAGCTGTTCAACATCGTCGGCCCCGACGTCGCCTACTTCGGGCAGAAGGATGCGCAACAGTTTGCGGTGCTGCGGCAGCTGGTTCGCGACCTGAACGTCCCGGTCGAGCTCCGCGTCCTCCCCACCGTTCGCGATGCAGACGGGCTCGCGCTTTCCTCGCGGAACGCGTACCTCACCCCAGACGAGCGTGAGCGGGCGCTTTCCCTCCCCCGCGCCCTCGAGGCAGCTCGCGCCGCATCCGACCGGGTCGCAGCGACGCGCGCTGCGCTCAACGGGCTCGAGCCCGAGTACGTCGAGCTGCTTCGCATCGGCGACGCCACGCTTCTGACCGTCGCAACCCAAGTCGGCACGACCCGGTTGATCGACAACATCGTCCTGGAAGGAGAGCTGAGGTGAAAGCCGGCAAGGTCACGCTCACCGATCTCGCAGCGATGAAAGAGCGCGGCGAGAAGATCGTCATGGTCACGGCCTACGACGCACCGGGGGCGCGTCTCGCCGAGGAGTCCGGAATCGACATCCTGCTCGTGGGCGACACGGCCGCAATGGTCGTGCTCGGGCACGACAGCACGCTGCCCGTGACGATGGACGAGATGCTGTTCCTGACGCGCACCGTCGCGCGAACGGCGCAGCGGCCACTCGTCGTCGGGGACATGCCGTTCGGAAGTTACAACGTGACGGACGACGAAGCGGTTCGCAACGCGGTCCGGTTCGTCAAGGAAGGCGGAGCGGACGTCGTGAAGCTGGAAGGGGCCGGCCCGTCGCTGTCGCGGGCCGCGGCGATCGTCGCCGCCGGCATCCCGGTCATGGGACACGTCGGCCTCACGCCCCAAACCGAGACGATGCTCGGCGGCTTCAAGACGCAGGGACGCACCGCCGCCAGGGCGCGGCGGCTGCTGTCGGATGCCCTCGCCCTCGAAGCGGCAGGCTGCTTCGCAGTGGTGCTGGAGGCGGTCCCGACCGTCGTCGCGGCGCGGATCACCGAAGCGCTGAGCGTTCCGACGATCGGGATCGGAGCAGGCGCCAATTGCGACGGGCAGGTGCTCGTCTACCACGACCTGCTCGGCCTGACAGAGGGCCGCGCGCCGCGCTTCGTCAAGCGTTACGCCCAGCTGGCGACGACCATTCGGGGTGCACTGCAGACGTATGCCGACGAGGTCCGGAACGGGACGTACCCGGCGCCCGAGCACACCTACACGATGCCGCAAGAAGAGCTCGCGCTCTTCGCGTCAGCCACCGAGAGCGTAGAGCACGCTCACGGCAGCGGCTAGCGCCGCCGCGATCACCGCCGCGAACCCGACGCCGACGAGCGAGCGGCCCCAGCTCCAGCCGTGCACGGTGCGGACCCCGACGACGAGCAACACGAGCGACCAGAGCACGAAGACGTAGAACCCCCAGGCGAGGGCCGTGCCTACGGTGTCGCCGTCGGCACCGCCGCTGCGGAACGTGTCCTTTCCGTAGAGAGCGATGCGGACCGGCCAGTAGACCAGGAGCGCCAGCGCGATCGGCGCTGCCGAGAACGCCAGCAGGTGGCGCGAGCGGCGGAAGCTCCCGTGACCGCCGAGCTTCCGCAGCGCGACCTCGAACACCTTCCCGACGACGACGTAGAGGCCGAACCCGTAGAGGCCGCCGGAGAGAAAGGCCCAGACGGCCACGAGCGTGGCATCCATCTCCACGTCGTCGAGCAGCTTGCTCGCTACCGTCGTCGCGAGCACAGAGGCGATGCCGGCGAGCCAGACGATTGTTCCCGCGGCGTCCTGGCGCGCGTCCGCCGCCTCGTCCGAGTCGTCGCGCAACGCCGCGAAGACCGGCCGAGGCGCCTGCAGGACGAGCAGCGCCCGCAGGAACCACGCCTTCTCCTCGTCGCGCGTGCGCGCGTCTGCCCGCGCGGACACCTCAGGCGGCCGCGACTGCCGGCTTCGGCAACACGCGGCGCAGGAACTCGCCTGTGAAGGACTCCTCCACCTCGGCCACTTCCTCCGGCGTACCGGTAGCGACGATCTCGCCGCCGGCCTCGCCACCCTCCGGACCGAGGTCGATGATCCGGTCGGCCTGCTTGATCACGTCCAGATTGTGCTCGATCACGAGCACCGTGTTCCCGGCGTCGACGAGCCGCTGCAAGACGTCGAGCAGCTTCTCGATGTCGGCGAAGTGCAGGCCCGTCGTCGGCTCGTCGAGGATGTAGAGCGTCTTGCCGGTCGCGACCTTCGAGAGCTCGGACGAGAGCTTGACGCGCTGCGCCTCGCCGCCCGACAGCGTCGTCGCCGGCTGCCCGAGCTTGATGTAGTCGAGCCCGACATCATGCAGGGTCTGCAGGCGCCGCCTGAGCTTGGGGATCTTGGCGAAGAACTTCAGCGCCTCTTCGACCGACATCTCGAGGACGTCCGCGATCGACTTTCCCTTGAAGCGCACCTCGAGCGTCTCGCGGTTGTAGCGTGCACCCTTGCAGGTCTCGCACGGGACGTAGACGTCCGGTAGGAAGTGCATCTCGATCTTGATCTGGCCGTCGCCCTTGCAGGTCTCGCACCGTCCGCCGCGCACGTTGAACGAGAACCGGCCCGGCTTGTAGCCGCGCACCTTCGCCTCCGGCGTCATCGAGTAGAGCTCGCGGATGTGGTCGAACAGTTTCGTATACGTCGCCGGATTCGAGCGCGGCGTCCGTCCGATCGGCGATTGGTCGATATCGATCACTTTGTCGAAGACCTCGATGCCCTCGACGGACTGATGCTCGCCCGGCTTCGTGCGCGTGCGATGCAGCTTGTTCGCCAGCGCCTTGTGCACGATCTCGTTGACGAGCGTCGACTTGCCGGACCCGGAGACCCCGGTCACGACGACGAACTTCCCCACCGGAAACTCGACATCGATGTTCTTGAGGTTGTGCTGCGAGGCGCCGCGCACCCAGAACGAGCCCAAGTCCTCCTCTCTCCGCTCGGGCACGGGAATCTCACGCGCCCGCGAGAGGAACTGGCCGGTGACGGAGCTCTTGGTCCGCTCGACCTTCGTAGCGGGCCCTTCTGCGATCACGTGCCCACCGTGCTCGCCCGCTCCCGGCCCCATGTCGACGAGCCAGTCGGCCGAGCGCATCATCTGCTCGTCGTGCTCGACGACCAGCACGGTGTTGCCGAGGTCCCGCAGCCGTTCGAGCGTGCCGATCAGCTTGTCATTGTCGCGCTGGTGCAGGCCGATCGACGGCTCGTCGAGGATGTAGAGGACACCGACGAGCTGTGAGCCGATCTGCGTCGCCAGGCGCAAGCGCTGCGCCTCGCCGCCCGACAGCGTCGCCGAAGCGCGGTCGAGCTGGAGGTACCCCACACCGACGTTGTCGAGGAACGTCAGCCGCTCGCGGATCTCCTTCACGATCCGCGCGCCGATCAGCCGCTCCGTCTCCGTCAGGTCGAGCTCGTCCAGGAACTCGAGCGCCCGCGTCACCGACATCTGCGTGAACTCGTGGATGTTCTGCTCGCCGACCGTGACCGCGAGCACCTCCGGCTTGAGCCGAGCGCCCTTGCAGACCGGACACGGGCGGAACGACATGTATTCCTCGATCCGCTCGCGCTGCGTCGCCGAATCCGTCTCGCGATAGCGCCGCTCGAGGCTCGGAATGATGCCCTCGAACGCAAGCATGTACGACCTGCGCCGGCCCATACGGTTGCGATAGCTGACGTACACCCGCTCGCCCTCGGTGCCGTACAGGAAGAGATCCTGCTCCTCGTCGCTGAGGTTCTCCCACGGCTCGTCGAGGTGAATCTCGTATCGGTCTGCGATTGCCTGGATCACGGACTCGTAGAACCCCGAGTTGCCGACCGACCAGGGCACGAGCGCCCCCTCCGCGATGGAGAGGGTCGGATCGGGAACCAGCAGATCCGGGTCGATCTCCTGTTGCGCCCCGAGGCCCGTGCAGCGCGGGCACGCCCCGTGCGGCGAGTTGAAGGAGAAGATGCGCGGCTGCAGCTCCGGCAGCGACACCCCGTGATCGGGACAGGCGAACTTCTCGCTGAAGAGCAGCGACCTGTCCTCGCCAACGATGTCGATGCCGACGAGACCGTCGGCGAGCTGGGCAGCCGTCTCGACCGACTGCGCGAGGCGCGTGCGCAGGTCCGGCTTCATCGTGAGCCGGTCGACCACGACCTCGATCGTGTGCTTGAACTTCTTGTCGAGCGTGATCTCGTCCTCGAGCAGACGCTGCTCGCCGTCGACCTTCACCCTGGTGAAGCCCTCGCCGCGCAGCTCCTCGAAGACGTCCTTGTACTCGCCTTTGCGGTCCCGCACGACCGGCGCGTTCACCGTGAACTTCGTCCCCTCCGGCAGCTGCAGGATCTGGTCGACGATCGACTCCTGGCTCTGCCCCGAGATCGGCCGCCCGCAGATCGGACAGTGCGGCCTTCCCACACGCGCGTACAGCAGGCGGAGGTAGTCGTAGATCTCGGTGACAGTTCCGACGGTCGACCGCGGGTTCCGCGAGGTGGTCTTCTGGTCGATCGAGATCGCCGGCGAGAGCCCGTCGATCGAGTCGACGTCGGGCTTCTCCATCATCTGCAGGAACTGCCGGGCGTATGCCGAGAGGCTCTCGACGTAGCGGCGCTGCCCCTCCGCGTAGATCGTGTCGAAGGCGAGCGAGGACTTGCCGGAGCCCGACAGCCCGGTGATGCAGATCAGCTTGTTCCGGGGGAGCCGGACGGTGATGTCCTTGAGGTTGTGCTCCCGCGCACCGTGAATGACGAGCTCCTCAGAGGCCATAACTTGTCCAGTCTAGCCGGGCAGATCGGATCGAACAAGCGTTCGTCGCGACCCCCGCAAACCCGCATGGGAAGCGGGATCGCTACACGTCGCGGCCGAGGAAGACGAACAGGCCGACCAGCAGGAACAGCACCGTCCAGACGACGCTGGCCGCTGCTCCGCCACCCATACCCAGGACCTCGTGGCCCGAGCGCTGGCCGGACGCGAGCGCGGCGAACGCCCTGCCGGGCGAGTACCTCGACCCCGACTCGCTGATCAGGCGGACGATGTTCTCGCCGATCAGGAGCCAGACGAGGCTGATCGCGATTCCGGAGCCCTGGCTTCTGACCACCCCGCCGAGGCCCACTCCGAGTGCGGCAACGAGCGGCGCCGCGATCAGGATCCCGAGGAAGACCAGCCGCGCATTGTGGAAGTGAAGAGACGCGCCGGGAACCGTGATCGCGAGGACAAGCAGTTCTGCGAGGAGAGCGAGCCCGAGCCCGATCAGCGCGGCAACCCCGACCTTGGCGAAGACGAGCCGCTCGCGCACGGGAGTGGCGAGCACGCTCTGGGTGACCGTTCCGTGCGTCATCTCGCCCGCCATGACGATGATCCCGACGATCAGCGAGAACACAAGCGCAATCGCCGCGATCTGCGCGACCGCGCGGTCGTCGGAGGCGGACTTGATCGCGCCGCTCGAAGCCGACACGGAGATCGCGGCGATGACGACGAGGGCAACCGTCGCCAGTGCGAGCCAAAGATACGTTCGGATCGTGCGCGCCTTCAGGAGCTCTGAGCGGAGAACCGCGGTCATTCGAGGCTCCCGCCGGCCGTCAGCTCGAGGAATGCCTCTTCGAGCGTGGCGCCATCCGAGGCGAGCTCGTGCAGGACGACACCGTGCGCGGCTGCCAGCTCGCCGACATGTTCGGCCGGAGCCGAAGTGACAAGACGGTCGCCGTCGCCGCTCGTCTCGATGCCTTCGCCTTCGAGCAGCTCGCGCAGCTGAGCAGCCTGCGGCGACCGCACACGGGTGGCGCCGGCCGCCCGCGCCGTCAACTCGCCGACGCTCTCATGTGCCACGAGCCTGCCGCGGTGAATGATCACGACCTCGTCCACGAGCTGCTGCATCTCGGTGAGCACGTGGCTCGAGACGAACACCGTCTTTCCATCGCCCGAGAACGCGCGCAGGAAATCGCGCAGCCAGCGGATCCCTTCTGGATCGAGCCCGTTCGCAGGCTCGTCCAGGAGCAGAACCTGAGGGTCGCCAAGCAACGCTCCCGCGACGCTCAGGCGCTGGCGCATCCCTAGCGAATAGCCGCCGACCGCGCGGCGGCCCGCACTGCCGAGCCCGACGAATTCGAGCAGCTCGTCGACGCGAGCCGCGTCGACGTCGGCTGCGGCCGCAAGTGCGCGCAGATGATTCCGGCCGGAGCGCTTGGGGTGATAGTTCGATGCCTCGAGGACGGCACCGACACGGGTGAGCGGACGATCGAGGGCACGGTAGCGCTTGCCGTCGATCGTCGCGCTGCCCGAGGTCGGATGCACCAGGCCGAGCAGGATGCGCAACGTCGTGGTCTTGCCGGCCCCGTTC
>JBKPEC010000098.1:0-9246 GCA_046728195.1 Actinomycetota bacterium
TCAGCATGCGCGCGGCGCGATCCACGGCTTGACCTTCGACACGACGCCCGGCGATCTGCGTCAGGCCGGCCTCGAGGGTGTCGCGTTCAGGTTCGCCGAGGTCGCCGACCTGATGCCGGGGATCGACCAGATCGTCGCCACCGGCGGCGCGCTGCTCGGCGATCCGGACTGGGTGCAGATCATGGCCGACGCCCTCGGGAGACCCGTCACGACATCGGGCGTCAAGGAGGCGTCGCTCCGCGGGGCCGCCGTGATCGCGCTCGAGCGCCTCGGAGCAACTCCGGCGCCGGCGCCCCTCGGCCCGGTCGTCGAGCCGCGACGCGACAAGGTAGATGCGTTTCACGCCGCCCGAGAGCGGCAGCGTCGGCTTTACGAGGTCGTGACCTCCGAGCCGACGAGCTGACGTGCTGCTTCGGCAATGTGCTCGGCGTCAATGCCGTAGGCATTGAGGAGCTCTGCGGGCTTGCCTGAGCGAGGCATGTCGTTCACCGCCAGCTTGATGACACGCGGGTGTTCGTCTCTCTCGGCCAGCGCCGCCAGCACCGCGTCGCCGAGACCGCCCTCCGGGAAATGGTCCTCGACCGTGACGATCTTGCCGGTCGCTTCTGCCGCAGCCTGCAGCGTGTCGGCGTCGATGGGCTTGATCGAGTAGGCGTCGATCACTCGAACGGAGACCCCGTCGTCCTCGAGTGCGTCTGCCGCCTTCAGCGCTTCGTGAACGGTAATGCCCGTGCCGACGAGCGTGACGTCGTCCTCATCCGAGGAGCGCAGCATTCGGCTGCCGCCGACCTCGAACTCCTCGTCCGCTGCGTAGATGACAGGAGTGTTCGGTCGCAGCGTCCGCAGGAAGACGATCCCCTTCGTGTCGGCCATCGCCCTGACGAGCTTCGCAGTCTGATTGGCGTCGCAAGGATGAAGCACGACGCTGGAGTGGATCGCGCGGAGCGCGGCAATGTCCTCGAGCGCCATCTGTGAAGGGCCGTCCTCGCCGATGGAGACGCCTGCGTGCGACCCGGCGAGCCGCAGGTTCACGCGGCTGATCGCGGCCATGCGGATGAAGTCGTAGGCACGGGAGAAGAAGGCGGCGAAGGTCGATGCGAATGCGTTCCAGCCGCGCGCATGCAATCCAACCGAGGCCGCGATCAGCTGTTGCTCCGCGATGTACATCTCGAAGTAGCGCTCCGGATGGGCATCCCTGAAGATCTCGGCGAATGTCGAGTTGCTGACCTCGCCGTCGAGCGCGACCACGTCACCCCGCGCCGTGCCGAGCGCGGCCAGAGCCTCGCCGTAGGCCTTGCGCGTCGCCACTTCGGCTCCGAGCTCGTAGCTGGGAAGCTCGAGCGGACCGTTCGGGAAACGATGCGGTTCGGCCGGTGCCGGCTTCGCCACGTCGACATGGATGTTCCGCACGCCGCCCAGCTCGGCGATCGCCGAGTCCGGATCGTCGAGGGGCTTGCCGTGCCAACCGTTCTTGTCTTCGACAGCCTTCACGCCCTTGCCCTTGATCGTTCGCGCGACGATCACGGTCGGACGGCCGGAGACCTCAGCCGCCTCACGGTAGGCGCGATCGATCTCCTCGACTTCGTGACCGTCGACCTCGATCGCGTTCCAGCCAAAGGCGCGTGCACGTTCGATATACACGCCGGCGTTCCAGCCGACCATCGTCTCGCCACGCTGTCCCAGGCGGTTGACGTCGATGATCGCCGTCAGGTTGTCGAGCTCGTAGTGGGCCCCATGCTCGAACGCCTCCCACATCGAGCCCTCGGCCATCTCGCTGTCGCCGCACAACACCCACACCCTCGTGGGCAGCCGGTCGAGGTACTTCGCGGCGAGGCCCATGCCGACGCCGATCGGCAGGCCCTGCCCGAGGGAGCCGGTGGCCACGTCGACCCACGGGATCAGCGGCGTCGGATGCCCCTCGAGCATGCTCCCGAACTGCCTGTAGGTGAGTAGCTCCTCCTCGCTGATCGCCCCGACCGCCCGGAGAATCGCGTAGTACAGGGTTGATGCGTGGCCCTTCGAGAAGATCAGGCGGTCGTTCGTCGGATTCTTGGGGTCGTCGTAGTCGTAACGGAAGTGGTTTGCAATCAGGACGGCCATCAGGTCGGCGGCCGACATCCCGGAGGTGGGGTGTCCGGACTTCGCGACGGCCGCCGGCCGGATCGAGTCGACGCGGAACTGCTGTCCGAGCTCCCGGAGTTGGTCGGCGTCCATCGTCGCCATTGTAGGAGGGACGCGGCGTGCTCTGTCGTCTGTGGGGTACGGTCCAGGGGTGAAGGTGGCAGTTGCATTCGATCATCGTGGTGTCCACCTTCGTGACGCGGTCCTGGAGGTGCTCGCTGGGCACTCCGTGGTTGATCTGGGCACCGACACGGATGCAGTGCGGATCGATTACCCGGTGAAGGCCCGGGAGATCGGAGATGCGATTCAGCGCGGCGACGCCGAACGCGGTGTGTTCGTTTGCGGCTCAGGCGTCGGCGCCTCGGTTGCGGCCTGCAAGCTGCCCGGGATTCGCGCGGCTGTCTGCCACGACGCCTACTCGGCGCATCAAGGGGTGGAGCATGACGACATGAACGTGCTTTGTCTCGGCTCAGAAGTGGTCGGTCCGTCCCTTGCGCGTGATCTCGTCACGACCTTTCTCGCGGCCCGCTTCAACGGCGGCGCGCGGTACGTGAAACGACTCAAGCAAATCGAAGACCTTGAAAGGGCGATGACCAATGCCTGACTCGAATCTGGACAAGCTGTCGGCGCTCGGCCAGAGCGTCTGGATCGATTTTCTCTCGCGTCAGCTGCTGCAGACCGGCAAGCTCGCGCGGATGATGGAGGAGGATGCCGTCGTAGGCGTCACCTCCAATCCGACGATCTTCCAGAAGGCGATCGCAGAGGGAAACCTGTACGACGAGCAGCTCAAGGAGATCCTCGACGCCGGCGAGGACGACCCGAAGGAGATCTTCCTTCAGCTTTCCTCGCGCGACATCGCGGACGCGTGCGACCTGCTGCGGGGCGTCTGGGACAGGACGAAGGGGCTCGACGGCTACGTCTCGTGGGAGGTTGACCCGACCCTCGCCCACGACCGTGAAGGCACGATCGCCGAGGCCCGCCGGCTCCACGAGTGGCTCGAGCGGCCGAATCTCTACGTGAAGATTCCGGCGACGCAGCCCGGCCTGGGCCCGATCGAGGAGATGATCGCGTCAGGCCGCAACATCAACGTCACGCTGATCTTCTCCCTCGAGCGGCATCGCGAGGTGATGGAGGCGTACATCCGCGGCGTCGAGCGTCTCATCGAGACCGGCGGCGACCCGTCGACGGTGCACTCGGTCGCGAGCTTCTTCGTCTCGCGCGTGGACACCGAGACGGATAACCGGCTCGATCGGATCGGCGGCAAGGCGACGAAGCTGAAGGGCAAGCTCGGGATCGCCAACGCGAAGCTCGCCTACCAGAACTATCTGGAAACCTTCGCCGGCCCGCGTTGGGAGGCGCTCGAGGCGAAGGGCGCGACCAAGCAGCGCTGTCTGTGGGCTTCGACCTCGACCAAGAATCCCGAGTATCGCGACGTGATGTACATCGAGGAGCTCATCGGTCCCGAGACGGTGAACACGATGCCGGAGGAGACGATCCTGGCATTCCAGGATCACGGCCAGGTGGCGCTCACGCTCACACAGGACCTCGAGGCGGCGCACAAGCTCTTCGAGGACCTGGCGGCAGCCGGAATCGACTATTGCGACGTCACCCAGACCCTCGAGCGCGAGGGCGTCCAGAAGTTCAGCGATTCGTTCGAGGACCTGCTCGACGGGATCAGGTCGAAGCGCGGCGAGCTCGTGCGCGCGTAGGGAGGAGAGGCTCGTGCAACTCGGGATGATCGGGCTCGGGCGGATGGGCCACGTCTTGACGGAGCGCCTGCGCGAGCACGGCCACGACGTGCGGTCCTACGATCCGAAAGTCGCAGAACGGACGGCCGGTTCGCTGGAGGAGCTGAAGGAGCAGCTCCAGCGGCCGCGCGCCTTCTGGCTGATGATCCCGGCCGGTGAGATCACCGAGTCGACGTTCCACGGGCTGCTCGGGCTCGCCGACGAGGGCGACACGATCGTGGACGGCGGGAACTCGAACTTCCACGACTCGAAGCGCCGGTACGCGGAAGCGCGGCAGCATGGCATCCACTTCGTGGACGTGGGCGTGTCAGGCGGGGTCTGGGGGCTCGAGGTCGGCTTCTGCCTGATGGTGGGCGGCGACGACGGGCCGGTCCAGCGCCTGGAGCCGATCTTCGAAGGGCTTGCGCCGGACGACGGCTACGCGCACGTCGGACCGTCGGGTGCCGGGCACTTCGTGAAGATGATCCACAACGGGATCGAGTACGGCCTCATGCAGTCGTACGCGGAGGGATTCGAGATCATGGAGAACTCCGAGTACGACCTCGACGCTCTCGAGATCTCGGGCATCTGGCGCTACGGCTCGGTCGTGCGCTCCTGGCTGCTCGAGCTCCTACACGCTGCGTTCGAGGAGCACGGCTCGAAGCTGGCGGACATCGCCCCGTACGTGGAGGACTCGGGTGAGGGTCGATGGACGATCACCGAGGCGATGAACGAGAACGTGCCCGCACCCGTGATCGCCGCCTCACTCTTCGCACGCTTCGCCTCCCGGGATGAGATCAAGTTCTCGGCCAAGGTGGCCGCCGCCCTGAGGAACCAGTTCGGCGGCCATGCCGTCAGAGCGGCCGAGAGGGCGAAGGCGAGCTCGGATCCCCGATGACGCGCGAGCGATGACCGTAACGACACCGGCTCTTGAGGAAAACCCGCTCCTCGAGGGCCTCGAGCTCCGGCGCGCGCCGGACGCGTGCATCATGGTCATCTTCGGCGCCTCCGGCGACCTGACCAAACGGAAGCTGTTCCCGGCGCTCTACTCACTCGCGTTCCGCCAGCTCCTGCCCCAGAACTTCGCAGTCGTCGGCGCCGCGCGCTCGGAGGAGACCGACGACGAGTTCAAGGACCGGATGAAGGCGTCGGTCCAGGAGAACTCACGGGACCCGTTTCGCGACGACGTCTGGGAGTTGCTCGCAAACGGCATGCGCTACGTGGCGCTCGACTTCGCTGACGAGCAGGGAGAGGACGATCTCGCCCGCGCGCTCACCGAGCTCGACCGGGAACGCGGCACACGTGGGAACCGTGTCTACTATCTCGCGACGCCTCCGGCCGTCTTCCCCGTCGTCGTCGAAGCACTCGGCAAGCGCCGCTCCACGGAGGGCTGGACCAGGCTGATCATCGAGAAGCCGTTCGGCCACGACCTCTCGTCTGCCCGCGAGCTCCAGCAGGTGATCGAGAAGTACTTCGACGAGAACGAGGTCTTCCGTATCGATCACTACCTGGGCAAGGAGACCGTCCAGAACACGTTAGCTCTGCGGTTCGCCAACGGGATCTTCGAACCGATCTGGAATCGCCAGTTCGTCGATCACATCCAGATCACTGTCGCCGAGACGCTCGGCATCGAGGCGCGAGCCGATTACTACGAGAGGGCCGGAGCGATTCGCGACATCTTCCAGAACCATCTTCTGCAGCTCGTCGCGATCACCGCGATGGAGCCGCCGATCGACTTCACGGCCGACTCGGTCCGGAACGAGAAGGTGAAGGTCTTGAGGGCCATGCACACCCCTGGACCGAAGTCCGTCGTGCGCGGCCAGTACGGGCGCGGCTACATCGAGGGGGAGGAGGTGCCGGCGTACCGCGAGGAGCCCGGCGTCGATCCGCAATCGATGACGGAGACGTACGTCGCCGCGAAGCTCTACGTCGACAACTGGCGCTGGGCGGACACGCCCTTCTACGTCCGCACGGGCAAACGGCTTGCGCGGCGCGAGACGACGATTGCAATCGAGTTCAAGCGCGCTCCGCATCCTCCCTTCGAAGAGCTCTCGGCGGAACCGCTGCGTCCCGATGTGCTGCTCGTCCACGTGCAGCCCGACGAGGGCGTCTCGCTCGCCATCGGCGTCAAGGTTCCGGGCCAGGGGATGACGATCCGCACCGTGCACATGGACTTCCTGTACGGCGGCGCGTTTCGCATGGGTCTGCCCGAGGCGTATGAGCGGCTGATCCTTGACGCGATGCTCGGAGACGCGACCCTGTTCACCCGCATCGACGAGGTCGAGGAGCAATGGGGGCTCGTCGATGCGATCGTGGCGGCCTGGGCCCGCGACCGTCCGGCCTTCCCGAACTACCCCGCGGGAACCTGGGGTCCGACGTTGGCGGACGGGCTGATGGAGCGGGACGGCCGGTCGTGGCGCCGGCGATGAGATCGGCTGAGGCGCTGGCCTCGGTTCGCGAGATCGAGCGCGAGGTTGCCACCCTCCGGATGGCGCCGGGTTCCGACGTGCCCTATCAGCGGACGAGCGTGATGACGCACACCGCCTGGGTTCCGTCGGAGTGGGTGGAGGCCGCCGAGGACGTACTCGCTGGCCTCGCAGAGCGTCATCCCTCGCGAACGATCGTCCTCGTGCCGGAACCCGAGGCCGGTGAGAACGGGCTCGAGGCCGAGGTCGAGGTCGACGTCTTTCCTGTCGGCGAGGGCCGGGCGATCTGCACGGAGACGATCCGCATCCGGCTCAAGGGAAATCGGGCCTTCGCTCCGGCGAGCGTCGTGCAGCCGCTGTTCCTCCCGGACCTCCCGGTCTTCCTGCGGTGGCGCGGCGTTCCGGATTTCGACGGGGCTTCCTTCGAGAGCATGCTCGGCGTCGTCGACAGGGTGATCGTCGACAGCACCGAGTGGCCGGATCTCCGCAGCTCCTACGCCAGGCTCGCGGAGTTCTTCGAGCGCGTCGTCGTCTCCGACATCGCCTGGGCGCGCACGAGCCGCTGGCGCCGGCAACTCGCCTCGCTCTGGCCGGGCATCGCGGACGTGAAGAAGATCCGCGTGACCGGAACGGCCGCGCAGGCGGCGCTTCTCGCCGGGTGGCTGCGCTCGCGTCTCGACCATCCCGTTGCACTGGAGCACGAGGAGTCCGACCATCTCGTTGCGGTGGATCTCGATGGCGAGCAGGCCCCATTTCCGCCGGGCGATCCTCCGCCTCCCGCGGATCTCCTGTCCGAGCAGCTCGACCGTTTCGAGCGCGACCGGGTCTACGAAGAAGCCGTACGCGCGGCGGCGGAATGAGCGAGTTCGATACGCGTGTCAAGCCGCTGATCGCGGACGTTCCCGGCTGGCTCACCGACGAAGAGGGTGAAGCGCTCTACGATCTCGCGCGCGCGTGTACCGGAAGAGGCGTGATCGTCGAGATCGGATCGTGGAAGGGTAAGTCGACGATCTGCCTGGGGCTCGGCTCGCGCGTCGGTGCGGGGCTGACCGTCTACGCGGTCGACCCTCACGCCGACTACCGCTTCGGCGACTTCAAGACGAATGTCGAGCGGGCCGGCCTCGCGGACCTCGTCCGGCCGATCCCGTCATTGTCGCAGCAGGCTGCGGATCACTTCGACGAGCCGATCGAGCTGCTGTTCGTCGACGGCTCGCACGAGTACGATCTCGTGCTCGAGGATTTCGAGAAGTGGGTGCCGAAGGTGGTCGACGGCGGTTGGGTCGCCTTTCACGACACGACCTGGACCACCGGTCCGCGGAAGGTGGTGGGCCACGCGATCTATCGCTCGAGGCGCTTCAAGGACGTCAGGTTCGTCGTCGGGTCGACTACGGTGGCGCGCAAGGTGCGACGAAACTCGTTCGCCGACCGCGCGCGCAGTCGTTACGTGCTCGGCGTGAAGACGGCGTTCTGGCTCGGCTCGTCCGCCTTCAAGAAGCAGCGCAAGCTCCTACCGAAGCCGGTGGAGCGGCTTGGGCGCAGGTTCCTCAGAGCGATCCAGTAATGGCAGCGGTCTAACCGCCAACTGCTGGGGTCAGACCCCTGCGGGGTCAGACCCCTTAGGCCTGACCCTAGCCTTCGCAACGTCGTTTCTCGCGAGCGTTTACTTGCCGCCGACGATCTTGAACCGCGGCTTCGCGACGACGATCCGGGCCGGATCCGACCAGGACATTTGCTGCGCGCCGGTCGGCAGCGTGTAGTTGAAGCCGCGTACGCGGTAGTACCAGGCACCTGGGCCGAGCGGGAGGATCGTCGAGGTGCCGAGCGTCAGCTTTCCGAGCGCGTTCCCGTTCTGCGGGTCCGGCTGAGGCGTGAACGGATAGCGCTTCTTGCTCCACTGCACCTCGTACACCGAGGCCCCTAGGGCCGGCGTCCACGCGACCAGCGGCGGGCCGTAGAAGGCCCCGCTGTTCATCCCTGCGGTCAGGCGCCCACTGGGCGAGAGGCCCGAGGCGAACAGCTCGCCCGCTGTCGTTAGGGTGGGCTCGCTGTTCTTTCCGAACCGCGCTACGCGGTTGTACGGCGCCGCGCAGACGTCCTGCGGCAGCTCGAGATCGCGGTACTGAAGGCTTCCACCCGTGCGGACGATCGGTTCGCCGACCCCGTGGGCGAACTTGAGCGCCGAGGCGAGGGTGAGCGTCGTGCCGTTCGCGCTGATGACGGTCGCCGTCTCCTGGTTCGAGGTGTTTCCGATCGTGACCGTGTCGCCTGCGGCATAGCCGGTGCTGACGGCGGAGATGCTCGTCGCTCCGATCGCGGTCGCAGTCCCGGTGCTGCTGGTCAGAGCTCCCGGCGAGAAGGCCTGCACGGCGACCACCGTCCAGTAGAAGCCGCTCGACGGCCAGTCCGTGTCCCACAGGTCGACCGGCGCGCCGAGGTTGCCGGTGATGGTGATCTGCTGCGGGCCGCTCGGCGAGGTCGTACCGCCGGAGCTGGTATCCGAGTCGGACGGCAGCGACGTCGTCGGTGTGGCCGACGGCTCGGACTCGGTCGTCAAGACCTTCTGTCCGTCGAAGGCGCGGCCCTCGGGCTCGGGGCCGTCGCGCAGGTACGAAGCGCGCGCAGACGGAAGCTGACCGGCGAGCGTTGGCAGGGCAAGAGGCCCGTAAGGGCGGGGTGCATACGCCGGACCGCCGACGACTGCGCCCGTGTACACGCGGTTGAGGCACTGACGGTCGGTGAAGACGTAGACACGGAAGAGCTCGGCGCTCGTCCCGTCGATCGTCTGGTCGCCGCTGAAGGTGAACGCGGGCATGAGGCGATGGGCGGGCGACGACTGGGCTCCGGCCGAGATCACGTCGGAGACCGTGCTCCCGAGCCTGATCGGGCCGCCGGCATATGCGGGATTCGCGGAGCTGTAGACCGGGCTCCAGGCGCCGTAGCCG
The DNA here is from genome assembly GCA_046728195.1 of Actinomycetota bacterium. Taxonomy (GTDB): domain Bacteria; phylum Actinomycetota; class Thermoleophilia; order Gaiellales; family Gaiellaceae; genus 3-1-20CM-4-69-9. The sequence continues at coordinate 9,217 of JBKPEC010000098.1, forward strand.
ACTGCCGGCAGGCCGTTCTGCCGGCTTGTC
>JBKPEC010000099.1:0-30817 GCA_046728195.1 Actinomycetota bacterium
ACGTGCTCGTTCACGTCGTGGGGCTGAGACCAGGCGAAGGGCGTGACGAGGCAGATTCGAAGGCCCATCTGTCTTCCGAGTGTAGTGCGGGCCCTGCCGTACGTCGGAAGGCTGGGGTCAGACCCCTTCGGGGTCAGACCCTTCCCGTCGGAACGGCTGGGGTCAGGACCCGTCGGGGTCAGACCCCTTGGGGTCTGACCCCAGCAGTTCGGTGTGGACCGGGATCTCGCGGTTGCCGAGCACACCCCACGGGCGGGCAAGGGACTGTTCTGGGCATGCGATCCCCGCGATCGCTGTCGAGCCGGCCACGAAGGCGGTGTGCGCCGGAGCGACACGCCTACACCTTTTCGGTCACGCGCTCCTTCGCCTCGCGACGAGCATTGTCACGAATGAACTTCTCGGTCGCTTCGAACGCCTCGTCGTCCGGCACCTGCTTCGGAGGCGACTTCATGAGGTACGAGCTCGGGCCCTCGAGTGCGCCAGCGACCCCGTTGTTCAGTGCGAGCTTCGCGAGCCGTACGGCGTCGATGACGATCCCCGCGGAGTTCGGCGAGTCCCACACCTCGAGCTTGAGCTCGACGTTGAGCGGGACGTCACCGAACGACGAGCCCTCCATGCGGATGTACGCCCACTTGCGATCGGTCAGCCACGGCACGTAGTCCGAGGGGCCGACGTGGACGTTCGTCTGCCCGAGGTCGTAGTCGAGCATCGAGGTGACTGCGTTGGTCTTCGAGATCTTCTTCGACTCCAGCCGCTCTCGCTCGAGCATGTTGAGGAAGTCGGAGTTGCCGCCGACGTTCAGCTGCATCGTCCTGTCGAGTCGAACACCGCGCTCGCGGAAGAGCGACGTGAGCACGCGGTGCGTGATCGTGGCGCCGACCTGTGACTTGATGTCGTCGCCGATGATGGGCAGGCCTTTCTCCTCGAAGCGGCGTTGCCAGTACGCCTCGCGCGAGATGAAGACCGGCATGCAGTTGACCATCGCGCAACCGGCTTCGAGCACCTGCTCGGTGTACCACTTGGTCGCTGCCTCGGAGCCGACCGGGAGGTAGTTGACGACGACGTCCGTCTTGGTGTCACGGAGGATCCCGACGACGTCTGCCGTTTCGCCGGGCGCCTTCGTCACGACCTGGGAGATGTACTTCCCGAGCCCGTCGTGGGTCATGCCGCGCGAGACCTTTACACCGGTTGTCGGCACGTCGGCGAACTTGATCGTGTCGTTCGGATGCGCCCAGATCGCGTCTGCCAGGTCCTTGCCCACCTTGTCGGTCGTGATGTCGAAGGCCGCCGTGAACTCGATGTCGCGAATGTGGTAGCCGCCGAGGTTCACGTGCATCAGACCCGGTACGAACTGGTCGTCCGGGGCGTCTCTGTAGTACTCCGCGCCCTGTAGCAGGGAGTTGGCGCAGTTCCCCACGCCGACGAGCGCGACTCGGACACGGTTGTCCAGCGTCGTGCTGCCATTCTGCTTTCCGTTCTCAGCCGTCATCGAGCCTCCTCGATCATCGCAGACGTGCTATGCCACGAAAATAGCAAAAATGCGATTCAGGCACGCTCGCGGAGCTGGCGCCGGACGTGCAGGATACGTTGGACGACAGTGAGCCAGGCTGTCGCCGTCAGAAGGTAGATGGCCCACTGCAGCACGCCCCAGGGAGCGAGCACGAGGCCCGCCGTGATCACGACCACCCGCTCGGCGCGTGAGCCGAGTCCGACGTCGCCGCGCAGGCCGAGCCCCTCCGCCTTCGCGCGGGTGTAGCTCACGAGGAACGAGCCCGCGATTGCCGCGATCGTCGCGGCCAGCGCGACCTCGTTGCCGTGCCGCGAGAAGATCAGCGCGATCGCACCGAGCATCGCGCCCTCGCCAACCCGGTCGGTCGTCGAGTCGAGGAAGGATCCGAACGGTGTCGTCTTGCCGCCGGCACGGGCGAGTGCGCCGTCGAGGATGTCGAGGATCGATCCGACGACGAACACGATCGCCGCCAGCCAGTAGAAGAGCAGCTCGTCCCGGTACTCGAAGTACGCGAGGACCGCTGCGCCGAGGCACAGCGTGACGCCTGCGGTCGTCAGCGCGTTGGGCGTGATGCGGGTACGGGCAAGGCTGCCGATCGAGCGGCTCGCGAGGGTTCGCGCTCCCGTCGTGTAGCCGTGCTTGACCCGCTCCAGAACCGCGGTTTCTCTCATGTCCACGCCCATCGCATTTTTGCTATGAGCAGACTATAGCAGGCGTGCGATGAAGCTCTTGACGGCGCGGCGGTACGTGATCAAGAGGGTGAACAGCGCCAGCACGATGCCGGCGAGGACGTCGAGCCAGAAGTGATTCCCCGTCGCCATCACGGCGAACCAGACCCATGCCGGCCACAGCAGCCAGACCACCTTCCAGATCGGCCGCCGGACGGCGGAGGCGAGGATCACGCCAACGATCAGGGCGTCCGCCGCATGCAGGCTCGGCATGGCCGCGTACGGATTGGATGCGAGCTCCACCAGGCCGCTGCCGTGATTGAGGCCGCCCATCTGATCGAGCGTGTCGCTGAAACCGATCGAGGTGAAGAACCGCGGCGGCGCCGTTGGAAGCAACACGTAGCCGACCAGGCCGAGCACGTTCGCGAGCAGGATCGTGTTGCGGAAGCGCGTGAACCGCTCGTTGCGCCGGAAGTTCACCCAGAGCAGCGCGAGCCCGATCACCGTGAATTCGGAGTTCCAGTACGTCCACGAGACGAGCGTCTCCAGCACCTTCGACGACTGCGTCCACCCCTGCAGGGTCAGTTCGCCGAGACCGGCGAGGCGCTGCTCGACGTCGATGACGCGCCAGCCGTTCGCGAACGCGCGCGTGGGATCGCGATCGGCCAGCCCTCTCGCGAGCTGGTAGGCCGCGAGGAACCCGAACCAGATCAGCAGCTGGTAGGCGAAATCCGCGTAACCACGCGGCATTAACCGTCTTCCAGCGGCGATGGCGGCGGCCATGATCTTCGAATTCTAAACGCCGGGGTGGTTGCTCGGGATCCCCGTAAGGCGGGCTTATCCGCCTATTTGCGACATTGATCGCGACGCGCGTACAAAGCCCGGATCGCTAATCCGGTGCTTCAGCTCCTTGTGTTGAACGGCGAAACGGATGAGGCGAATCAGCTCGTCGTCGCTCGCGCCGTCGCGCAACGGAGTCTTCAGATCCCACTCACGTCGTGAGAAAAGACAGGTGCGTAGCTGGCCGTCCGCCGTGAGGCGAATCCGGTCGCAGCTGGAGCAGAAGGGCTCCGAGACGGGATTGACGAAGCCAAGCTCGCCGACGCCGTCGGCGAAGCGAAAGCGACGCGCAGTCGACGACGGCTTAGCCGGCAGCTCGACGAGCGGTCCGTGGCGTTTCTCGACGAGTACGCGGATCTCGGCGCCGGTGAGCACGTCGTCCTCGCGCCATGCTTCATCGGCGTCGAGCGGCATGAACTCGATGAACCGCACGACGTACGGCTTGCGCCGGGCCAGGTCGGCAAGCGCGGGGACCTCCGTCTCCGTGAACCCCTTGACGGCGACGCAGTTCACCTTGATGGGGCTCAGCTCCGGATAGCGCTCGGCCTCCTCGAGCCCGCGCAGAACCGCGTCGAGCGCATCCCTGCGGGTGATCTCGGCAAAACGAACGTGGTTGAGAGAGTCGAGCGACACGTTGATGCGCCGCAGTCCGGCCGACACGAGCGGGCCTGCCAGCCGGTCGAGCAGGACCCCGTTCGTCGTCAGCGAGAGGTCGCGCACGCCTTCGATCTCCGCCAGCAAGCCGACGAGCACCGGCAGGTCGCGCCGCACGAGCGGTTCGCCGCCGGTCAACCGCACCTCCTCGACGCCGAGTCGCGCGAGGACGTCGACGACTCGTGCGATCTCCTCGAAGGTCAGGATCTCGTCGCGGCGCAGCCACTCGAGCCCTTCCGCGGGCATGCAGTACGTGCAGCGGAAGTTGCACTTGTCGGTCACCGACACCCGCACGGACCTGATCTCGCGGCCCCAGGAATCGCGTAGCGGCTCCACGGCTTGAGCTTAGCCCACGATCTTCGCCGGGAAACCAGGAGACAATCGCGCGATGCCGGCCCTCGTCGCGCTCGTTGCAGTGACCGCCGTGTGGGGCGTGACCTTCGTGCAGGTCAAGGACGCAGTCGCGCTCTACCCGCTGTTCGCCTTTCTGGCCGTCCGATTCGCCATCGCGACCCTCGTTCTAGCCGTTCCCTCCTGGCCCCGCGCACGCGGCCTGGACAAGGAGGGAGCCGCCGGTGGAGCGTTGCTCGGTCTTCTGCTCGCGGCCGGTTACGCGCTGCAGACGGCCGGACTGGAGCGGACAACCGTCTCGAGCACCGGCTTCATCACCGGCATGTACGTCGTGCTCACGCCCTTGCTCGCCCTGGTGCTGTTTCGAGCTCGGATCGGACTGGCGGCGTGGGGAGGAGTCGTCCTCGCGACGGCCGGCCTGGCGATGCTCTCCGGCATCCACGGCGGCTCAGTCGCCGGGGATCTCCTCGTGCTCGCCGCAGCCGCGGTCTACTCGCTGCAGATCGTGCTTCTCGAGCGCTACGCCCCCCGGTTCGATCCGCTGGCGTTCACGTTCGTGGAGATGGCGGCCGCCTTCGCCGGCTTGCTGGTCGTGGCCGTCGTCCTCGGAGACCTGCAGGTTCCGCACGGCTGGACGGTCTGGGGCGCGCTCCTCGTTACCGGCGTCTTCGCGAGCGCGCTCGGGTTCCTCGTACAGGCCTGGGCCCAGCGCCGGACGTCTGCCACTCGCACCGCGCTCGCGTTTTCGATGGAGCCGGTCTGGGCTGCGTTCTTCGGTTACACGCTCGCGGGCGACCGTCTCGGAGCGCTCGGCTGGGGCGGTTGCGCGGCGATCATGGCGGGGATCGTGCTGGCGGAACCCGCGGCCGCCGCCGCTCTGGCCCGGCTCGTGCGCAGGACGTAGCCCTGGCGGAGCCCAGGCGTGGTTGATACGATCAGGCTTAGATTTTCTCAGTATCCAACCCCCCGGAGGCTAATCCAGAATGGCAAAGACAATCGGTATCGACCTCGGCACGACCAACAGCTGTATGGCCGTGCTCGAGGGTGGCGAGCCGACCGTTATTCCGAACGCGGAGGGCGGGCGCACCACTCCCTCCGTCGTCGCGTTCACGAAGGACGGCCAGCGACTCGTCGGCGCCCCCGCGCGGCGCCAGCAGGTGACCAACCCCGAGAACACCGTGTTCTCGATCAAGCGGTTCATGGGCCGCAAGTGGGACGAGGTCTCGGAGGAGATGACCATCGTCCCGTACGAAGTCGTCAAGGGCCCGAACGGCGATGCGCGCGTGAAGGCCGGCGGCAAGGAGTACGCGCCGCCGGAGATCAGCGCGATCATCTTGCAGAAGCTGAAGGCGGACGCCGAGGCGTACCTGGGCGAGCCGGTGACCGAGGCGGTCATCACGGTTCCCGCGTACTTCAACAACGCGCAGCGAGAGGCGACGAAGGACGCCGGCAAGATCGCCGGCCTCAACGTCCTCCGCATCATCAACGAGCCGACCGCTGCCGCATTGGCCTACGGCCTCGACAAGGAAGGCTCGGACCAGACGATCCTCGTCTTCGACCTCGGCGGTGGCACGTTCGACGTGTCGATCCTCGACCTCGGCGAAGGCGTCTTCGAGGTGAAGGCCACGAACGGTGACAACCACCTCGGCGGCGACAACTTCGACAAGGCGATCGTCGACTGGATGGTCGGCGAGTTCAAGCGCGACCAGGGCATCGACCTCTCGCAGGATCGGATGGCTCTGCAGCGCCTCTACGAGGCGGCAGAGAAGGCGAAGATCGAGCTGTCGTCGACGATGACGACGCAGATCAACCTGCCGTTCATCACGGCGACGCAGGACGGGCCCAAGCATCTCGACCTCCAGCTCACGCGGGCGAAGCTCAACGAGCTGACTGCCGAGCTGCTTGCGCGGACCGTTGGTCCGACGGAGCAGTGCCTCAAAGACGCGGGGATCGACAAGTCGAAGATCGACCACGTCGTGCTGGTCGGCGGGATGACCCGCATGCCGGCCGTCGTCGACAAGGTCAAGGAGCTGATCGGGAAGGACCCGCACAAGGGCGTCAACCCGGACGAGGTAGTCGCCGTCGGCGCCGCGATCCAGGGCGGCGTGCTGAAGGGCGAGGTCAAGGACGTCCTGTTGCTCGACGTCACGCCCCTTTCGCTGGGGATCGAGACGAAGGGCGGCGTCTTCACACGCCTGATCGAGCGGAACACGACCATCCCGACGAAGAAGTCGGAGACGTTCTCGACGGCGGAGGACAACCAGCCCTCCGTCGAGGTCCACGTCCTCCAGGGCGAGTCGGAAATGGCCGCGTTCAACAAGACGCTCGGCAAGTTCCAGCTCGTCGGCATCCCGCCGGCGCCGCGAGGCATGCCGCAGATCGAGGTCTCCTTCGACATCGACGCGAACGGGATCATCAACGTGTCGGCGCGCGATCTCGGCACCGGCAACCAGCAGCAAGTGCGGATCGAGGGCGGCTCGGGCCTCAAGGAAGAGGAGGTTCAGCAGATGATCCGCGACGCGGAGTCGCACGCCGACGAGGCGCGCCGGCTGCGCGAGGTGGCGGACACGAAGAACCAGGCCGAGCAGCTCGCCTACCAGACCGAGCGTTCGCTGAAGGACCACCGCTCGGCGCTCGACGAGTCGGACGCCTCGACGATCGAGGGCCGGATCATGGAGCTGAAGCAGGCGCTCGAGGGCGACGACGTCGGCGAGATTCGCGCGAAGACCGAGGCGCTCCAGGAGGCGTCGCACAAGCTCGCTGAGGCGGTGTACGCGTCAGCCCAGCAGGCGCAGACGGCGTCGACCGGCGCCGCCAACGGCGGCGGCACGGACAGCTCCGATGAGGAAGTCGTCGAAGAGGGCGACTACGAAGTCATCGATGAAGAGGAGGCGGCGAAGCCTTGACCGACGCATCGAAGCGTCACGTGGAAAGGCCGGCAGAGCCGCCCGTCCGCGATAGCGGACCCGTGGAGGGCGGCGTGAAGCGCCTGTCTGCGGAGCGGACCGGTGCAGGGGGTCTGGGGGAACCGGGAGGTTCCCCCAGCTCGGACGCCAAGGTCGACATCGACGCGCTCCGGGCTGAGCGCGACCAGCTCTTCGACCGGCTGCAGCGGCTCGCGGCGGAGTTCGACAACTACCGCAAGCGCAACGCCCGCGAGACCGCGGCGTTGACCGATCGTGCCAACGAGCGGCTTGTGAAAGAGCTGATCCCGGTGCTGGACGACCTCGGCCGCGCGCTCGAGGCTGCGTCCGAGCACCAGGAGGCAAAGCTCGAGGACGGGGTTCGCCTCGTCCACCGCTCGCTTGCCGACCTGCTCGCGAAGGAAGGGCTCGCCGAGATCGACACCGACGGCAAGTTCGATCCACACGTGCACGAAGCGCTGCTCTCGCAGCCGTCCGACCAAGAAGAGGGCTCGGTCATCGAGGTCGTCCAGAAGGGCTACAAGCTCGGCGACAAGGTGCTGCGGCCCGCCCGTGTCGTCGTGGCGGCGGCGCTCGAGCCTCACGTCGAGGAGGAGTAAGTGGCGACGCTCTACGACACGCTCGGCGTGAAGAAGGGCGCGTCGGCCGACGAGATCAAGAAGGCCTACCGCAAGCTCGCCGGCCAGTATCACCCGGACCGTAATCCGGGCGACACCGCGGCCGAGGAGAAGTTCAAGGAGGTCCAGAACGCCTACGACGTGCTCTCCGACGAGGAGAAGCGCAAGCAGTACGACCGCTTCGGGTCGACGAACGGCAGACGTGGCCCCGATCCGAGCGATTTCAACTTCGGCGGCAACTTCAACATCAACGACCTCGGCGATCTGGGCGACCTGTTCGGCGGGCTGTTCAACCGCGGCGGCACACGTGTGCGGCGGCCGACGCCCGAACGCGGCGCCGACATCGAGGCCGTCGTGAACCTCTCCTTCGAGGACTCGCTCCGCGGGCTCGAGACGAAGATCCCGGTCGAGGTCACGACCGCGTGCCGTGAGTGCGGCGGGACGGGAGCGGAGCCGGGGACGTCGCCGGTGATCTGTCCCGAATGCCACGGACGAGGCGTTGTCTCCGAGAGCCAGGGCCTGTTCTCGCTCTCGCAGCCGTGCCCGCGCTGCCGTGGCAACGGCACCGTCATCGAGAAGCCGTGCCACAAGTGCAAGGGCACCGGGCGCGAGCAGCGCACGCGCCGGTACACCGTGAAGATTCCCGCCGGCGTCAAGGACGGCACCCGCATCCGGCTCAAGGGCAAGGGCGAGATCGGCGAGGCCGGCGGGCCTGCCGGCGACCTCTTCGTCATCACGCGGGTGCAGCCCTCCCGACTCTTCGAGCGGAAGGGCGCCAACCTCGTCATCGACGTTCCGGTGACGTACTCGGAGGCCGCGCTCGGCGCGACCGTCGAGGTGCCGACGCCGTACGGCGACCGCGTCTCGCTGAAGGTGCCGCCGGGAACGCAGGACGGCCGGCAGCTGCGCATCCGCGGCCACGGCGCGCCGAAGCTCGACCGGAGCGGAAAAGGTGACCTGATCGCTCGGCTGAGGCTCACGGTCCCGAAGAAGCTGACGAAGAAGGAGCGCGAGGCGCTCGAGGAGCTGAGCAAGGTCTCGCGCGAGGATCCGCGGGAGGCGCTCTTCCAGTGAAGCTCGCTGCCATCATCCTGGTCAGCGTCGGCACGGTCGGCGTGCTCGTCACGTTCGTGATCATGCGCCGCAAGCTCGAGGAGCTGCGGCGGCTGAAGGACGGTGAGCGCTGATGGACGATCGTCCGCGCTACATGATCTCCGTGGCGGCCGAGCTCGTCGGCATGCACCCGCAAACGCTCCGTATCTACGAGAGCAAGGGACTGATCCGACCGAAGCGCACGGCGGGGAACACGAGGCTGTACTCCGATGCAGACCTGGACCGGCTTCGGCTGATCCAGCAGCTGACGAACGAGCTCGGGTTGAACCTCGCGGGCGTCGAGCAGGTGCTCGAGTTGCAGGATCAGGTAGAGCGGATGCGGCGGCGCCTGACCCGCATGGAGCGCGAGATGCGCGCGGCGATCAGCGACGTGCACCGCCAGTACCGCCGCGAGCTCATCCCGTGGAAGCCCCCGATCGACTTGATTCCGAGGAACCACTGATGGACTTCAACAAGCTGACACTCAAGAGCCAGGAGGCCGTCGCGGCTGCGCAGGAGCTTGCGCGGCGGATGGGCAACCCTGAGCTGTATCCCGAGCACCTGCTGCTCGCGCTGCTCGACCAGGAGCTGCCGCAGCAGCTGGTACCCGATGCGGCCGGGTTGCGGAGCCAGGCCGAGGCGACTCTCCGTGGCAAGCCGGCGGTTCAGGGCACGCAGCAACAGCCCAACGTCTCCGCCGCATTCTCGCGCGTGCTCGACGAGGCCGCGGACGAGGCGAAGCGGATGGAAGACGACTACATCTCGACCGAGCATCTCCTGCTCGCCCTCGACGTCGTGCCGCGCGACCAGCTCGAAGCGCGGATCAAGGCGGTCCGGGGCGGACAGCGCGTCACCTCGCAGGATCCCGAGGAGACCTACCAGGCGTTGGAGAAGTTCGGCCGCGATCTGACCGCGCTGGCCGAGCAGGGCAAGCTCGATCCGGTCATCGGCCGAGACGAGGAGATCCGCCGCGTGATCCAGGTCCTGTCACGGCGCACGAAGAACAACCCCGTGCTGATCGGCGATCCCGGCGTCGGCAAGACTGCCATTGCGGAAGGGCTCGCGCAGCGCATCGTCGCGGGCGACGTCCCCGAAGGGTTGAAGGGCAAGCGAGTCTGGGCGCTCGACATCGGCGCGCTCCTCGCCGGCTCGAAGTATCGCGGCGAGTTCGAGGAGCGGCTCAAGGCCGTGCTGACGGAGATCCAGGCGGCCGAGGGCCGAATCATCCTCTTCATCGACGAGCTCCACACGATCGTGGGTGCCGGTGCAGCCGAGGGCGCCGTCAGCGCGGGCAACCTGCTCAAGCCGATGCTTGCGCGCGGCGAGCTGCGCGCTGTCGGCGCGACCACGCTGGACGAGTACCGCAAACAGATCGAGAAGGACGCCGCACTCGAGCGGCGCTTCCAGCCGATCTTCGTCGGCGAGCCGTCCGTCGCGGACACGATCGCGATCCTCCGCGGCTTGAAGGAGCGCTACGAGGCGCACCACGGCGTCCGCATCCGCGATGCCGCGCTCGTCGCGGCCGCCGTGCTCTCCGACCGCTACATCACGGACCGGTTCCTGCCCGACAAGGCAATCGACCTCGTGGACGAGGCGGCGTCTCGACTTCGGATGGAGATCGACTCGAGCCCGGTCGAGCTCGACGAGGCAGACCGGCGCGTGCGTCAGCTCGAGATCGAGCTCGCCGCCATGGCGAAGGAGTCGACGGACGTGCGGGAGCCGGTCGAGCGCGAACTGGCCGAGGCGAAGGAGCGCCGTGCCGAGCTGCAGGCACGCTGGTCGAAGGAGAAGGAGGCGCTCGACCGCGTCAAGGAGATCACGCAGCGCATCGACGAGCTGCGCATGGAGTTCGAGCGCGCCGAACGCGCCGGTGATTTCAACCGAGCGGCCGAGATCCGACACGGTGAGCTTCCGACGCTCGAGCGCGAGCTCGCGGAGCGAGACGGAGCGCAGCCGGCGAACGCGATGGTCAAAGAGGAGGTCGACGAGGACGACGTCGCCGCGGTGGTCGCACGATGGACGGGCATCCCCGTCGACCGGCTGCTCGAGGGCGAGACGGAGAAGCTCATCCACATGGAAGAGCGTCTGCACCAGCGGGTCGTCGGCCAGGACGAGGCGGTCGAGGCCGTCGCGAACGCCTTGCGACGCGCGCGCACGGGCCTGCAGGACCCGAATCGCCCGATCGGCTCGTTCATCTTCCTCGGGCCAACCGGGGTCGGAAAGACTGAGCTCGCCCGTGCGCTCGCCGAGTTCATGTTCGACGACGACCGCGCGATGGTCCGGCTCGACATGTCGGAGTATCAGGAGCGCCACACGGTCGCGCGCCTCATCGGCGCGCCGCCCGGCTACGTCGGCTACGAGGAGGGAGGCCAGCTGACGGAGGCCGTGCGCCGGCGACCCTACTCGGTGATCCTCCTCGACGAGATCGAGAAGGCCCACAACGAGGTCTTCGACGTGCTGTTGCAGATCCTCGACGACGGCCGGCTCACCGACGGCCAGGGCCGCACGGTCGACTTCCGGAACACCGTCCTGATCATGACGTCGAACATCCGCTCGGCCGACCAGCTACGAGACGTCTTCCGCCCGGAGTTCCTGAACAGGATCGACGAGGTCGTGGAGTTCCGGCCGCTGACGAGGGAGCAGCTGGCCGAGATCGTGGAGCTGCAGCTCGCACGGCTTCGCACGCGTCTCGCCGATCGCGGGCTCGAGCTGGATCTGACCGAGGACGCCAAGCAGGTGCTCGCGGACGCCGGCTGGGATCCGACGTACGGCGCCCGGCCGCTCAAGCGTGCCTTGCAGCGCCTGGTCGAGAACCCGCTCGCACTGCGGCTGCTCGAAGGCGAGTTCGGCGACGGCGACACCGTACGCGTCGACGCGAAGGACGGCGAGCTGGTGTTCGAGCGTGCAGGCGAGTTAGTGGCTCAGAGCCACTAACTCAGTTCGCCCGGGTCGTCGAAGAAGTCGGCGCCCTCCTGCTCGGGCGGGGCGCCGTAGATGTAGAGCACCAGCTCCTCGCTGCTCTCGTTCCGAACCTGCAGAGGCGTGCCGGGCTCGACGGCAACGACGCTCTGCGGTCCCACGTCGACTCGGTCGGGCGGGTCGCCCAGCAGCATCGTCAACTCCCCCGCGATGACGACGAACACTTCTTCCTGCGCCTTGTCGGCATGCCGCCGCCCCCGCGTCCCCGGTGGGTAGCGCCAGACACGTCCGCGTGATTGCCGTAGTTGAGCGGCCGTCGTGACGTCCGCTGCGAGCCGCGGCTGCTGCCCTTCGACGGCCGGTGCTCGCTCGCCCCACTCCAGCTTCGACGCGTCGGCGACGTGATAGCCCATGCCGCGATCTTACGGGTGCGAGACTATGTGACGATGCCCATGTACCACCACGAGAGTCGCAAGCTGCAGGATCGCTTCGACACGCGGCGGCTCGCCGACCGGATCGAGGAGCGCATCGTCCGCGACCGGATCGACGACGACGACCGCGCGTTCATCGAGGCGCGCGACATGTTCTTCATCGCGACGGTCGACGAAGACGGGCAGCCGCAGTCCTCGTACAAGGGCGGAGAGCCCGGGTTCGTCCGGGTTCTCGACGAGCACACGATCGCGTTCCCGATCTACAACGGCAACGGGATGTATCTGACGGCGGGCAACCTGCTCGCCACGAAGAAAGTCGGCTTGCTCTTCATCGACTTCGAGGGACGCAAGCGCATGCGTCTGAACGGCAATGCTTCGATCGACGACCAGGATCCGCTTCTCGCCGAGTATCCGGAAGCTCAGTTGATCGTTCGCGTCGCTGCGACGGAGGTCTTTCCGAACTGTCCGCGCTACATCCACGAGTACAGGTTGGTCGCGCGTTCGCGCTTCGTGCCGCAGTCCGAATGCGAGACGCCGGTCCCGGCGTGGAAGCAGAGCGAATGGGCGCACGACGTGCTTCCGGAGGGTGATCCGGCGCTCGACCCGGATCGGGAAGTCATCGGACGAGGGTGAGCCTCTCCCGTCTCGAGCTGCTGCGGCGTGCGGCCGGGCTCGTGCTCGTCTCGCGCGTGCGGTTGCTAGAGCAGGCATTCGCCGCCACGCCGAATCCGGTCCGGCAGACGCTCGCCGCGCTCGTCGAGTTCGTCGTCGGCGATCGGAAGCTCGTCGCCGTGACGACTCCGCGTCTCATCCGCACGCTCGACCGCTTCCTCCCGGGAGCCCTCCCGTTGTCGTCCACGGCGTCGAGCATCTTGAACGCGGGTGCGGCGCAGGTGAAGCCCGGCGCGACGTTCGCGCAGCTGAGCAGCGCGCAGAAGAAGAAGGTGTTCGAGGCGATCGAGGCGCTGCCGGTCGACAGCGCCGGCTCGATCCAGTTCCTCGTCGGCAACCTGCAGGACCTCACGGCTTTCCTCGCGTACTCCACGCCGCGCGGCTGGCGCCTCTCGCGCTACGCCGGGCCGCTCCACGGCCACAAGGAATTCAAGAGTTACTGGCAGGGACGGAAGGCAGCTGATGGCGGTGCGTGACGTGATCGTCGTCGGCGCGGGCGCCGGCGGCCCGGTGGTCGCGAAGGAGCTCGCGGCGCGCGGCCTCGACGTCCTGCTCCTCGAGGCCGGGGCCGCGTGGCCGAATGCGGAACGCGAGTGGTCGCACAACGAGAACGTGGCGAACAATCCGGCGACGGGGCTCTTCCGCTTCGGGCCGAGCGACCGCACGCAACCACCGTGGGCCCGCGACCTGCCCCAGTACTCGTTCGTCTGGCAGACAGCAGGCGTCGGCGGCTCGACCTTGCATTACTTCGCGAACTCGCCACGGGCGATGCCCGCCGCGCTTAAAGAGTCCCTCGGGTACGGCGAGCTCGTCCCGTACTACGAATGGGTCGAGCAGACGCTGCCCGTGCAGACGGCGGCGATGGGCACGAAGGAAGAGTTGTTCTTGCACGCCGCCACGAAGATGGGCCTGCCCACGCAGACGTCGAAGGACATCTCGCGCGACGCGTGCCGACCGCAGGAGAACGCGATCCTGCAACCGCAGGGCACGGCCGGCCGCACGTCCGACCCGCGTCGCCTCGTGTATCCGAAAGCGAAGGGCTGCACGTTCTGCGGTCACTGTCCGCAGGGGTGCTTCCTGCCGTTGAAGTCGCCGCGCAATCTGTATGCCAAGAGGTCGACGCACACGAGCTACGTGCCGATGGCGCTGACGGCCGACCGGTGGACGCATGGGAAGAGAGCCACGCTCGTCGCCGACGCCTTCGTCGTGCGGGTCGAAACCGCAGGCGGGGCTGCGCGCGGCGTTACCTGGCGCAACACCCGCACGGGCGCGCTGACCACCGAAGACGCGAAGGTCGTCGTTCTGGCCGCCGGCCCGATCGAGACGCCGCGTCTCTGGCTGAACAGCGGGTTGCCGAATCCGGACAACGAGGTCGGCCGCGGTCTCACCGACCACTACCTCGACTTCGTCGTCGGGCGGCTGCGGCACTACACGGGCTCGAGCAAGGGCCCGACGTCCGCGGCGCGCGTCGACTACCCGGGGCGCGGCTGTCTCGAGCAAGCGGGCGTGGCGCCGGGACTACAGGCTCAGGGCCTCACCGGCAGCGCGGACCCTCAGCGGCGGCTGCGTGGACCGCGGCTGCGCCGCTTCCTGTCCGACCTCGACCGTTTGATCGCCGTCGCGGTCCTCACCAACGACGACGTCGTCCCCGAGAACCGCGTGACCCTCTCCGACGCCGTGACGCCCGATGCGCACGGGCGCGTCGCTCGCATCGAGATCCGCCGTCGGACGACCGAGACGCTGGCGAACCGGGACTTCCTCGCGGCTCGGGCCGCCGACCTCCTGCGTGCGGCCGGCGCGCGCGAGATCGTGCGCATGGACTGGGCCCCGGTCCTCCTGCACATGCACAGCACGATGCGAATGGGCGTCGTCGTGAGCGTCGACTGCGAATCGCGCTGGGTGCCGCGCCTGTTCGTGGCGGACAACTCGGCTCTGCCGAACGCGCTCGGCGGTCCGAACCCGACGCTGACCACGCAGGCTCTCGCCACGCGCACCGCGGAGAGGATCTTCGTCCGTTACTTCGGCGGCGATCCGTGGGTCGGGCGCGAGTCACCGGTGTCGTCGGTCGACGACACCGTGACTCAGGCGGTGATTGCGGCGGGGCTCTAGAGGTGCGCCCGCATGGCGCGGATCAACGCACCCGCGTAGCGCATGCCCTCGGTGTCGGGCTCACGACCCACGAACCTCCAGCGGCGCTGCTCGAACCACAGGCACGCGCGGAGCTCCTCCAACCGCCTCGGGACGTCTCCGGTGCGGCGCCAGCGCGCGAAGGCATCGGCTCCCATCTCGCTGCAGAGGTCGCGATCCTGGGGTGAGAACGTGACCGCGAACCTTGCGTAGTCGCTCCAGTCGCCGTACGCCGACGGCAGGTCGGTCTCCCGCAGCTCCCCCGTTTGGATCTGCATGCCGTACATCTCATACCTCCGGATACGCAAAGGGCCGCTTGCCGCGGCCCTTTGGGACGACTCGCCTCTCCGCCTGCGGCCGGCTTCGAGGCATTGCTGCTTTTGGTGCTTTCAGTGTGAGACGCCTGAAAGGCGCAGATCTTGCCGCGGTGCGCGGAAATCCCCCTTCAGGGTTACGCGGAGGGTCGAGGGCCGCCTCTGCGGTGTGCGGCCCTGTGGTTGTCAGTCGCCACGAGCCTGCGGCCGGCCCCGGCGAGGTGAGTTGCGGCTGAGTGCTGAGATGCCGTCGCGCCCGGATCCTTGCGCGTGTTCACCCGTTGGAGGGAGGCGACGCAGCGAGTGCCTCTCCCAGCAATGCATGCCGGCTTCTGGCCCGCGATCACGCGGTGCCAGAGTCCACCGTCGCCCTTAGCAAGGCTCTCCAGCCTTGCTGCGGTTGAGTGCGGCCTCTGGCTTGGTGCTCGCGACCCAGAAGCTCGGCGGCATCACTGGAAGAGGCACTAGTTTCCCCGGAGTGATCCTCGTCGTCGCCGCCACCGAACCTGAGCTCGCGGGGGCGAACGGAGTCGCGACCCTGGCGTGCGGGATCGGGCCGGTCGAGTCGGCCGCCACGACCGCGCGTGCGCTCGCAGAGCTCCAACCGCAGCTCGTTCTGCACGTCGGCCTCGCCGGCGCGCGGACCATCGCGGCACCCGCGCTCGTCATCGGCTCGGAGTCGGTGTACGAGGACGCTCGTGGGGGTCTCGTCCGCGAGCGCGTCGAGCCGGAGGCGCGTCTGGTCGCGGCCGCGCGTCGCGCGTTGCCCGAGGCCTACGTCCTGCCGATCGGGACGAGTGCCCGCGTGGGAGGGACGAGTGAGTGCGAGATCGAGGCGATGGAGGGTTTCGCCGTCCTGCGCGCCGCGCAGCTGGCGGACATCCCTGCCGTCGAGGTACGGGCGATCTCGAACGAGATCGACGAGCCTGACCGCGCGCGCTGGCGTTTCGACGACGCGCTGGCCGCGCTCGCCGACGCAGTACCCAGATTGCTGGCCGAGCTGCAGGAATGAGGC
This sequence comes from Actinomycetota bacterium, assembly GCA_046728195.1. GTDB lineage: Bacteria > Actinomycetota > Thermoleophilia > Gaiellales > Gaiellaceae > 3-1-20CM-4-69-9. Next base: position 16,135 of record JBKPEC010000099.1, read on the forward strand.
GCGTCTGGTTGCGAGCCACCGTGCTCGCGTTGGCCGCGGCCGGCCTGGTCGCTGGTCTCACCGTCTACTTCAGCACGGAGACGGTACCGCGCTGTCTTGCCTCCGGCGTCCGTACCTGGCGACCACCGAAGGACCGGGAGCCGCATCACCTCGAGGTCGTCGTGTTGAAGGACGACGCCTGCTTCTTCGACATGGACCGCAAGCAGAAGCTCACGGGAGCGCTGCCGCTCAGCCGCGCGAGCTGGCTCCTCGCCCACCTTCCTCCAGGCTCGGACACGTTGCGCGTAACGGACCAGCAACATCAGGTCCTCTACGAGACACGGCGCAGCCTGCTCGGCTTTCGTGTGCTCGCGGAGCAGACGGGGCGCCAGCTCTACGTCGTCCACTACGAGGGGTTCACCTGGAATCCGCGCTTCGGACCGGACCCGCCGAGTCATGGTCTCTCGCTTGCACCCGACCGACCGGAGCTCTGGGTGCTCGATGCGCCGAACAGCGTCGTGCACCTCTTCGACGTGAGTGCCCTTCCGGGGGCGCCGCCGGTACGGCTCGAGGACATCAGGCTGACGAAACCGATCTCGGGTGATGAGAACCCGTGTACCCAGTCGTGCGGGCGCATCGGCTCGCTGCTGCACAGCGCGGACGGACGATTCGTCTACGTCGGCGACTCCGGAGACGTCATCGACACGCGCACGCGTGAGGCCGTTGCCAACCTCGAGGCGCTGCACAACTCACGCGTCCAGCTCGAGGTCGACTGGGTGAACGGTAAAGCCGTCTTTCCGGAACCCAGCTAGATTCGGCACGTGCCGCGCGACCACACACCTCTGCCGCCGCCGCTTCCGCCTGAGAGGCGCACGGTCGGGCAGCTCGTCGCTGAGGCGATCAAGCTCTACCGCGCCCGCTTCTGGCCCTCGCTGGCGCTCGGCGTCGGGCCAGCACTGCTGGGGATCGCCGCCGCCGAGCTCGACGGTCCAGTCCGGATCGCCGTCGTCGTCGGTCTCGGGCCGTTCCTCCTGGCGTCCTCGTACGCGGGCGCGGTCGCGCTCGTACGCCCGGTCGGGCGCGGACGGTACGTCGCCGTCGCGCTGGCCGTGGGCTACCTCGCTTTCCTTCCGGTATGCGTGTCCCGGCTCTGGATCTTCCCGGGCATCTATTTGCTCGCGCTCGCGTGGCTCGCACTGATCGGGCTCGGCGTGCCGGCGGCGCTCGTGGAGCGGCGCGGATACGCGGATGCGCTCCGTCGCGGCGTTCAGCTCGCGCGGGCTGATTACGTGCACGCCCTTGGTTCCCTCGCGACGCTCGCGATCACGATCTTCCTCACCGGCCTCGTGATCTTCTTCGCGCTGCGCGAAGGGAGCGGCCAGGCGCTCCGGATCGCCGCCGTTCTCGCGCTCGTCGTGCTCGCGCCGGTGTTCGTCCTCGGCGCGGCGGTTCTGTACGTGGACCAGGAGGCGCGAGTAAAGTCGGGCCCCCGAAGGAGGAGGAAGCGCGATGCCGACCTACATTCTGCTCTCGAGCTTGACGGCGCAAGGCGTCCAGACCCTGAAGGCAAACCCTGATCGCCTCCGCGAGGTGAACAGGGACGTCGAGGAGCTCGGCGCCAAGGTCGTCCACCAGTGGGCGACGCTCGGCGACTACGACTTCGTCAACATCGTCGAGGCGCCCGACGCCGCCACGATCGCGCGCGTGTCCGTCGCGCTCGGGGCTCGAGGCAGCACCAAGATCCGGACGCTGACGGCGCTGACGATCGACGAATTCCTGGCTGCTCTGGGGTAGAGCTAGAGGTAGCGCACCCAGCGGCCCCTGCACTCGCACTCTAGGTTCTTGAGGCGGCAGCGGCGGCACGTCCACTCGGTGAGCCAGATCCACTTCAGGTGGAGGATTTCGATGGCCATCAGCCCGACGATCGAGACGAGGAGCTCCGTCGGCGACAGGACGCGCACGAAGTCCAACGTGCCGCGGAGCGGCCAGGGGCGCAATGGGCCGTCCGGCCTATTTCGACCACGTCCTCGGCCTAATGCCTAGTCCGCGGACCGGCGCAGCACCGAGATGCCCCAGGCCTCGCCCGATTCGAAGAGCGCGTCGGGGTCGACCTCGTCAGCCCAGCCGATGAAGTGCTTGTCCTCGTTGTCCGCGGTCGAGCCGTAGACCGCGCGTCGATCCGGGGGGTGCGTCTCCGGGTCGATCGGCTCCCCGCGTTCGAGCGCGTCGCGTCGGGCCTCTGCTTCTTCCGCGACCGGGCCTTCCTCATAGCCTCGTGGCATTGGTCTGAGTGTACGCTCGCTGACGTGTCCGCAGCGCTCGCCGTCAGCGGTCTGGTGAAACGGTACGGCGCGATCGAGGCGCTGAGCGGGGTGGACCTCGAGGTCCGCGACAGCGAGCTCGTCGGTCTGCTCGGACCGAACGGCGCCGGCAAGTCGACGCTGGTCAAGATCGCCTGCGGACTGGTGCGCCCGACGACGGGGCGTGCGGAGGTGTGCGGCGCCCGCGCCGGATCACGCGAGGCGCGCAAGGCGATGGGCTACCTCGCGGAGCTTTTCCGCTTCCCCGGCTGGATGAGCGCCGACGAACTGCTCGGCCTCCATCAGCGTCTTGCGGGATCCGAAGGAGGCGAGCAGGAACGCACGGAGTTGCTCGAGCTGGTCGGTCTGAGGGATGCGCGCGCACGCGCCGTCGAGGCGATGTCGAAGGGAATGCAGCAGCGACTCGGAATCGCCCAGGCCCTCGTTGGATCGCCTCGCCTCCTGCTCCTCGACGAGCCCACGAGCGCGCTCGATCCGGTCGGTCGACGCACGGTGCGGACGTTGCTCGAGGAGCTGCGGCGACGCGGCGTGTCGGTCCTGCTGAACTCGCATCTGCTCAGCGAGATCGAGCTCGTCTGCGACCGGGTGGTCATCCTGCTCGGCGGCAAGGTCGTGGCTGCCGGCTCGCCCGGTGAGCTTGCCCGTCCCCGCGGTGTCGAGATCGAGACGAACGGCGGTGCGCGCACGTACGCGGATGCGGGCCGCGACGACATCCCGCGACTGATCGCCGAGCTCGTGCGCGACGGGCAGGACGTGTACGGCGCCCGGGTTCTGACATCGACGCTGGAAGAGGTCTACGTCGAGGCCGTTGGAGGTCAGACGTCATGACGGCGGTGTGGACGATCGCCGGCTACGGATTGCGCGAGGCGTTGCGTCGCAAGGTGTTCCTCGTCGTGTGCCTGCTGACGATTGCCTTCCTCGTCCTCTACTGGATCGGCACCCGCTATGCGTTCCATCACGTCAACAACGTCGTTCCGCCCGAGGGAATCGACGCGCGGACGTTCGCCGGCGCGTTCCTGTTCGGCATGGCGATGTTCGGCACGCTCTTCCTCGGCGTCGTCTTGGCCATCTTCCTCACGCTCGGGGTCGTGAGCGGAGATGCGGAGCGCGCGCTTCTGCAACCGCTCGTCGTGCGGCCGGTCGGACGCTCGACGTTGCTCGTCGCGCGTTTTCTCGGCGCTGCCGCCGTGTGCGCGCCGTACGTTCTGATCCTCTACTTCGCGGGCATGCTCGTGACGGGGCTCGAGGGATCGTGGTGGCCGGACCGGATCGTCATGCCCGGGCTCGAGCTGGCGGGCGGAGTGCTGATCGTCGCGGCGCTGTCGCTGCTCGGCTCCGTATTCCTCAGCTCGATCGCGAACGGCATCGCCGTGTTCATGATCTTCGGGGCCGGGCTCGTCGCGGGCCTCCTCGGCAACATCGGCCACGTTCTGAACTCGCACGGCCTCGTCCACGCCGCCAAGATCGCCGCCTGGGCGATTCCGTTCGAGGCCCTCTACCAGGACGCACTACGCGCGATCACTGAACGGACGTCAGGGCTGACGGGCTTCCTGCTCAGGCTGGGCCCGTTCGGCGGTGCGGAGCAGGGAGGCGTCGCACTCCGCTTGTGGTCGGTCGCCTATCTGTTGCTCATCGGGGCGGCCGCAATCATCGGCTTCCTGCGCCGGGACCTTTAGTCGTCGCGCGAAAGCGCAATCGCGACTTCGGCGGCGAGGCCGGCGTTGGCGACGATGAGCTCGCGGTTCGCGGCAAGCGTCCGGCCCTCGCTGCGCTCGTGCAGGAACGCAAGGACGAACGGCGTGACCGACTGGCCGGTCACGTTGCTTCGTGCCGCGGCCGCGAGCGCCTCTTCCAAGAGCGGCTCGACGTCGTCGAGGCTCGTGTCCGGCGGACGAGCGAGCAGCAGTCCGCCGCCGCCGAGGTCCCAGTGCGTGTGCGCGACTTGCGCCGCCTCTGCAGCCGACTCGACGCGGGCCGGAAGCGGGGGACCGCCCTGCGCGACATAGAAGAGCGGCAGGTCGTCCGTCCTGAACCCGAGCACCGGCACGCCGAGCGTCTCGAGCACCTCGAGTGTGGCCGGCACGTCGAGCAGGGACTTGATCCCGGCAGACACGACGAGCGCCTGCACCCTTGCGAGCTCACCGAGATCCGCCGAGACGTCTGGGCGCTCCGGAAAGCCGCGGTGCACCCCGCCGAGGCCTCCGGTTCCCATCACCCGGATGCCGACCGCGCGACAGACGGAGAGCGTCGCCCCGACCGTCGTCGCACCGACTGCCCCCTGCACGACGCAGGCGGCGAGATCGCGCGGCCCGGCCTTGCGGGCGTTGCCGTCGAAGCGCTCGAGCTCGTCGTGCGACAGGCCGACGCGAATCTGTCCGTCAAGGACGCCGATCGTCGCGGGGACCGCTCCCGTTTCGCGAATTCGCGCCTCCGACTCGAGGCCGACCGCCACACCCTCACCCGGCAGGAAGCCGTGTGCGACCAGCGTCGTCTCGAGCGCGACGACCGCACGCGCCTCGCGAACCTCGTCCGCCACGACGATCACGGCATCGCGCCGAGCTGGGCCACGCAGCGAGCCGCCGCTTCGAGCGCGAGCTCGGGGCCGCCGACGAGGAAGCCGGCGGCGAGCGCGTCCCCTGCACCGGTCGCGTCGACGACCCGACCGGTGCGCGCGGGCAACTCCACGCGCGCCTCGCCGAGCACGATCACTCCGCGTGACCCACGCTTGACCACTGCCGTCGGCGCGAGCGAATAGGCGGCGCCGACGATCTCCCACTCGGCCTCGTTGGCAAAGACGACATCCGGCTCGAGCGCCTCGACCTGCTTGCGGAACTGCGCCGGCCCGTACTCGCGGATGCGCGTCCAGGCCGACAGGTCGACGCTGACCCGCGCACCGTTCGCGCGCGCGAGCTCGGCCGCCCGGAAGGAGGCGGCGTCGATTGGCGCGGCGAGGAGGGAGTAGCCGGCGATGTGCAGACAGTCGCACGCGAGCCAGGCCGGGTCGAGCTCGTCGGGGCTCAGCTCCGGGGCGACGCCGCGGTCCGACGCCATCGTCCGCTCGCCGTCCTGCCCGACCAGCGAGACGACGATGCCGTTCCGCTCTCCGAGCGGGCCGACCAGCTCGACGCCGCGCGCTTGGAGCTCGGCCGCGACCAGCCGCCCCGCTGGATCGTTTCCGCGTTTAGCGATGCACCTCCCCTCCGCGCCCAAGGCGGCCGCCCAGGCGGCGACGTTCGCAGCCTGGCCGCCGGCTCCGCTCTTCGTCATCGCTTCGGCGTCGGCCCCGACGGCCAGCGGCTCGTCGAGACGCACGACCACGTCGAGCAATGCATCTCCGAGCGTCGTCACCAGCACCCTTAAGATCGTGGCATGGACGGCGACTCGAGGCGCGGTCGTCTGAGCTCCTTCGTGGTGGGAGGAGTCCTCGGGGCCTCCGCCGCTCTCGCGGCTGCGCGCCGCAAGCGCCGGCGGCAAGTCGCGCCGCGTCCGACCTTTCAGGGCCTCCAGGCCTTCGAAGGAGCGCCCTGCTACCGCGAGATCGTCGAACGGGAGAGCCGTGCGCTAGAGCCGTGAGCGCGCGCCGATCAGCGCGCCGAGGTTCACGTCGGCGTCCCCGATCTGCAACCTACGGCCCAACCGCATCACCCGCTCCGAGACCGCGAGGAAGCGCTCCCGGGGCACGAGTGGAGCCCGGGAACGGATGACGAGGTACGGGCCGAAGACCCGGCCCTCGAACGCAGATCGAGGCGAGGGGAGTACATAGGGGATCGCCTGTCGCTCGCGTAGGTTCGTCGTGTCGCTCGCGTCGAACACCCAGACGCCGCGACCGAGCGGCTCGGCAACCTCCTTCAGGGCCGCCGCCAGGAGCCTCGGGTCCGCGCGCGGCAACGCGTGGACGGAGAATGAACGCCTCTGCTGCCAGGCTTCGAGGAACACCGGCTCGTAGCCGAACAGCAGGTCGTCCGACCGGTAGGTCGATGCGAGCCAGGTGGCGGCCGCCTCGCGCGCGCGAACCTGAGGTACGGGATTGCCGTCGAAGAGTTGAGGCGTCTTGGCATGCGCCCAGCGCACCTCTCCGAACACGAGGATGGCGGCCGCGACGACCGCGACGCCCAACGTCAGGGGAGGACGGAGGCCCGCCAGCTCGACCACCGGCAGAGCGAGTAGGAGGCTGAAGAAGGGCAGCGCGAAGATCAGGTGCCGCGCCTCGGGTGAGGCCGTCGAGTGGAGTGTCGCCAGCATGAACGCGAGTGCGGGCACACCGATCACGCAGGCCGCCAGCAGCGCGCTGTCGGGCCGACGCCGGCCGAGTAACACAGCGCCGGTCGCGGCGAGGACGAGGACCGGAGCCGACCACGCGTGGTGCCCGGCGCTGAAGTCGCCGGCCACCCACCAGAAGTAATGCAGCACGGAGCCCGGCGACCCGAGCCGCGGACCGCCGCCGCCCACGCCGACGTCGAAGCGGTCTCGGAGGACCAGGTCCGCCCACCAGAAGGGGACCCCGACAATTCCAACGGCGGCGAGCGTCACCAGCGCCGCGCGCAGTCGGCGGCGACGCAGCACCACGAAGAGGGCCTGCGCCGCCACGACCAGTGCCGCATACGGATGCGTGGCGAGCATCAATACGAGCGACCCGCCCCACAGGGCGAAACGGCGACGCCCGCCCTCGTCGAGCGCGGCCAGGAGAGCGAGAAACGAGAGCAGGCTCGTGAAGAGAAACATGCTGTACATCCGGCCGTAGATCCCGTGGAAGAGCAGGACCCAGCTGGCCGAGGCAAGGAGCGCGCCGACGACGCCCGCGCTTCGGCTCGCGAGGCGGGCTCCGAGCAGCGCGATCAACGGCACGCTCGCGACCGCGAAGACGAGCGAAACCGCGCGCAAGCCTGTCAGGCCACCGCCGAGGTGAACGACGAGCCATGCGAGGACGAAGTGCAACGGCGCGCCACCGCGTTGCGCAACGACCGTGTGGACGACGTCGCCGATCGAACCGCGGCCGACGAACAGGGCGAGCGCCTCGTCCTCGTGAGGCGGCCAGACCGGGAGCAACCAGGCGAGCACCCCCGCAAGCCCTGCCGTGACGACGCCGGTCCCGACCCAGAAGAGGTGCTCCTCGCCGACACGCGCGCGGGCTCGAACGAACGGAGAGGTCCGCGCGGTGACGTCGATCACGGGCTCGTTTTCCGCGCTGTCCAAGCCGATAACACTGCTAGCGTCCTTAATTCGCATGCCTACCTATGAGTACAAGTGTCCGAACGGGCACGTCTTCGAAGTGTTCAAGCGGATCGCCGACCCGCCGCCGGAAGCATGTCCGATTTGCGGTGCCTCGCCGGTCCAGACCGTTCTGTATCCCGTCCCTGTGCATTTCCGCGGCTCCGGGTTCTACTCCACGGACTACGGGCGCGGCGGCCGCAAGAAAGAGCCGGCGAAGGAGTCCGGCGACTCGGGTGGCGGCGAGAAGAAGAAGGACACCTCCACGGAGAAGAAGGCCGCAGAGGCCTAGTGCCCCTTCCAGGAATGCGGGCGGTGCCCACTCGCGGAACGGGCACTTGACGTGAATCAACAGGTTTAACCCTTTCTAGAGTCACTTTGGATCTTGGCCGCTCGCGCATCCAGAGGAAGCAGCCCGGGTGACCACGTCGCCAGCCATTGACAACGACCGCTTTGCCTCGGAGAAGCGGCTTCGGTCGGCCGCCGACTGTCGATTTCGTAAGAGTCGCCGGGTGAGCGGTGCTGACCACAAACTACGAAGGAGTCGGGAGATGGCGAATTACGTGTTCGCGTACAGCGGCGGCAAAGGTGTGGCCGCCGACGAGGCCGAGCGCAACGCGCAGATGGCCAGGTGGGGTCAGTGGTTCGGAGAGCTCGGTTCGGCCGTCGTCGACGGCGGCGCCGCGATGGGGACCGCGAAGACGGTCGGCCCGGGCGGCTCGGTCAGCGATGGCGGCTCGCGTGGCCTGACCGGCTACTCGATCGTGTCGGCCGACAACCTCGATTCGGCGGTCGAGCTCGCGAAGGGCTGCCCGGTCCTCGAGATCGGCGGCGCGGTCGACGTCTACGAAGCAATCGCGATGTAGTAGGCGCAGGGGGCGCCGGGTCGGCGAGGACCTCAGGTCCCGAACCCGACCCGGTGCTCCTCGGGATCGATGCCCCCGTCTTCGGAGCGGTCACAAGGTCAGCGGAACTGCTGGCTTCCGATCACGCACCCGGGGCCGTAGGGACCTGAGCCCGGAGGCGGCGGCTGGACGGCCGATCGGCCGGTGACCATCTGAATCACCGAGCGGTTCTCTTCGGTACCCACGATCACCGACGCTCCGCCGATCGAGGTTGCGGTCCCGCCGAGCCGGCAATGCAGCGCGTTCTTCTGTCCGGCTCGCTTCATCACCCAGCCGAGCTGAATGAGCTGCCAGGCGCTCAGGTCGGTCGTCAGGGGCGTGAGCAGCGAGCTCCCGTCGAACGGCAGCTTGAACGCTGTCGAGAAGCCGAGCAGCTTGTGCATGACCGCCCGAACAACCGCCTGCTGACGCTCGCCGCGCGTGATGTCCGTCTCGGCCGGATTGAGCTGGTTCTCGCGGATGCGCGAGTAGATGAGGGCGCGGTGCCCGTTCATGTGTTGCACTCCCGGGCGGAACCGGTAGCCCTTCCAGCGCGCGCACCCGGCCGCGTCGTACGGGCAGTCGAACTTGTTCGACAGGATCGGCTCCGGGACGTTGATGTCGATTCCGCCGATGTTGTCGATGAGGTGCGTAAAGCTGCGGAAGTCAACGATCATGACGTGGTTGATCTGGAGACCGGTGAAGTCCTCGATCGTGCGAACGGCGAGCGCCGCGCCGCCGCGCGGGAAGGCGGTGTTGATTCGGTCGTCGCCGTAGCCTGGGATCGGCACGCGTAGGTCGCGCGGGATCGAGAGATAGACGAGCCGGTGGCGGCTCGGATCGGTCCGCAGGATCATGATCGAGTCGCTGTGGTTGAGGTCGACCCGCTGGTCTGTGTTCTCGTGGTCTCGGCCAAGGAGAAGCACCGTCGACGGCTTGGACAGTAGGAGCCCGTTCTGCTTCGCCAGGACCGGCAGCACCGCTGGGTCGAGGCGCGCGTTCGCCTTCCGAACTCCGCTCCGGAAGGAGAGGTAGCCGGCGACCGCCCACACGACGGTCAGGACGAGCAGGACCAGGAGGACGACGCCGATCCGGCGTTTCCAGCTCCACCGCCGTCGCGGCTTGCGGATCTTGGGCTGCCGCGGTTCGCGCCCGTTTCGGTCGGGCCGCGTTTGCGGGCGCTCGAGCGGGACTCTGCCCTTGACGCGCCCGCCCCGGTAGACGCGGTACGGCTTCTCTCCCGTCGCCATCGAGGAAGTAGGGTAGCCGCGCGGTTTGGACGGAAAACGTGTCATCGGCGTCGATCTCGGCGGCACCAAGGTCCTGGCCGGGATCGTCGACCGGGACGGGCGGGTGGAGAGACGTCGTGAGTATCCGACGCGCGTCGGATCGCAGGAGGACCTTCTGGCCGGGCTCGACGCGGCGGTCGAGGAGCTGCTGGGGGAGGACATCGCGGCGCTCGGCTTCGGCATCCCGTCGCCGGTCGACCAGCAGGAAGGCCGCGCGCTTCAGGCTGTGAACATTCCGCTCAGCGCGGACCTCGACTTCCGTTCGCGCATGGCCGAGCGATTCGGCCTGCCGGTGGGGATCGAGAACGACGCGAACGCCGCCACGTACGCGGAGTTCCACTTCGGCGCCGGGCGAGACGCGCGGTCGATGGTGATGCTGACGCTGGGCACCGGTTGCGGCGGGGGAGCAGTGATCGACGGAGACCTGTATCGCGGGTGGGCCGAGTTCGGGCACACCGTGATCGTCTACGACGGTCTGCCCTGTCAGGGCACGTGCACCGGGCGGGGGCATCTCGAGCCTTACGTCACCGGGCGCGCAGCGACGAAGCTCGCCCAGGAGGCATTCGGTCCCGCCGCCGACTCGCACCGTCTCGTTCGTCTCGCCACCGAGGGTGAGGAGCTGGCACGCGACATCCTCGCCGGCATGGGGCGCCACCTCGGCGCGGGCATCGGCACGCTCGTGAACATCTTCAACCCCGAGCTGGCCGTGATCGGCGGCGGCTTCGCGGCGGCCGGCGACTTCCTGCTCGAGCCTGCACGCGAGATCGTTCGCCGCGAGGCACTGGCGCACGCAGGAGATCGGCTTCGGATCGTGCGGGCGCAGCTCGGGACCGCGGCGGGCCTCATCGGCGCCGGCCTCGTCGCCTTCGACACGCTCGGCTAGGTGCCCCTGCCAGCGATACTTGCCGGCTTCTGGCCCGCGATCACGCGGCGCCAGAGTCCACCCTCGCCCTTACCAAGGCTGCCAGCCTTGGCTGCGGACGAGTGCGGCATCCGGCTTGGTGCTCGCGACCCAGAAACTCAACAGCATCACTGGCAGGGGCACTAATGCCCCTGGCAATCTGCGCGACGCCGATCGGGAATCTCGACGACGTCACGCTGCGTGTGCTCGAGGAGCTGCGGGCGGCCGACGTGATCCTGTGCGAGGACACCCGCCACACGCGCGTGTTGCTCGACCGTCACGGCATCACGGGCAAGCGTCTTCGTTCCTACCACGAGCACAACGAGGCCAAGCGAGTCGCCGAGGTCCTGCCCCGGCTCGAAGCGGGGGAACGGATCGCGCTCGCGAGCGATGCCGGGATGCCCGCCATCAGCGATCCCGGCGCCCGGCTGGTGGCGAGCGCGCTGGAACGAGGGGTCCCGGTCACCGTGCTGCCCGGCCCGAGCGCGGTCGAGACGGCGCTCGTGGCGAGCGGACTCGCCGCTGAGCGGTACCAGTTCCTCGGCTTTCTGCCGCGCGGTGCGCGCGCGCTGGAGTCGCTGTGGGAGGAGCTCGCCGACTGGCCGCATCCGGTCGTGGCCTTCGAGTCGGCGCAACGGCTCCCGGCGACGTTGCGCTCCCTCGCCGAGGCCGAACCCGACCGCCGCGTGGCCGTCTGCCGCGAGCTGACGAAGCGTTTCGAGGAAGTCGTGGTCGGCTCTGCCGCCGAGCTCGCCGCCCGGTTCGAACAACCTCCGAAGGGCGAGATCACCCTCGTTCTCGGGGCTTCGACGAAGGATCGTGACCACGATGCCGCCGTCGAAGCCGTGGCGGAGCTGAGCGCCGCGGGACTGGGACGGCGACGTGCGGCCGATCTGGTCTCCCGTCTCACCGGTGTTTCGCGGAACGAGCTCTACCGTCGTACTTTGTAGCCAGTATTGACAACGAAGGCACGGCCTTGCTACTGTCGCCTTCGTTCTCAAAGCTGGCAACAAGGAGGAGATCGTGCGGCGACTCGTGGTTCTGGTGATCCTTTGTGCGTGCGCGTTGCCCGTCTCGGTCGCGCAGGCGTGGACGTGGCCCGTCGACGGGCCGGTGCTGCGGCCCTTCTCGTTCGACCGTGCCCACCCGTACGCCGCCGGACAGCACCGAGGCGTCGACCTCGGAGCGCGGAGCGGCACTCCGGTGCACGCGCCGGCGCCGGGGGTGGTCACCTTCGCGGGCACCGTCCCGACCGGCGGGAAGACGGTGTCGATCCAGACCTCGTCGGGCTACACGCTGACGCTCGTGCATCTCGGGTCGATCGGCACCGGGCGAGGGGCGCAGGTCGCCGAGGGAGCGGTCCTCGGTACCGTCGGCCCGAGCGGCGAGGTGGACCTCACGGAGCCCTACGTCTACTTCGGCGTTCGCGTCACGAGCGACGACCAGGGCTACGTCGATCCCCTGCCCCTGTTGCCGACCCGTGCTGCGCCGGCGCCTGTCGCGCAACCGGCTGCGCCAGTGACGTCGGCCGTAGTCGCGCTGCCTGCGGCCGCTCCGGCCGCGGCGCCCGCCCGGGCGCAGCCCTCCGAAGCCTCCGTGACGGCAGAGTCCAAGGCGGACCCTGAGCCCGATGTCGGCGCGGAACCGGCTCCGGTCCTCTCCGGCGAGCTCGCTGCTCCGCGAACGACAGGCCGCACGTCGCGGCCACGTTCAAGCGAGGTCGCGTCGCTCCGAGCAAGGGCGGCGGAGGTCGGTGTCGAGACGGCAGGCTCTCTCCCGGCATCCCCGATGGCGGCCTCCGTGTCGCGGCGCTCCCTGGTCGCGCGATCTCACGCGGCAGTCGACGTGAACCGGAGGCTCGGCACCGAGCCTCGCCCGGCTACCCTTGAGGGAGGCGGCGCGCACGCGGGCTCGGAGCCGGTGGGGGTCGAACTCCTTGGTTCTCGCGCCAAGACGCATCGCAGTGGCTGGGTCGTCCCCTCAGCGGCCGGGGCTGTGTGCATTGCTCTGCTGATCGCAGCGCGGGTCCGCCGGCGCACAAGGCCGCTCGACACGCTCCCTATCATGGATTCAGGTGAACACCTTCTACATCACGACACCGATCTACTACGTCAACTCGACGCCTCACATCGGCCACGCGTACACAACGATCGCGGCAGACATCCTCGTGCGCCATCACAAGCAGCGGGGCGACGACACGTTCTTCCTCACGGGCACGGACGAGCACGCCTCCAAGGTCTACCGGGTGGCAGAGAGTCAGGGTCTCGATCCGAAGGAGTACGTCGACCAGATCGCCGAATCCTGGAAAGAGCTGCCTAGGCTCGTCGATGCCGACTACGACTTCTTCATCCGGACGACGGACGAGGGACACCAGCGTTTCGTCCAGGACTTCATCCAGCGGATCTACGACAACGACTACATCTACCAGGACATCTACGCGGGCCTCTACTGCGTGGGTTGCGAGGCATTCAAGACCGAGGCGGAGCTCGTTGACGGTAAGTGTCCAGAGCACGGTATTGAGCCCGAGTGGATCGAGGAGACGAACTACTTCTTCCGCCTGTCGGCGTTCCAGCAGCCGCTGCTCGACCTCTACGACTCCCGTCCCGACTTCGTGCTTCCGCGGTTCCGGTACAACGAGGCGCGTTCCTTCATCGCGGGGGGCCTGCAGGACTTCAGCCTCAGCCGCGCGGGTCAGCCCTGGGGCGTTCCGATTCCGTGGGATAAGAGCCAGGTCGTCTACGTCTGGGTCGACGCGCTGATCAACTACCTGAGCGCCCTCACCTACGCGCGCGAGGGAGAGGACCTACGCGAGAGGTACTGGCCTTCGGCCCGGCATCTCCTCGGCAAGGACATCTTGCGCTTCCACTGCGTCTTCTGGCCGGCGCTGCTCCTCGCTGCCGGTTACGACGTGCCGAAGCAGCTCTTCGTCCACGGCTACCTCCAGCTCGACGACCGCAAGATCTCGAAGTCGCTCGGCAACGTCATCGATCCGCTGGACTTGATCGACGTGTACGGCAGCGATGCCGTCCGGTTCTGGGCCGTACGTGCCGTCAGCTTCGGACAGGACGGCAACGTCACCCTCGACAGCATCCACGAACGTTACGACCGCGAGCTTGCCAACGACTTCGGCAACCTCGTCTCTCGGACGACGGCGATGATCGCGAGGTATCGCGACGGTCAGATCCCGTCACCCCGCGGCGGCCAGTCTGCGTTGGGTGTCGAGATCGAAGCCGTACGCAACGACGTGCCGGCGCGCCTGGACGTCTTCGACCTCAGCGGTGCGGCCGACATCATCTGGGAGCTCGTGCGGGCCCTGAATCGTCACGTCGAGGCGACAAGGCCCTGGGAGCTCGCGAAGGACGTCTCGCGCGCCGCGGACCTCGACCGTGTCTTGTACGACCTCGTCGACGGTCTCCGAGTCGCGACGATTGCGCTCTCGGCCTACCTTCCGAAGACCGCACCCGTCGTGCTGCGAGCGCTGGGCCAGCCGGAGGACCTTGCCTGGGACGGGGTGCAGGTGGAACGGACGGTGGCGGCGACGGGAATCGAGCCCGCGGCGCCGCTCTTCCCCCGCGTGGACTCGCCTACCGCGGCTGCGTGATCGACACACACGCGCACCTGGATGCGCTCGAAGATCCAAGCGGGGCCGTCATGCGTGCGCGTGCTGCCGACGTGACGCGCATCATCTCGATCGGCACAGATCCCGCTTCGTGGGCTCGCACGCTCGAGCTCGCCGAAGCCAATGACGAGGTGTTCGCCGTTGTAGGACTGCATCCGCACGAAGCCACTCCGAGCTTCGATGTCGATGCGCTCCCTCGCTTGCTGGATCATCCGAAGGTCGTCGGCGTCGGAGAGACAGGCCTCGACTACTACCGCGACTACGCGCCCCGCGACGCGCAGGCGAAGCTCTTCATCTACCAGCTCGGACTTGCCAAGAAGGCCAAGCTCCCCGTCGTGATCCACAATCGGGCCGCCGATGCGGACACGGTCTCGATCCTGAAGCAGTGGTTTGACGGAACGGTGGTCCTCCACTGCTTCTCTTCGGTCGGCCTTCTCGAGGTCGCTCTGGAGCGGGACTGGTACGTCTCGTTCGCCGGGAAC
>JBKPEC010000100.1:0-9032 GCA_046728195.1 Actinomycetota bacterium
CGAGACGCCGTCGGGACAGCGTCTCGTCTCGATCATGCGTGGCGGCGAAGAGGTGTGGCTGTCGCTGAGTGAAGCCGTTATGACCGATCCACTCGGCGCAGTCGCGGGACGGATCTTCGCGTTCCGCGACATCTCCGCCGATCGCATGGTGGAGCAGGTGAAGTCGGACTTCGTCGCAGCCGTCTCGCATGAGCTGCGCACTCCGCTGACCTCGATCTACGGCTTTGCGGAGACGCTGCTGCGGCAGGACATTCCGTTCGGAGAGGAGGAGCGCCGTACCTTCCTCGGCTACATCGCCTCCGAGTCGGAACGGCTGACGGAGATCGTCGACGAGCTCCTGAATGTCGCCCGGCTCGACGCCGGCGACCTCCAGGTCGACCTCGGCCGGATCGACGTGGGCTCCGTGGTATCGGAAGTCGTGGAGACAGCCGAGGAGAGCGGCGTCATGAACGGACACCGCTTCGAGGTTGACCTCCCCGCAGAGCCGCTCGCGGCCGAGGCCGATCCCGACAAGGTCCGACAGGTGTTCAACATCCTGGTCGAGAACGCGCTGCGCTACTCGCCGAAGGGCGGGACCGTCACCGTCGGTGCGCGCCGCAATGCTGATCGCGTCGAGGTGCGGGTCGCGGACGAGGGGATGGGGATTCCCGCGTCCGAGCGCGAACGCATCTTCAGGAAGTTCTATCGCGCCGAGTCGGCGGCACGCGACGGCGCCGCGGGCACCGGCCTCGGACTCTTCATCGCCAAGGAGCTCGTCACTGCAATGGGTGGAAGGATCTGGGTGGACTCCATCGAAGGGGAAGGGTCCAGTTTCTCATTCGAGCTACCGGTCGCACGGGAATAGAGGGAAACGTGTTTGGGTATAGCGGCGTAGACGGACGGGAACCTTCTTCTATGACGAAGACCAAAGTTCTCGTAATCGACGACGAGGCGCCGATCCGGCTGCTCTGCCGCGTGAATCTGGAGGCAGAGGACATGGAAGTGATCGAAGCAGCGGATGGACCGTCCGGCGTCGAGAAGGCGCGTGCTGAGAGCCCCGACGTGATCCTGCTGGACGTGATGATGCCCGGTCTCGACGGCTGGCGAGTCGCGGAGGAATTGCTCGATGACGAACGGACAGTCGGCATCCCGATCATCTTCTTGACAGCACGCGCAGAGTTCCGCGATCGTGCGCGTGGCTTGGACATCGGCGGCGTGGACTACATCACGAAGCCGTTCAATCCGCTCGAGCTCGCTCCTCTGGTCGAGAGCCTCCTCAACCGACTCGAACGTGGCGAGCGCGACGAGCTTCGCGCCGAGAAGCTTTCGGAGCTGCGCTCGCTCATGGAGTCCGAGTAGCGAACAACGCTCAGAGGCCCGTCCTGTGACGGGCCTCTGAGCAGCTTCTCCCGACGATGCTTTTAGCGGCCTGCGAAGTCGGCTGTGACGACGCCCGCGCCGCCGTGGCCGATGAACGTTCCGAAGCTGTAGCCGATGCCGACGCGCCTGAAGCCAGGACGCAGGAGCACGGCACGGTGGGTCGGGCTGTCGAGCCAGGCGTTCACCACCCAGTCGGCGCTGATGCCGGTCGACCAGGCGAGGTCTTCACCGAAGACGGGACCGCGAGCTCCGCGCGAGAGCACGCGCCGGGCCACGGCGCCGTGGGCGAAGTACTGCCGTTGCATCATGTCAGCCGAGTGGTCACGTGCCGCGCGGAGGAGGTGGACATCGACGCGGAGGGGTGCGAGCCCGTGGCTCGCGCGCACGGCGTTCATGGCCTGGAGAAGCGATGCTTCGGGGCTCGAGAGGGAGCGGGCTTGAGCGGCTTGAGCGGCTCCCGCAGATCCGACCAAGAAGAAACTTGCGAGAAATGCTACGACAATCTTCTTCTTAATGAACATTCGCGGCAGTCTGGAGTGGCCGTTTCGGAGGCGCCTCCCCCAAAAGGGGTAGATCGAGGCCGCTCCGAGCGGCTTTTTCAACAGGTCGGACTGGGCGAATCCGATGGCGAGGGAGGGTACGCACGCGGTCGGACGGCTGAAACGCGTCCAGTGCACTTCGAGCCAGGTTCTCGGCCGCGGAGAGCCATGACCGGCCGCCAATGATGGCGAACACCCTGAAGCGCGCTGTGGCCCGGCCCGAACTCGCACGAGTCCAACAGCCGATCCGTTGCCCAATCTGAAGACGAAGATCGTCTGCGGGAATTGCCATGCGGTACGCTCTTTCGGGAGTAGACGGGGCGTAGCTCAGCCTGGTCAGAGTGCTGCGTTTGGGACGCAGAAGTCGCCGGTTCGAATCCGGCCGCCCCGACTTTGGTCATCCTCGTCGCCGCGGGCGCGGCGCTTTTCTTCGGCGCCCTGGCCGTCACGATCCGCCTTGCCCTCAGGTGCGGCATCGACGTGGAGGCCGCCGCCCTCGTGACCACGGTGGTCGCGTGTTTCATCTGCGCGGCTCTGTCGTTTGCGAGCGGTGACATCTGGAACGTCGTCTGGCGCGACACGTGGCCGTTCTTCGTCACGGGCCTGTTCGCTCCGGGCATCAGCCAGATCCTGTTCACGCGATCCATCGGAGTCATCGGGCCGTCGCGCACGGCGATCGTGGTCGGAATCTCACCCGTGTTGTCGGCAGCGATCGCAGTCACGATCCTCGGCGAACCGTTGCACGTCGCCCTCGTGTTCGGGACCCTTCTCGTCGTCGCGGGCGGCATGCTGCTCGTCCGCGAGCGCGGCGGACCTGCGGCGACGCTTTCGTTCGGCATTGCGCTCAGTCTCGGCGCCGCGCTGCTCTTCTCGATTCGCGACAACCTCGTCCGCTGGGGCGCCCGCGGCAGCGAGGTTCCGGGCTTCGTTGCTGCGACCGCGTCGCTCCTGTCGGCGACGCTGGTGATCCTCGCCGTCGTTGCCTCTCGGCCGGACGCCCGGGCCCGGGTCACCCATGCAGCTCGTCCATTCCTCCTCTCCGGCCTCGTCTTCGGTCTTAGCTACGCCTGCCTCTACAACGCCTTCGAGCGCGGGCGTGTCACCGTGGTAGCGCCGCTTGTCGCGACCGAGTCGCTGTTTGCCGTGATGATCTCGATCGTGCTCCTGCGGACGACGGAACGGATCGGCCCCCGCCTGCTGCTCGCAGCGGCGCTCGTCGTCGGCGGCGGTGCGCTCATCTCGAGCTTCCGGTGAAGACGCCGGCGATCTGCTCCGTCCGGAGGAAGCGCGAGAAGTAGTAGGTGAAGATCGCGAAGAAGACGATCGCCTGCTCCGCCGTCATCGTCACGCCCGCGATCTCCTGATCTGTCAGGTGGGACAACCCCCAGAGCTGGGGTGCGTCTTTGTAGAAGTCGTACGCGGGACGCGGAAGCAGGGCGAGCAGCAGTCCGAGCGGCGCCGCGAGCACGAACGCTGCGAAGAGATAGAGCGCTTTGACGCCGTCGGAGTGGCGTCCGTGGATGACCGGCCACCACATCAGGCAGCCGGCGACGAAGTAAGTCAGATGCTCGACGTGCAGCAATGAGCTCTGATGGGTGAGAGCGGTGTCGTAGATTGCCGGCACGTGCCACGCGAAGTACGTCGCGAGCCAGACCGGAAGCGCGACCAGAGGATGCGTCAGGAGACGAACCAGCCGGAACCTCGCAAGTTCGGTCGCCAGCGCCGGCGATAGGCCGAGGACGATCAAGCCGGGCGCCCACTCCGCCGTCACGACGTTCTGCAGCAGATGGACGGAGAGCAGGTAATGCAGGGAAATGGTCTCGATCGGGGTCAAGTAGACGGCGAGCAGGAGGATGACCCCGAGCTCGAACGCCAAGCGGCGCCGCTCGTCGGACGGATAACGTCGTTGTCCCCAGGCGTAGAGCCCGACCAGCGCAGCGAGAACGACGACGACGCTCCAGTGCAGGTGCCAGTCGTAGGGCGACACGGGGCCATCGTGCCATGGGCTCGACATGGTTGGACTCACGCAGGTGCTTTAGGAGGCCGCTAGGCTTTAAGTGCTGCGCCCGTGGTGTAGTGGTAGCACGCGACCCTTCCAAGGTCGTCGCACCGGTTCGAGCCCGGTCGGGCGCTTTCGTCCGGAGCTCTCGTTACTGTTTTCAGAAATGAAAACAGAGGAACGAGAACACGCAAGACGACTTCGGCGGGACGAAGGGCTTCCGATCAACGAGATCGCCCGTCGTGTCGGCGTCTCGAAGTCCTCGGTGAGCCTCTGGGTGCGCGACATCGAGTTGACGCCGGAGCAGGTCGCGGTCCTGCAAGCGATGAATCCGGCTTACAACCGACAGCTCAGTGGTTGGCGGAAAGTCGCTGAGCATCATCGAGCGAAGCGGCGATCCGCGCGGGAGAGCGGACGCGAGCTTGCCCGGCGCCGCGAACCGCTGCATCTGGCGGGTTGCATGCTCTATTGGGCAGAAGGATCGAAAGGGCCGCCAAATCAGGTTGGCTTCTCGAACTCGGATCCCGAGATGGTCAGGCTCTTCGTGACGTTCTTGAAGACGTACTTCGAGATTCGAGATAGCGATATTCGGATCACTTGCCACCTTTTTGCCGACCACGTAGAGCGCCAACGCGAAGTTGAATCGTATTGGCTCCGTGTATCTGGTCTCCCCGACGAGTCGCTGCGGAAGTCAGTTATCAACCGATACTCGCGAAGTAGTCAGCGAAAACGTGTCAACAGGCTTCCGAACGGCACTTGCCAGGTTGTTCTCTCGAGAGTTGCGGTTCTCCAGAGCATCCTTAGCTCGATTCAGGAGTACGCCGGTTTCGAGCGACCCGCCTGGCTGGAATAGTCCGAGGATGCCCGACGAGAGCACGGAGGACCGTCACAACCGAGAGCTGATCGAGCTCCTCAACGAGCTCCGAGTCGCACTGCCCGGCGTCCAGGTGCTCTTCGCCTTTCTGCTGGTGGTTCCGTTCTCGAATGGCTTCCCGAGGCTGGGCTCGTTCGACCGCCAGATCTACTTCGTCGCCGTTCTGGCCACGGCGGTGTCGACGGTGTTGCTGATCGCTCCAAGCTCGTATCACCGTCTTCGTTGGCGGCGGCAGGACAAGGAACGAATGCTGATCGTCTCCAACTACTTGACGATTGCCGGCCTTGCGGCTCTCGCTGTGGCGATCACGAGCACGGTGTTCGTCATCACGGACTTCGTGCTCCACCGGACCTGGGCCTCGGCGATGACCGCCCTGGTCGGAGCGCTCTTCCTGCTCTTCTGGTACGGGCTACCGCTGGCGGCGGCTATTCAGGACCGCCGGACACCGAGACGCTCTCGATGAGGACGTCGTCGTGCGGCTTGTCGCGCGCGTCGCGGGGAACCTCGGAGATCTTGTCGACGACGTCCATCCCTTCGGTGACCTTGCCGAAGACGGTGTGCTTTCCGTCAAGCCAGGGTGCTGCCTCCGTCGTGACAATGAAGAACTGGCTGCCGTTCGTATTCGAGCCGGCGTTCGCCATCGCCAGTGCGCCGCGTTCCACCTTGTGGTCGTTGAACTCGTCCTCGAAGGTGTAACCGGGGCCACCGGAGCCGGTACCGGTCGGATCGCCGCCCTGGATCATGAAGTCGGGGATGACCCGGTGGAAGATGACGCGGTCGTAGAAGCCGTCGTTTGCCAGCTTCACGAAGTTCTCGACCGTCTTCGGCGCATCGTCGGGAAAGAGCTCGAGCTGGATTGCGCCGTGATTGGTTGTGATGATCGCCTGCATCGGCCTGGAATCTACCGTCCGGCGCGACCGCGATGCTGCACACGTGCCGGAGGCCCCCGAGCGCGTCGTCGACTTCCGTCCGCAAACAATCTTGCGGACTCTTGCCATCGTGATTGCGACCGCCATCGTGCTCGAGGTGATCTGGATCGCCCGGCACGTGCTCTCGTGGGTTTTCATCGCGCTCTTTCTTGCGCTTGCGCTGAACCCGGCTGTAGACCGGCTCGAGAAACGCATGGGGCGGCGCGGAGCTGCAACTGCAATCGTCTTCACGTTCGCTCTCGCTGCGATCGTGGGCATCGGCTTCCTCTTCATCCCAACCCTCGTGAATCAGGTGAACGACTTCGCCAACAAGGTGCCCGACTATCTCAACGACCTCACGAAAGGTCGCGGCAAGCTCGGCTTCTTGCAAACGAAGTACCACCTCGTCGACAAGGCCCGAAAGGCACTCCAAGAAGGCGGAGCCTCGAAACTCTTCGGCCTGTCGGGCACGGCGCTCGCCGTCGTCCGGGGCGTCGTAAACGCCGTGGTAGCGACGGTGACGATCGCGTTCATGACGTTCTTCATGCTGCTCGAGGGGCGCGGGTGGGCCGAGGCGTTCCTCAGGCAGCTACCAGGGAAATCGCAGGTGCGTTGGCGGCGTCTCGGAGGGGAGATCTACCGCACCGTCGGCGGATACGTCAGCGGGAATCTCCTGATCAGCGTGATTGCCGGCGGCTCGACGACGGTCGTGCTGCTCATCATGGGCGTGCCTTTCGCCGTCGCGCTCGGTTTGATCGTCGCGATCCTCGACCTGATCCCGCTCGCCGGCGCAACGATTGCAGGGATCATCGTCGGCACGGTCGCCTTCCTCCACTCGATACCAGCGGGAATCGTCGTCGTCGCCTTTTTCATCGTCTACCAGCAAATCGAGAACCACCTGCTCCAGCCGATCGTCTACGGCCGAACGGTGCAGCTCTCTCCGCTGGCGGTCCTGATCTCCGTCCTGATCGGTGCGGAGCTGGCCGGGGTGCTGGGAGCCCTCGCGGCGATCCCCGTCGCCGGCTCACTCCAGGTCATCCTGGTGGACTGGCTGCGCCAGCGACGGGGCGAGGAGCCGGCGGCCGCGACCTGACTCATCCCTCGTTCGAGGGATCACCGCTCTTAAATTTCGCTTGACAGCGCCGATGGAGGGGGTATGGCATGCCGCGCCGCCCGATTCCTCACGGCCGCCCTGTCAGTCGTTGGACTCTGGGTTGCGGCAGCGCCCGCCGGAGCGAGCAGCCAGGCACCGGCGACAACGATGTCGGCGCTCGAGCAGGGAGTGCTCGACGACGTGAACGCGCTCCGGCACGATCACGGTCTCGCTTCTCTCCGGTATTCCACGAAGCTGGCCGCCGCAGCTCGCGCGCACTCGGTCGAGATGGCGAGGCGCGGCTACTTCAGCCATGACTCCGCCAACGGCTCGTCGTTCGACAAGCGGCTCGCCCGCTATTACCCGCTGCGCGGCACCCGTTACTGGTCGGTCGGCGAGAATCTGCTCTGGTCGTCGCCCGACGTGGACGCCATGGGTGCTCTGAACATGTGGTTGGACAGCCCGGAGCACAGGAGGATTCTTCTCACCGCACGCTGGCGCGAAATCGGTCTGTCGGCTGTGCACGTCGCCTCAGCTCCCGGCACATACGGTGGGCGCGAGGTCACGATCGTGACGGCCGACTTCGGCGTCCGGCACTAAGGCAGCCTCTTGGGCTGCCGACCAGAGGAGGCCACGAGGCTTTGCCTCGTGGCCGTTTAACAGGCAGCCTCTTGGGCTGCCGACCAGAGGAGGCCACGAGGCTTTGCCTCGTGGCCGTTTAAATCACCAACGCACGTCGGCGTTACCCTTTCGTTCCCGCGCCTGTAGCTCAGCGGACAGAGCGGCGGCCTTCTAAGCCGCGGGTCGGAGGTTCGAATCCTCCCAGGCGCATGCCGCGGGAAGTCCGCCGCGGCTAGGCCGCGCCATGATGACTCCCCGCGGGTTCTCCTACCGGAGGGCGGTTTGGGCAAGGGGCGGCAAAGCAGCCCCTTGCGGCGTTAGGGCGCGGCAGGCCTGTCTAAGCGCTGAGGAGCGCGTCCACGTCGGCTCGAAGCATCCGCGCGGCGTCCTCGAAGCCAAGCCGGTCGTAGAGCGCCCGGGCCTTCTTGTTCGGCGTGTCGACGCTGAGGACGACATACCGTCGGCCCTCATCGCGCAAGACGGAAGCGATCGCACGCATCAGCGCCTTGGCAACGCCCCTGCGGCGAGCCTCCGGACGCGTGTACAGGCCGAACACGTAGCCGAAGTCCTGGCTTGCCGTGTTGGCGTACACGGTGCCGACGACGTTTCCGGCGTTCTCGGCCACGAGTGCGATGTGCTTCGTGACGAGCGATTGGTCGAACGCCGACCCCGGGTAGGGCGTGAAGGTCGCCTCCGCCGTGAAGTCGTTCCAGAGACGCCGCATCACGTTCAGGTCCGCTTCGGTCGCCCGCCGGATCTCCATCGGGCCACGATAGCTTCGGCTCGAGGGCGGCTATCCTGAGGCCTGAGCACGGTGGCTGTAGCTCAGTTGGTAGAGCCCCTGGTTGTGGTCCAGGTGGTCGTGGGTTCGAGTCCCATCAGCCACCCTCGGCTGGGGAGCGAAGCGAAGCCACTAACCTGTCCCCGCGGAAAACGCGCAGCGTTTTCCGCGGTTGAGGCCCCGTAGCTCAGCGGATAGAGCGACGGACTTCGAATCCGTGTGCGGAGGTTCGACTCCTCCCGGGGCCACTTCCACAACCTCACTATCCATCAGGATTCTGCCCGTCCGGGCAGGGGCCGACCTCGGGACTTGCGACAAAAAATGCGACCAAACGGCGCATATCCACGGAGCGGTGGCTCGCGATGCTGACGACACAGCGAACGCCGAAGCAGAGCTGTCGACGCCCCGAACTAGAAGGGCAGGCCGTCGAAACCGGGGCTCGGGGAAGCTGCACCCGGAAGCCGCCCCGGAGTGCGACCTGCCGCTCACTCACGATACGGCGCGGTCGAGCGATTTCGTTGACGCAGTTGC
This sequence comes from Actinomycetota bacterium, assembly GCA_046728195.1. Lineage (GTDB taxonomy): Bacteria > Actinomycetota > Thermoleophilia > Gaiellales > Gaiellaceae > 3-1-20CM-4-69-9. The sequence goes on from JBKPEC010000100.1 coordinate 8,706, forward strand.
GTCATTTCCGTCGCATGATTCACTAGACGAACACTCGCGACCGGCGGCCTGTTGATCTTCCCTTTCCACTTGTGCAAGCTCGGTCTCCGCTCGAAACCGCTAAACGGAGCATTGTTCTGGCCCGCACTGGCCCACAACTGGCCCCACGCTTTTGTGCGTGCACCGCTATGGGGGAGCTGGCGCGTAGGACCTGTGGTCCGCGCGGTTTCCTGATCTAGACGTTCGTCCAGCGCGTGAGCCGCTGATTCTGCGGTTAATGAGAGGTGGGGAGAGGCCGCGCGCACCAGATTGCGGCTCCGGTGCGCGCGCGCCGCTCCCCCACCACCC
>JBKPEC010000101.1:0-5032 GCA_046728195.1 Actinomycetota bacterium
CCGCCCGGGCTGGGAAGGAATGAGAAGAGTGTCGCTTCGCCGGCGTGGATCTGAAGCAGGGCGACGGGCTGATCGGGCCGCTCGAGCACCGCCAGGGTGTTCGATCCGGACTCTTGCCCACGGAGGAAGTCCTCGACCTCCGAGACGTTCTCCCGCGGTATCGCAGCGAGCCGCAGGTAATCGGCAACCGGATCGTTCGCCACAGGAACCAGTCAAACATCAAGCTGCCGATCGATCAACGACTGAGCACTCTCTACCATGTGCTCCGCTCGGCAGCTGGTCGCAACCGGGGCAACAGTTTTGCCGTGGTTTAGGCGCTTTCGGGATCTGAGCGTTTGTCGCCGGTTGCCACTGGTTGCGCCCGCTGGGCTCGATGAACGCTCCATACCCGCGGCCGGAATCGCTGATGAGTAGTCGGATTGGTCGCCCCCCGTTTTTCGGATGGACCCTTGACCGCTTCTGTGTGAGGGAGTGGAGTCAGAACCGCTAGCCGCGCCGAAGCCGCTGCCGCTCGCTGGTCACCGCAAGCCAACGTCAACGCGCTGGGCTGGTCCGAAGTATTGGCGCACGTCTGGCCGTCCGCATCGGCGGCGAGCGCGAGGGATCTGAGCGGGCAGCTGTCGACGAGGAGACGATTCCACGTCGGCTGCCACCAGCGCACAGATCAGAAGCGCGGAGGGACCAGGTAGTCGGGCGGCCGGGCATCTCACGAAGCCTTAAGCAAGTTCTCAGCTTCGGGTGCGGTTTGCTCAGGTTGCGGTGCTCGACTTGTGTTGTGGCGCCTGACCTGGCTTGGCAGGGGAGCGTGCCCGTAAGCGGACGGTGGATACGCTCGGCGAGCTCACGCCGCAGGAAGCCCAGATCTCCCGGCTCGTGGCGCAAGGACACACCAACCGGGAGATCGCCGCTCAGCTGTTCATCAGCCCGAGCACGGTCGAGTACCACCTGCGCAAGGTGTTCCGTAAGCTCGGCGTCAAGTCGCGCACGCAGCTCGCGAACCGCCTGCGGGCTTAGTCCGTCTCCGCGGTTCCGCGATTTTGGGGGGCATCGCGTTAGAGGGTGAAGTCGGTCGGGGCATCTGTGATGGTGGCGCTGCGGCGGTGGGGGCCGGACGTGGTCAGGCGTGTGCTGCGCCGCGAAGAGCGGCGCCGAGCGCCAGCACGGCGTGTACGTGGCGTCGCACCTGTTGCGGCGTGAGGCTGCCCGCCGGCAGCTCGACGGTGAACGAGGCCGAGCCGGGCAGGTGGTGGTTCTGCCAGTTGGTGGCGGTGCCATGGAGCCAGTGGTGGTGGTAGAAGCGCATCGCGGCCGCGCGGGCGTAGATGCGGCCGGCGTCGGTGCTAGGTCCCCAGGCCCAGACGAGGTTCATGTGCTGGTGGAACCAGATCGTCACCCGCGGCCGGATGCGCACGATCAGGTTGCGGCCAATCCGCGTCTCTCGCTCCGAGAACGGGTGCGGGCCGGGATAGTAGGTATCCCAGGGGCGGCCTCCGCCGCGCCACTGCGACGACCAGTTGGCGTTCAGGTCGACGCCGCGGCCGTTCTGGCGCGTGCCCCGCGCGTGCCCGTCCGGGTTCAGGTTGGGGAGGATCCAGAGGTCGAGGTGTGTTCTGACGTGCTCGAGCGCGCGGGCGACGGCGATGCCAGCGCCCTCGTTGCCGTGGATGCAGCCGACGACGAGCACGCGCGTTCCCTGCGGGTCGCCGACGCGGGCGGCGACGATCGGCCGCCCATCCTGCGAGCGGCCGAGCTGGAGCGGGTGGGCAGAGACGATCGCGTCCGCCACGGCTGCGCCCAGGCTGCAAGCGAGCACGACCGTGGCCAGCGCAACGGTGAGGAGGCGCCCTCTCACTTGCGGGTCGTGAGCGCGGCGCTTGTGGCTGCCCGCGTAGCGCGCTTCCTCGCCAACCCGTTCGGCCTCGCGATCGAAGACCTTGCGATTGCTAAGCACGTCTTCCAACACGCCCGAGCCTTGGGTCTCGGCATTAGGCTCCACCGCTAACGCCATCCCGCCTCGCGATTACGTCAACCAAGATGAATCAACCAACATTGTCCTTGTTTTCGGCTCGAGCGCCGAGCTGATTTCGCATGCTTCGAGCGCTTGCTCGTCGTGCGCATGCTCAGCCTGTGGCACTTGGATCGGCGTCCTCGCCCATCTTGCGCCGAAGCGATCTGCGCTCGCCCCGGCGCGAGCGACGGCGCGCGTTGTGGGGTCTCTCGGCCATCGTGGTCGTCGCGCTGCTCGGGTCGGCCGGAGCCGTCTGGGAGTTGTCGGGAGCGACTCTGGTCGCTGACGCGACGGCGCTGGCACGGGTGGAGGTGCAGCCGTTCGGCGGGACGCTCGAGCATGCCCAGTTGCTCGGGCCTGACGGACACATGATTGCGCTGTCGGTGCGCGGCGGGCAGCTGACCCCCCGGGTGCAGTTAACGCCGGGAAAGCAGGTATCGGTCGAGGTTGTGATTCGTCGGCCGGGCTGGCTGGCTTGGGCGCTGGGATCTAGGCATCGCGAGCAGTTGACGTTGCGCGCACCGGTCGCGCACCTGAGCGAGCGGTGGCTGACGGTCGGGAGAGGGTCGGTGGTGCGCCTGCGGTTCGATCAGCCGGTGAGCGCCGTGGCAGAAGGTGAAGGCGGGCGGCTGAAGTACCGGATGCTGGACGGAACACGACGTTCGATTGCGTTGGGTCGCCGCACGGCTGCGGGCTCGGTTGAGGTGGCCGCGGCCGCGCGTCCCTGGGAGCGGCTTGGTGCAGCGGTCACGGTCAGCTGGTTCCCGCCGGCGCGCTCGCCGGTTGTGGTGAGCAGTCCGGTACCGGGTGCGCGACTCACTCCTGGCGTTCCGATCCGGCTGGTTTTCTCCAAGCCACTCGCTGCGGTGCTCGGCCCAGCGCGACCGAAGCTGTTGCCGCGAACACCGGGCCGCTGGCGTCGGGCGGACAGCCACACGCTCGTCTTCACGCCTTCGGGGTTCGCCGTGGCCCTTGCCACCAAGCTGCGCGTCGAGCTGCCGCGAACGGTCGCGGTCAGCGCAGAGGCAGAAGGCGGTGGCCTGCACACGACACGCCGAATCGAGTGGACGGTACCGGCCGGCTCCCTGCTGCGCCTGCAGCAGCTGCTTGCTCAGGCCGGGTACCTGCCACTTGGCTGGCGGCCGGCCGGTGTCCCGGTCGCACGCACGCCGAGCGGCGAGTTACAGGCCGCCGTCGACGCCCCCAAGGGCCGCTTCGGCTGGCGCTATCCAAATACTCCCCGCGAGCTGCGCGCGCTCTGGCGCACCGGCCACGCGAACGAGATCACCCGCGGCGCCGTGATGATGTTCGAGGACGATCATGGCCTCGCGGTCGACGGCTTGGCAGGAGCGAAGGTCTGGCAGTCATTGCTCGCCGACGCGATCGCCGGTAAACGCCGCGCCGGTGGCTACAGCTACGTCTACGTGCACAGCAGCGTTCCCCAGTCGCTGACGCTCTGGCACAACGGCCGCACCGTCCTCAGCTCGCCGGGGAACACGGGCGTGCCTGCGGCGCCGACCCTGCTCGGCACCTTTCCGGTGTTCGAGCACATCGCGGTCGGCACGATGAGCGGCACCAACCCGGACGGCTCTCATTACCACGACCCGGGGATCCGCTACATCAGCTACTTCAACGGCGGCGACGCAATCCACGCCTTCAACCGCGCCTCCTTCGGCACGCCGCAGAGCCTCGGCTGCGTCGAGCTGCCACTCGCCTCCGCCGCCAAGGTCTGGCCCTATACGCCGATCGGCACGCTCGTCACCGTCGAAAACTGAACGAGCTCGACCGCGAGCCGTACGCACACGAGGAGCGTCAACGCCGCGACACAGGCCGAGCGCTTGATCGTCTACGGCCTGCCCAGCAACCGTTCCCCGACATCTACGACCTCTACGCGGCCGCGACGTGGATTGTGCGCCGCATCGGACGGCGTCGAGCCGATGCCCGAGTGGACGCGATCGCGATACTCGATCACTCCGGATTCGTGGGCCGCCGGGCAGAGCTTCGTCGACCCGGGCGGCGGCCACGTTCACAGCTGCGGAACGGGACCGACACGGCTTCGCAGACGGTTGTTGCCGCTTCTGACCTCGATGGGCGCTGAGGGAAAGGCGCGCCGCGCGCCCTCCAGGGTCGGGGTTGCTTAGCTGGTGCCGTCGAGCAGTCGCGCCGAGGCGACCGCCAATACGCGGGCAATGGCGAGCGCGCACTCCGGCCCGTCCGCGGCGAACTGCTTCGCGCCTTCGTCGGTATGGAACGCCCAGCCGCCGGGTCGGCCGATGCCGACGAGGGCGCCGGGCACGCGCTGCGAGACGTTTCCGAAGTCCGTCGCGAACGGGAGCGGCGCCGGATCGTCGACGAAGTCGCGGCCGAGCGCGAGCACGGCTTCCTTCACCGCCTCAGTTACCCCGTCGTCGGCCCGCAGGCCGCAGACGACCGGGTCGCTCGTCCAGGCCGCTTCGGCCAGGGCTTCGCGAATCGGCTGCGCGAGCTGGTCGAGCTCGTGCTCTTCGTCGGAGCGAAGAAGCACGTGGATAGTCGCGGTGAGGCCGCCGCCTTCCTCGACGTCTCCGTCGAGTGCGATGTGCTCGACGATCGCGTCCGCGGGCGGCAGCCGCTTGACCGCCGTGATCGCAGCGCGCACCGCTTCTACCGGAGCCTCGGCCTCTCCCGTCAGCGAGCGCGTCCCAGTCACCACGGCGCGGTCGCGGCGCATCCAGCGTGAGCGGCGGAAGACCGTGTCGTCGAACTCGGGATGCGCATAGAGAGCCGCGTCGATCCCGTCCCAGAGGCCGGCCGCGGCGGAGACGGCCTTGCCGCCGCCGCGCTCGACGGTCAGCGGCGCAGGAATCTCGTCCGCGGGGCACCCGAAGACGACGACCGCGCCTCGGAGCTCGCTACGCAGGTCACCGAGGGCGAGGGCCGTGGCCAGAACGCCGGCCGCGATGGCGTCGTGGCCACACGAGTGGACGGGCTCGATCGTCCCCGCCGCCCGGAAGACCGGCACCGCGTCGTAGAGCGAGACGAGGC
>JBKPEC010000102.1:0-10954 GCA_046728195.1 Actinomycetota bacterium
GTAGCGAACAGCGAGCGCCGGCAGGCGCAGGTCGTAGCGGCCGCGCCGGGCGGGACCGGTCACGATCACACGTGCGCGCGCTGCGGTCTCCAACTCCGATCGCAAAGGACTGCGATCGATCGAGTCCAGGCGCGCGCTCGCCCACCACCAGCCGCAGAGCGCAAGCGACAGGGCAAGCAAGCCGAGCCGGCGCGGTTCGTCGACGACCAACGCGAGCGAGCCCGTCACAGCCGAGAGAACCAGGACGAGCCCGGTCTGCGCTCGCAGCGCGTTCGCAGCGGCAAGACCGAGACACAATCCGCCGGCCATGACCTGCGGAAGCCGCCGGAGCGCGAAGGCCGTCACGGCGCCACCACGTCGCGTAGCTGCTCGAGGCGCGCCGGGCCGATGCCCGGGACCGCGTCGAGCTCGTCGACCGACGCGAAGGCGCCGTGCTGTTGCCGGTAGTCGAGGATCTTCTGAGCCGTAACCGGCCCGATGCCCGGGAGCGTGTCGAGTTGCTCCAGCGTGGCGCTGTTCAGATGTACCGGCCCACCGCCCGCACCCGCGCCGCCCGGGCCGATCGCGACTACTCCCCCGGCACCGCGGCGAGGCACGACGACTTGCTCTCCGTCGGCGACGAGTGCAGCAAGGTTGACGAGCTCCAGTTGCGCGTGTCGCGTCGCCCCGCCCGCGCGCGCGACGGCGGCTGCGACGCGGGAGCCCTCGCGCAGGCGATAGAGACCGGGTCGCCGAACCGCTCCGACGACGTTGACGAAGATCATCGCGCGGGCCGCCGTGCTCGTCGACGCGGCGATGTGCACCGGCGGGGGCACAGAGGCGGGGGCACTGGAATGCAAGAGGAACCTGCCGCCCAGCGCGAGCAGCACCACGATCACGACTCCTGCGACGAGGACGCGACGACGATCGACGGCATGCTCGGACATGTCGTCAATCGTGACAACAGAAGAATCACCAGTATGTGACGACTCCGTCCCGAAATGCGTGCCGAGAGGGCTAGCCGACGACCAGGTTGACGAGCTTGCGCGGCACGACGATGGTCTGCCGGATCTCGCCGCCGTTCAGATGCGCCTGCACCTTGGGCGACTCCTTCGCACGTGCGACCAGCTCGTCCTCGGGCAGGTCAGCGGGCACCTGGAGGCGATCTCGCACCTTGCCGTTCACCTGGACGACGAGCTCGAACGTGTCCTCTTCGAGCAGGATCGGATTCGCCTGCGGCCAGGGATGGTCCCAGAGGCGCTCGTGCCCCAGGCGCTCCCACAGTTCCTCTGCGATGTGCGGCGCGTACGGCTGAATCAGAGAGACGGCCGTTTCGGCCGCGAATCGCGCGGCGGGATCCTCCGGAGCCCGCACGATCTCGTTCACCAGCTCCATGACCGCCGAGATCGGAGTGTTCAGCACGAATCGGCGGCCGATGTCATCGGTGACGCGGGCGATCGTCTGGTGAGCCTTGCGCGCGAGCGGCGTCGTTGCATCCGGGTCGCCTGCAGTCTCCGCAGCCTGAAGCGTGACACGCCACAGCTTGTGCAGGAATCGGACGATGCCTTCCATGCCTTGTTCGTGCCACTCGGCGTCCTGGTCGACTGGGCCGAGGAACGGAGGCCAGAGACGAGTCGCATCCGCTCCGTAGCGCTCGATGTACTCGCCCGGGTCGACGACGTTCCCCTTGGACTTCGACATCTTCGCCCCGTCGCGATAGACCATGCCCTGCGTGAAGAGGCGTGCAAAGGGCTCGCGGAACCCGACCAAGTCGATGTCGTTCAGCACCTTGACGAAGAAGCGCGCATAGAGCAGGTGCAAGATGGCGTGCTCGATGCCGCCGATGTACTGGTCGATCGGCAGCCAGTAGTCGACAATCTCGCGCTCGAATGGCGCCTGGTCGTTCTGGGCGTCGCAGTACCGCATGAAGTACCAGGACGAGTCGACGAACGTGTCCATCGTGTCCGTCTCCCGGCGAGCCGGACCGCCGCACCGCGGGCACTCGACGTTGACCCAGTCTTCCGCTGTGGCGAGCGGCGCCTTCCCCTTCGGCAGGTAGTCGTCGATCTCCGGCAGGACCACCGGCAGCTGCTCCTCCGGAACCGGGACCACTCCACACTTCTCGCAGTGGATGATGGGAATCGGGCAGCCCCAGTAGCGCTGGCGCGAAAGGAGCCAGTCGCGCAACCGGTACCTGACCGCGGGTCGCGCAGCGTTCTCTTCCTCTAGCCATTCGACGATCGCGCGCTTGCCCTCCGTGCTCGACATGCCCGTGAACCGCCCGGAATTGATGAGTTGCTCGTCGGCGGTGTGCGCCGTGAAGGCGCCCTCCTCAGGCGGAACGCCGCCGGCCGGCACGACCACGGGCCTGATCGGGAGGCCGTAACGCTTCGCAAAGGCGTAGTCGCGCTCGTCGTGCGCAGGCACCCCCATGATCGCGCCGGTGCCGTACTCCGTCAGCACGTAGTCGGCCACCCAGACGGGGATCTGCTCGTCGTTGACCGGGTTGATGACGTAGTGGCCGGTCGGGACGCCGTCCTTCTCCTTCGTCTCGCGCTCGACCTCCGATCGCGCCGCCGTGTGACGAACGTAGTCCAGTACCTCCTGCTCCTGCTCGCTGCCGGCGACCAGCTTCGGGATCAGCGGATGCTCGGGAGCGAGCACGAAGAAGGTCGCGCCGAACAACGTGTCCGGACGCGTGGTGAACACAGGAATATCGATGTCGTCGCCGCCGACCCGGAACAGCACGTCGGCACCCTCGGAGCGTCCGATCCAGTTGCGCTGCATCGTCAGCACGCGCTCCGGCCACCATTCGAGGGTGCTCATCTCGTCGAGGAGCGCATCCGCATACGCGGTGATCCGGAAGAGCCACTGCTCCAGGTTCCGGGATTCGACCTCCGCACCGCAGCGCTCGCAGCGCCCGTTGACGACCTGCTCGTTCGCCAGGACCGTCTGGTCGACCGGGCACCACTTCACCGGGACCTCCTTGCGATACGCGTACCCGTGCTCGAAGAACTGCAAGAACAGCCACTGAGTCCAGCGGTAGTACCGGGGCTCATGCGTCGCGAGCACCCGGTCCCAGTCGAAGGCCCAGCCGATTCGTTCCATCTGCGTCCGGATGGCCGCGATGTTCTGCTCCGTCAGGTCGCGCGGATGCCTCCCCTCCCTGATGGCGGCGTTCTCCGCCGGCAGCCCGAAGGAGTCGAACCCCATCGGCCTCAGCACCTGGTAGCCGTGCCGGCGCCGGAAATGAGCGACGACCTCGCCCAACATGTAGTTGCGGACGTGGCCCATGTGGAGCTCGCCCGAGGGGTACGGGAGCATCTCGAGGACATAGGTCTTTGCTCCAGGCTCGGCCCCGGGCTCGGGGTTCGGGACGTTGAAGGCGCGGCTCTCTTGCCAGATCCGCTGCCACTTCGCCTCGATTGTCTTCGGGTCGTATCTCTCCATGACCGTCCTCAGAAACGAAAAAGCCTCTCATCCGAGAGGCCGTGGGGAGTCGGCACGGCTTCCGCCGCGGTCGCTCCCTTCCCTACAGAAGCAGGTCCTTCATTGCGTATGAATGTACCAGCGGGGGAAAATCGTTGCCATGAGCCATTACACGCACATCAACCTCAAAGAGGACGTCGACGACCAGGCGCCCAACTTCGGCCTCTCCCCGCAGCTGGAGTCGAGGATGGCCCGTGTCCCGCTCGAGATGGAGAACGCGGGACTGACGTATTTCCGCCTCGAGCCCGGCTTCCGCATCCCGTTCGGCCACAAGCACAAGAACCAGGAAGAGGTCTACGTCCTCGTCAGCGGCAACGCCCGTATCAAGATCGAAGACGAGGTCCGCGAGATGAAGCAGTGGGATGCCGTCCGCCTGCATCGCGACACCGTCCGGAGTTTCGAGGCCGGCGACGAGGGGGCGGAGTTCATCGCCATCGGCGCACCGAACACGGGCCCCGGCGACGCCGAGGTGATCCAGGATTGGTGGAGCGACTAGCGCGGAACTTCTAGACCTCTTCCCGGATACGGCCGCCGTCCACGACGGCGAGCTCGAGATCGGCGGCATGCGCGCCTCCGGGCTCGCACGCGAGTTCGGAACGCCGCTCGTCGTGTATTGCCGCGAGACGGTGCTCGCCCGCGCTCAGGCCTATGCGCGGGTCGATCCTGACGCGCTGGTCGTCTACGGGACGAAGGCGTTTCCGAATGTCGCCCTGATGCGGCTGCTCGCCGCGAGCGGTCTGGGCGCAGACGTCTCGACGCGCGGCGAGCTCGAGTTCGCGCTCCGCGCCGGCATCCCGGGAGAACGGCTCGTCTTCCACGGCAACAACAAGGCGGACGAAGAGCTGCGCGCGGCCGCGGCTTCCGGCGCGCTCGTCGTGCTCGACTCGCTGGAGGAGGTCGGCCGCGCGAAGGCGGCCGGCGTGCGAACGGTCCTCGTCCGGCTCACGCCCGGAATCGAGGCGGAGACGCATCATGCGATCCGAACGGCGCACGCGGAGTCCAAGTTCGGCCTCGGCGCCGACGACGCGGTCGCCGCCGTTCGCAATGCCAGCGGGGCCGGTCTCGACGTGGCGGGGCTCCACGTGCATATCGGTTCGCAGCTGAAGCGCACGTCCGAGAGCTTGCTGGCAGTGGACCGGCTCGTCGACGTCGCCGGCCGCTGCCGCGACGAACTCGGCTGGACACCCCGGATCTTCGACCTGGGCGGCGGCCTCGCGGTGCAGTCGTCCCTCGGGACGGCCGTTCCGAAGCCAGGGGCCTTCGCGGGAGAGCTGGTAAGGCATCTCCGTGCGCAGTGGCCCCTCCCGGCTCGGTTGATTCTCGAGCCGGGTCGGTCGCTGGTCGGGCAGGCGGGAGTGACGCTCTACGAGATTGGAGTCGTGAAGCGAACCGGCGGTGTGACCTACGCAGCCATCGACGGCGGGATGTCGGACAACCCGCGGCCTCAGCTCTACGGCTCGCGCTACGAGGCGCTGCTCGCGAACCGGCCAGACCAACCGCCCACCGGTACGTATCGGATCGCCGGCAAGCACTGCGAGTCCGGCGATGTCCTCATCGAGAGCGTCGAGCTGCCCGAGCCGCAGCGCGGCGACGTGCTCGCGGTTCCTGCGACCGGCGCGTACACGCTGGCGATGGCCTCGAATTACAACGGAGTGCCGCGCCCTGCCGCCGTCCTCGTCGCCGGTGGGGAGGCAGAGCTCATCCGCCGCCGCGAGGTGCTCGACGACCTGCTGCAGTTCGAACTGCTGGGGTCAGACCCGTAAAGGGGTCAGACCCCGGGGCTGACCCCGGCCTTTTCGAAGTTCAGGGATAACCCTCTGGTGCGCGGCGCGGCCGCCGCCGATGCTCCGGACATGTTCGAATCGGGCATCGGCCCCGGCGTCCGGAGTAATCGCTTCGGCACCTGGTCGCTCATCACCTTCCTGCTGCTGTTCGTGCCCTACGCCGGAGGGCTCGCCGTCCCGGGCCTCCAGCTCGTCGGATGGATACCGCTCCTCGCGTGCATCGTGACGACCCTCGCGGCACTCGGGTGCGGCCTTGTCGGCATCTGCTCACGCGCGCGCGAGCAGCGCCGCGCGGCGTTTCACGGCTTGCTGAAGGCCGCACTACCGACCGCGGCCGGCGTCGCGATCTTCCTCTTGATCCTCGCGCTCTCTTCGATGAACGTCGAATAGCCCGGCCTCACGAGTCGAGGCGGTGCTGCGAGCCGCGCGTCCTTGACGGGCGGGTTCCAGGGATCCGCAAGCGGGAGCGCGTCGAAGGAGGCCTGCCGGCGTTCGGCCGGCGCGTCGCAGTAGAGCGTCGTCCGCTGGCGGGGCCTGCGCCGAAGGGACCGGATCAGCTCTTCCATCGATTCAGGCGGCAGTTCTTGGCCGTGCTCGGCGCCCGCGGAGCGCGAGATCGACTCGTTCATGAGCGTGCCGCCCAGGTCGTTGACGCCCGCACGCAGCGCCGCGCCGACTCCGACGACGCCGAGCTTCACCCAGGACGCCTGGATGTTCGTGATCCAGGGGTGCAGTGCGAGGCGCGCAACCGCATGCACGAGCAACGTCTCGCCGAAGGTCGGCCCGGAGCGCGCCTGGCCTCTTAGCCACATCGGCGCCTCCATGTGCACGAACGGCAGCGGTACGAACTCGGTGAATCCACCGCTCCGCTGCTGTTGCTCGCGCGCGTGAAGCAGATGACGGGCCACGTTCCGGGGTCCCTCGACGTGGCCGAACATCATCGTCACGTTCGAGCGCAAGCCGACGCGATGTGCGACGTCGTGAACTTCCAGCCATTGCGCGGTGGTCACCTTGTCCGGGCAGATCACGCGGCGCACCTCGTCGTCGAGGATCTCTGCCGCGGTTCCGGGCAGTGAGCCGAGCCCGGCTTCGCGCAGCGAGCCGAGATACGTGTCGAGGGGCACTCCGAGCGTGGCCGCGCCTTGCCAGATCTCCAGCGCGGAGAAGGCGTGGACGTGCAATCCGGGCACGGCGTCCTTGATCGCCCGCACCACCGACAGGTAGTAGTCGCCTGTGAAGGCGGGATGGATGCCGCCTTGCAGGCAGACTTCGGTGGCCCCTCGCTCCCATGCCTCCTCGGACCGACGCACGATTTCCTCGTGCGGCACGAGATACGGCGCGCCGCGGAGGTTCGCCGCGAGCTTGCCCTTGGAGAACGCGCAGAAGCCGCAGCGGAAGTAGCAGACGTTCGTGTACTGGATGTTCCGGGTGACGACGTAGGTGACGTCGTCACCGCACACCTCGCGCCGAAGGCGGTCGGCGGCGGCGAAGACGCGTTCGCGCTCGCCGCCCCGGGCCCGCAGCAGCTGTACGAGCTCCTCCTCCCCGAGCTCGGAGCGACTGTCGACCGGCAACGCGTCGCGAGGCACGAAGGGGATCGGCGCATCGAGCCCGGGCGACCAGTCGTCCTCGCGCGCGAGCCCGAGCGAGTCCGACGCGCGCACCACTGCCGGTAGTACCTTCGGATCGACCCACTCCCCGGAGATCCACTCCGGATAGATCGGCAGACGCGGAGCGAGCTCCAGGCCGCGGCTCTCGGTGGCTGCGCGGAGCAGGTCGAGCGCGGGCCAGGGCGCCTCCGGGTTGACATGGTCGATCGTCACGGGCGAGACGCCGCCCCAGTCGTCGATCCCGGCATCCAGAAGGCCTGGGAAGTCGTCGTACGAGAGGTTCGGCGGCGCTTGCAGGTGCGCCTTCGCGCCCAGGAGGATTCGGGCGACGGCGATCGTCCAGAGCAGCTCCTCGAGCGGCGGCTCCGGGGAGGAAGCCATGCGCGTTCCGGGCTTGGCCCGGAAGTTCTGGATGATGACCTCCTGCACGTGCCCGTGGCGCTCGGCGAGCTCGCGGATCGCGAGCAGCGACTGGATGCGCTCCTCGCGGGTCTCGCCGATGCCGATCAGGATCCCGGTCGTAAACGGGACGCGCTCGCGCCCGGCACGGTCGAGCGTCGCGAGGCGGCGCGCCGGGAGCTTGTCGGGCGAGCCGAAGTGCGGGCCGCCGCGTTCCGACAAGCGCTCCGACGTTGTCTCAAGCATCAATCCCATCGACGCGCTGACGCGGCGGAGCTCACGCAGGTCGTCCTCCTCGAGCACGCCGGGATTGAGATGCGGGAGCAGACCAGTCTCGTCGAGCACCGCTTCGGCCGCTCGCGCGAGGTACTCGAGCGTCGAATCACAGCCCAGCGTCACGAGCTCTTCGCGTGCGACGCGGTAGCGGAGCTCCGGCTTGTCGCCGAGCGTGAACAGCGCCTCGCGACAGCCGACCGCCGCGCCCGCCGCGGCGATGGCGAGCACCTCGTCGATCGACAGGTACGCTCGCTCTCCGCGTCGCGGCGCACGAGCGAACGTGCAGTAGTGACAGACGTCGCGACAAAGCTTCGTCAGCGGGATGAAGACCTTCGGCGAGTAGGTCACGAGTGGCCCATGACCCCGATCCCGAAGCCCCCGAGCCTCGGTGCACAGATCGGACAGCGGCCGCTCGAGCAGCTCCATCCTGCGGAGCTTACGTTGCACGCTCGAAGCTACGGAAGCACGGAGATCAGACGAGATCGCTCGTCATGATCCCGAGCGCTGCGGCGATCGCAACGCAACCCACTCCGGCCATCGCGATCGACCAGCGCCGCACCGGTGAGGCCGGCGACGCGAGCGTTGCCGCACCCGCCAGGCCGAGCGTCGCGCCCGCGAGTGTCTCGACCGCTTGGAAGGCGACGCCTGTCGCGAGGGCCGTCCCTAGCCCGATGCCGGTGCCGTGCAGTGCGAGTGTGACCGCACCCGCCCCGGCGCCGAAGTTCCCGGGCGTAAGAGGCAGCACGCCGGCGAGAGCCATCGTCGCCACGAGGACGACGCCGATCCAGACGGGTCTCGGCACCCCCAGCGCCACGGCGATTGCGGTGGCGGCCGCGAGGCGAGCAACGAACGCGAGCGCGATCCACCCCGACAGACGCAGGGCCGCGCGCGGACACTGGGCGAACGCCCGGAAGACCTGCAAAAGGCTCGCCAGCCGTCCGGCCGCGCGCCCGCCGAGGCGATAGCAGAGCACGACGGCGCCGATAGCGACCGCCGCCATGATCGGCGCCGGCCAGAGCGGAAGCCTGCTCCAGAGGGCTGCAACGACGATCAGCCCCGCGACGACGAACGTCCGGGCCGCCGCGACGAAGGTCGCCACGCCCCCGGCTCGCCACAGCCGGTCCTTGCCGTCCAGCGTCTGTGCCAGCAGGCCCAGGCGGACCGCGCCGCCGAGATGCGCCGGCGCAACCGCGTTCACCAGGGAGCCAACGGCGTAGCGGGACGAGACGTCGCCGAAGCTCGCCTTCCCGCCGCAGGTCGTCAGGCCCGCGCGCCAGCCTGCCGCTGAGCAAAGGAGACCGACCCCGAAGGCGGCGGCCGCAAGCGCAAGCCAGCCGGGCTGTGCTCGTTCGAGACTGACGACGGCGTTCTCGATCGTGCCGCGGCCGACCCTGGTCGCCGCGACCGCCAGACCGGCTGCCACGAGCACGGCGAACCCGACCGCATAGGCGCGTGGGGAGCACCAGCCAGGGGGTAGCCGCAACTCCTCGAGGAGGCCGGCGCGTCGTTCGTCCACGGACACAGCCTCCACCGTATCGGCGGGAAATGAGAGGAGCGTTAAGAATCGGCGACGCCGTGGTGCCTGATTGCGATCATGTCGACCGGTGAAAGGCCGACCACGGAGGCAACGTTCGTTGGTCCGGCTCGGCCCCGTCCTCCTGCTGCCGGCCGCGGCGGCAATCGTCGGGCTCGCGATCTGGAAGCTCGACCGGAGTGCGGAACGAGCCGACGTCCGTTCCGTTCAGCAGGCGGCTGTGCAGCCGGTGCCGCTTGCGCGTCCCCGGCATCGCGAGCGCCACGCGGGTGCCGGCCCGCTCGACCTCTACGCCCACGACCGGGCGGGAATGGTCCAGCCGGTCGCTAGACAGGCGCTGTACCGCGTCTACGTGCCGAACAGCGGCGGCAACTCGGTCGACGTCATCGACCCCCAGACGTTCAGGGTCGTCGACCACTTCGCCGTGGGCACGCTGCCACAGCACATCACCCCGTCACACGATCTCAGGACGCTCTACGTGAACAACGACGTCGGCAACTCGCTCACGCCGATCGACCCGCGGACCGGCCACCCGGGCCGTCCCATCCCGGTCGACGACCCGTACAACCTCTACTTCACGCCCAACGGCCGCTACGCAATCGTCGTGGCCGAACGGCTACGCCGGCTCGACTTCCGCTCAGCCCGGACGATGAAGCTCGTCCACTCGCTCAACGTCCCCTGCGCCGGGCCCAATCACCTGGACTTCTCTCCGAGCGGCCGCTACGCGATCGTCAGCTGTGAGTTCTCGGGACAACTGCTCAAGGTCGACGTGCAACGCTTTCGCGTGCTCGCCGTGCGCTCGCTGCCGCGCCGCTTCTCCGTCCCGCAGGACGTCCGGTCGTCTCCGGATGCGAAGGTCTTCTACGTCGCCGATCTCGCCGCGGGCGGCGTGTGGGAGGTCGATCCGAAACGCTTCCGGATCGTCGGGCTCATCCGTACAGGCGCCGGCGCGCACGGGCTTGTCGTCAGCCGCAACGGCAACGCTCTGTATGTCGCAAACCGAAACGCCGGCAGCGTGTCCGTCGTGTCCTTCCGGAAACGTAAGGTGATTCGGACCTGGCACATACCGGGAGGCGGCAGCCCCGACATGGGCGACGTCTCGGCAGACGGTCGCGTCCTGTGGCTGTCCGGCCGTTACAACGCGGAGGTTTATGCATTGAACACCACAACCGGACGTCTTCTCGCGCGGATCCCGGTGGGCGCGAGCCCGCACGGGTTGTGCGTCTGGCCGCAGCCCGGTCGCTACTCGATCGGCCACACGGGAAACATGCGCTAGTGACTGCGACCGTCTGGCTGAAGAACCGGGCGGACCTCGTCGTGTCTGCGACGGCGGCGGCCGTTCTCGCGGGGCTGCTGGTCTGGCTCGGCCCCCCCGGGACCGATCTCGCGGCGCACGTCTACCAGCGCACGCTCTTCCTCGAGCACGGGTTCCTGCTCTGGAACAACTTCTGGTACTCGGGGCGCTACAGCTTCATCACCTACAGCGTTCTGTACTACCCGCTCGCGGCGTTCGTCGGCATCAAGTTGCTCGCGGTCCTCATCGTCGCGACCTCGGTCGCGGCCTTCGCCGTCCTTGTGCGACGCGAATGGGGCGATCAGAGCCGCTGGGCAATTCGCGCCTTCGCCGTCGTCTGGGCGGGGCTCGTCGTCTCTGCCGCGTACCCGTTCATGCTGGGGATCGCGCTCGCCCTGGTCGCACTGTGTGCGCTGCAAGGTGGTCGACGTGGGCTCTTCGCCGGCTGCACGCTCCTGGCGCTCGCCGCCAGCCCGCTTGCGTTCCTGCTGCTCGTCGTCGTGCTGGCGGGCGTCGCCCTGGCGCGACGCGGCGACGGCGGCCGGCTCGGGCCGCCCGCCGCGGCGATCTTCGCGATCGGCGCGCTCGA
>JBKPEC010000103.1:0-5963 GCA_046728195.1 Actinomycetota bacterium
CGGACCGGAACACCGCGCCTGCTGCTGATCGCCGCCGGCCGCTACGCGGACGACTGGCTCGCACCGCGCGGCGTCATCACGGTGTGGACGAAGACCGGAGGCACGCTGCAACTGGTGTTGCAGCAGCAGCCGGGGACGCAGTTGACGCCGATGCGCTTCAGCGGCCGCGGCGTCAACCGCCGCCTGCAGGTACGGCCGGGACAGCGGCTGACCGTGACCTTCGAGGTCCCCGGCGGCGGCCCGTCGAACCTGCACTTCCGGACGACGAAGCCGGGCTACCTCGGCGATCGCGCGGTCAGCGTCATCGCGAAGACGCTCAGCTTTCGCCCGCGCTGAAAAGTTTGTGGCTCAGAGCCACTAAGTCGCAGCTTCGCGGGCGGCAGGACCCGGGTCGTGCTGCAGAATCCGGCCCATGGGGATGGGGGGTGGCGTATGGCCGACCATGCGGTAGTCGTAGCCGGAGGCGGCCCGACGGGGATGATGTTGGCGGGCGAGCTGGCGTTGGCGGGGGTCGACGTTGCCATCTTCGAGCGGCGCGCCGACCAGGAGCTCCCCGGCTCGCGCGCAGGAGGTCTCCACTCACGCACCATCGAGGTTCTCGATCAGCGCGGAATCGCCGATCGGTTCCTCTCGCAGGGACAGGTGGCCCAGGTCGCGGGGTTCTCCTTGATCCCCTTGGACATCAGCGACTTTCCCACCAGGCACAACTACGGCCTCGGGCTGTGGCAGAACCACATCGAGCGCATCCTGGCCGGCTGGGTCCACGAGCTCGGGGTGCCGATCCACTACGGCGTTGAGGTCACCGGTTTCGCGCAGGACGACACCGGCGTCGACGTCCAGCTGACCGACGGCCGGTGGCTGCGGGCGGACTATCTCGTCGGGTGCGACGGAGGACGCAGTCTGATCCGTAAAGCAGCCGGCATCGAGTTCGCAGGGTGGGATCCCACCACGAGCAACCTGATCGCCGAGGTCGAGGTGGCCGAGGAACCGGAGTTGGGCATCCGCCGCGACGTCCGCGGCATCCATTCCCTCGGCAGGGTGGAGTACGAGATTCGTGACGGCGAGATCCTCTACGCGGACCGGGGCCCGGTGCGGGTCCTCGTGACAGAAGAGCACGTCGGATCTACGAACGAGCCCACCCTGCGCGATCTCAGTGAGGCGCTCATCGCCGTCTACGGGACCGACTACGGGATCCACAGTCCCACCTGGATCTCGAGGTTCACCGATATGACTCGGCAGGCCGCGGCCTACCGCGACAGACGGGTCCTGCTGGCAGGCGACGCCGCACACGTGCATGCCCCGGACGGTGGCCAGGGGCTGAACATCGGTGTGCAGGATGCGGTGAATCTGGGCTGGAAGCTGGCCCAGGTGGTCAACCGGACGTCGCCGGAAACCCTGCTGGATACCTACCATGCGGAGCGTCACCCGGTCGCTGCCCGTGTGCTGCGCAACACGATGGCGGCAGTCGCGCTTCGGCGTGAGGACGATCGCACGAAAGCACTGCGCGACACCATGGCCGAGCTCCTCGGCATGGAGGAGCCGCGCAAGCGGTTCGCCGCGATGATGTCCGGCTTGGACATTCATTACGACCTCGGCGAGGGACACCCGCTGCTCGGGCGTCGCATGCCCGATCTCGACCTGGTCATCACCCCCGGTGGAACGGTGCGAGTCTTCACCCTCCTCCACGACGCCCACCCGGTTCTTCTCAACCTCGGCAAGCCCTGGGGCTTCGACATCTCCCCATGGGCGCATCGAGTGTTGGCGATCGACGCCAAATACGCCGGCGACTGGGAGCTTCCGGCCCTGGGCCAAGTCGCAGCCCCGGCTGCCGTACTGATCAGGCCCGATGGATACGTCGCCTGGGTGGGGGACGGCACAGATACCGGATTGCGCGACGCCCTGACTATCTGGTTCGGATCGCCATGACGCGACGACCCGCTGGAGACACGCCTTAGGTCAGACGCAGTCCTTGAGGCCCTGCGCCTCGGGTAGGGACTCGAGCTTCTTCAGGGTGTTGTTCTCGATCTGGCGGATGCGCTCACGCGTCACGCCGAAGGCCCGTCCGACCTCCTCGAGCGTGCACGGTTGGGCACCCGACAGCCCGAACCGCAGCTCGATCACCTGCCGCTCGCGCTCCGGGAGAGCGGACAGCGCGTGCTCCACGTCCTCGCGCCGCAGCGACAGCGTCGCCGTGTCGAAGGGGGACTCGGCCGACTCGTCTTCGACAAAGTCGCCGAGCTCCGACTCCTCCTCCTCGCCGATCGGCTTCTCGAGGGAGACAGGCAGCTGGGACATCCGCAGAATCTCGCGCACTTCTTCCGTCGTCATCTCGAGCTCCTCGGCGATCTCGTCCGGACGGGGCTCGCGGCCGAGCCGCTGCACGAGCTGTCGCTCGATGTGCACGACCTTGTTCAGCTTCTCCACCATGTGCACCGGAATGCGAATCGTGCGCGCCTTGTCCGCGATCGCGCGCGTCACCGCCTGCCGGATCCACCAGGTGGCATAGGTCGAGAACTTGTAGCCCTTGCGGTAGTCGAACTTCTCCACCGCTCGGATCAGGCCGAGCGAGCCTTCCTGGATCAGATCCAGGAAGCTCAGGCCGCGGCCGAGATAGGACTTGGCGATCGAAACAACGAGGCGAAGGTTCGCCTCGATCATCTGGGTCTTCGCCGCCATGTCGCCTCGCTCGATGCGCTTGGCCAGGTACACCTCCTGATCGGCCGTGAGGAGAGGCACCTTGCCGATCTCGCGCAGATAGAGCCGCAGCGAGTCGAGTGACGGCTCGACGCTCAAGTCGAGCTTCGGGCCCTTCTCCTCCTCAGGTGTGGGGAGCTGCTCGTGCGGCGGATGCTTGTGCGTCTCGCCTTCCATCAGCTCGACCCCGTGGTCGATCAGATAGGTGTAGAAGTCTTCGATCTGCTCCTTCGAGAGCTCGACGTCTTCGAGCCCGCTGGCAATCTCGTCGTAGTTGAGGACGCCCTTCTCTAGACCTTCCTGAACGAGCTTCTGCAGTTCCTCGACTTCAGGAAGGGAGATTTCGACGGTCAGCAACGGCGGCTTACCTCCCGGCTTCGCGAAGGTGGACGGGGACTCGATCTACCTCTTGCACGCGAAGAGCCGGTGCACGTTTCCCCCGGCTCACCACTCGCCGTCGGGATATTACAGACGCGGGGGAAAAAGCAAAGAGCGGATTTTTGAAGGCTCTCCCTACACCCTGATCTCCCCGACGATCTCGCCACGGCTGTTCTCCAAGGGGACAACCGCGAGGTCGGAGAGATCGAGGCCGAGCCGGCCGGCGAACGTGGCCGCGGCCGGCCCGAGGCCACGTCCGTTTCCGTCCTCCGCCTTCAGCGCGAAGCCGATTCCGTCTCCGGCGGCACACAGGAGACCCTCGGCACCGCCCTTCGCGATCCAGCCTGGTAACGACTGCATCAAACGCGTGTCGCTGGCGCGCGGGCCACGGATGAGGAGGGGGTGCGCTCGCATCGCGGCCGCTACCTGGTCGCCGCCGTCGAGCTGCGGCAGGCGGGAGAACGCATGTGCCATTCGTTCGAGCGGCAGTGCGAAGGTCAGGACGCCGCAGCCGTCGATTCCCGTGCGGATCTCGTCCTCGTCGATCTCGGCGGCCTCCGCGTGGACGGCGAGCATCTCGCGCTGCACGCGGTGCCCCTCGAGACGGTAGCCCTCGCTGCGCCAGCCGCGGGCCCGGCAGAGCGCGAGCATGCTCGCGTGCTTGCCCGAGCAGTTGTGCTTTAGCAGGGAGGGAGGCTCGCCCGCGGGGCCGCACTCCAATTCGGCCTCCGTAGCCGGCGCCTTCGCAAGCAGCACGCGAACGGCGGCGAGCTGGTCGTTGTCGGCCAGATGCGACGCCGACGCGATTGCGAGGTCGCGGTCGTCGACGTCAGGTCGGGAGCGCGCGAGTGGGATCGCCTGCAAGGGCTTCGAGGACGAGCGCATGTACGCGTTGAGGCTCGGGTCACCCGCCTGCGCGATGACGGCGCCGTCCTGCACCGCGACCGCGTGTATGTCGTGCACGGCCTCGACGACGTCTCCACGGCGCACGGATACCCTGATTGGGTCCATGGTTCGGAGCCTAAACGGCGATGCCTGAGCTTCCCGAGATCGAAGCCTGGCGCCGCGCGCTCGACGATCCAGTCTCGGCATTTCCGATCGTCAAGGCAGGGCCCGCTCACGTCGCGACGTTGAAGACGTTCGATCCGCCGCTCTCCACGCTCGAAGGACGTCGTCTTGCGGGTGCGGAGCGGCGCGCGAAGCGCCTGCTGTTTCCGACGGAGGACGGCGAGCTCGTCGTGCTCTTGCATCTGATGAGCGCAGGGCGGCTCCGCTACCTGAAGTACGGAGAAGCGGGCCCGAAGACGCCGGCCTTCCAGCTCGTCTTCGAGGGCGGCTCGCGGCTCGTCCTGACGGAGGCCGGCGCGAAGAAGAGAGCCGGGGTCTGGCTCCTGAATCCAGAGGAGGCTGAGCAAGAGCTCGCCCACCTCGGCCCGGAGGCGCTCGGCCTCGGGGCCGAGCGCCTGGCCGAGATCTGCGCCGAGGAATCGCGCCGGCTCCACTCGATGCTGCGCGACCAGCGCGTGATCGCAGGCATCGGAAGAGCGTGGGCCAACGAAATCCTGCACCACGCCAGGCTGTCGCCGTACGCGCTCACCCACGACCTCTCGCCGGAGGAAATCACCCGCCTCGCGTCGGCGATCGACGACGAGCTCACGCGCGGGCTCGAGCTCCGGGAACAGGGCGCGAACGACAAGCGGACCTATCGCGTGCACGACAGGCTCGGAGCGCCGTGTTACGTGTGCGGCACCCCGATCGCGCGCGTCGATTTCGAGGAGCACACGATCTACTACTGCCCCGCGTGCCAGACCGGCGGCCGCGTGCTCAAGGACCGCCGCATGTCACGACTGCTGCGCTGACATGTCCAAGCTGCTCGAGGCGCTGTACCAGGGACAGAACGAGCGTGTTGCCGAGCTGCTCGCGGACGAGCTGGAGCTCGACGTCTTCGAGGCCGCCGCGCTCGGCAACGTGCCGCGCCTACGCGTCCTGCTGGAGGAGAATCCGGCGCTGGCGAATGCGTTCGGCGAAGACGGGTTTCATCCCTTGGGCCTGGCGTGCTTCTTCGGCCACGTGGATGCCGCGAGGCTCATGGTGGAGCACGGCGCCGACCCGAACCTTCTCTCCCGCAATGAGCAGATCCAGACCGCCGCGCTCCATGCCGCCTGCGCAGCGCAGGGTGTCGAGGAGGACACCCGCTACGAGCTCGTGAGGCTCGCGCTCGAGCACGGCGCCGATCCCAACCTTGCGCAGGGCGGCGGGTTTCGTCCGATCGACGCCGCCCGCCAGAACGGCGACCTGCGCGTCGAGGAACTGCTGCTCGAACACGGCGCCGCTTCCGCACCGGGCGAAAGCTGACGCTTTCGCCCGGTTTGGGTACGCCGCTTGTCGCGGGGAACGTGCGCGGGCGGAGCGGCTAAGCCCGGCTTCGCCTGGTCTTAGCGTCCGGCTTCGGTGGTGTCGGTTGAAGCGCGCGTCCACCCACACCACAGCGGGCCGGAGCTAACGGCAGGCGCAGCCGCCGTTAGAGGAGGCCGGACTCACACGGGCGGCGACGTCCTCCGGCGCCGCCGCCCGTGGACCATCGCCGTCGCCAACCTGAAGCCCCAAAAGGAGCACGCGGGCTTCGCCCGCGTGCGTTAGGCGCGAAGCGCAGTACCTGAATCCGCCCGAAAGCGGAAGCTTTCGCGCGGCTCACGGCTAGGTGAAGATATCGCCGTGGCGGGATCCCTCCTGGCGATCGATGTGGGCAACACGCAAACCCTGATCGGCCTTTACGAGGACGGCCTGCTGTCCGAGCACTGGCGCGTGGCGACCGAGCCGAACACTGTCTCTTATACACATCTGACGCTGCCGACGACTCCACTAATGTGTATTTGTGGGGGGTGGGGGGG
>JBKPEC010000104.1:0-5723 GCA_046728195.1 Actinomycetota bacterium
TCGATGGGGAGATCTTCACCGTCAACGTCAACGGCACGGGCTTGACCCAGGTCACGCACGCCCCCGGCTCGGGTTCGCCCGACTGGGGCACGCACCCGCCGACCGGATAGAGCATCGTGGGCGAGCCTTAGGAGCGGGCGATTCAGGCTCGGATCGCCCGCTCCGCCTCTCGGGAGCTGCGGAATTTGCCACGACTGCAATCGAGCTTTGGGACGAGTCGAGCCAGTCGATCAGCGCGCCGGCGACGGCTCGCACGCCGTCGGCGACTATCACGCCCTTTCAGTTGTAGAGCCCTAAGGCCGCGCGATAATGGGTTGGGAGATGGCCGACGAGCCGACGACGCTCGACCCTTGTGGGCCAGGGCGGGCTGAGCGTGAGCAGGCTCTGATCCTCGCGTCGGAAAGCGAGACTGAGGATATGCGGGTCGCTGGGTGGCAGAGGTTACGCGCCTTTCGGGAGAGGATCGATCGGTTCGAGGAAAGTGCTGCTGGAAAGTTCTGGAGTCAGCTGTCGGCCGCCGATTTCATGAATAGCTCCTTTGCCTTCGCAGCCCTGGCTGTGCTCTCTGCTTTTCCTCTCCTGGCGGTCAGCTCTGCCGCCATCGGGGGAGACATCAGAAAGGTCATCGTCGCACGGATGGGATTGGATGCCCAGGCGGCCCGAGACCTCGATGGGTTGATCGCGACCGGAAATCAGGCTGTTGCCACGCTTACCTGGGTCAGTGCGATCGTGCTCGTGCTCGGGGCGATCGGGATGGCATCCACCCTGCAGGCGTGGTACCAGAGGATCTACGAACAACCTGCCCCGAAGGGGCTCTTGCGGCACGTTGCGTATCAGCTTGCGGGCGTCGCCGCGTTTACCGCCTACATCTCGTTCGAGGTGTGGCTCTTCGACAAGATCCGCCCCGTGGGCGGTCGCGGTCTGATCTTCGTGCTCACGTTCGTCTTGGCCGTGCTCTTCTGGTGGTGCTCGGCGTATTTCATCCTGTACCGCCAAGTCCCGCTACGGAAGCTGCTCCCTGCGGGAGTGGCTACGGGAGCTTGCATCACCGGCCTCGGCGTCGTCTCTTCGTTCTTCTTCTCGAGTCAGGTCACCTCGGGGCAAGAGAGCTACGGGCCCGCCGGCGTCGTTTTGGCGCTGATTACGTTTCTCGTCGGTTTCGGTGTCTGTCTCCACGCCGGCGCAGTCTTCGGTCGAATGTGGATCGACTGGCAAGCCGAACGAGCTCGAATCTCGGCCGGCTAGCCTCCGCAAGGTCTGGTCCTGGTGACGTACGAGATCGCGTCGATGGACCAGACAGTCGCCGTCGCCGTTTCGGAGTGGCACTACCCTCCTCCCTACTCCTTCTACGACTGGGACGCAGACCACGACGACGCGGCATTGCTGCTCGACGCAAAGAGCCGACAGGGACGATTCTTCTCTGCGCGCGACGAAAACGGCGAGCTCGTCGGCTACTTCGAGTTTCAGGTGAGGGATGAGGACCTGACCATCGGCCTCGGTCTCCGTCCTGACCTCACGGGTCTGGGCATGGGTGCCGACTTCGTCGAAGCAGGCTTGGCGTTTGCCAGAGAGCGATTCAGGCCGTCACGGTTTCGGCTCACTGTGGCGTCGTTCAACGAACGGGCGATCAAGGTCTACGAGCGGGCCGGCTTCGTGACCACGCGCGCCTTCGATCACGAGACGAGCGGCGGCGTGTACCGCTTTCTCGAGATGACGCGCCCGGCTTAGACGAGCGGCCGGTCGGTCAGATAGCGCCAGAAGCGAAGGAATGCGTTCGCCCCGCCGATTCTCGGCGCCGCGAAGATCGTTGTCGTTACGGCTTTCCCCACTTCGGCGGGCGGCTCGCCTGTCAATCGGCCGTGTGGAGCACACCGCCCCTGGCGCGGGACCTCCCCTGCTCGTGGACGTCTGCCAGTGTATGGCGATGTCTCGCCTCGAAGTCATCCCCTTCTCGGACGAGCACCTCGAGGACGCCGCCGCCCTGCTTGCCACCCGCCACGCGCGCCACCGCCGGTCCGCACCGCTCCTGCCGAGCCGGTACGAACAGCCGCAAGCAGCGCACGACGAGGTCGCGGCTGCTTGGGCCAACGAGGACGCCTCTGGGGCGATCGCCTTCCGAGAGGGTCAGCCGGTCGGCTACCTCATCGGTGCAGCTCGTAATTCCGGGGAATGGGGAGAGAACATCTGGGTCGAGCTGGCCGGGCATGCGGTTACTTACGGGGAGGACGTCCGCGATCTGTACGCGACTGCGGCTGCGTCCTGGTTCGACGAAGGGAGGCGACGACACTATGCGGTCGTTCCGGCGCACGACGCTGCGCTCATGGATGCGTGGTTTCGACTCGGCTTCGGTCACCAACAAGCGCATGGGATACGTGAGGTTCCGTTGCAGCCCAACGTTCGCATCCCCGACCGCTTCGAGATCCGCGAACCGCGCGAGGAAGACATCGAGCACCTCGTTCCGGTGGACCTGGCCCTGCCTGCCCACCAGCACAGTTCGCCCGTCTTTTCGACAAGGCCGTTGTACACAGCAGAGGAAAGCCGGGCGGAGTGGCGCAAGACGCTGGCGGGAGGCGAGGAGCGGCTTCTGATCGGCTGCCTCGACGGAAAGCCGGTCGCGTGCTGGTCAGTCTGCGCGGCCCAGCTCTCGCAGCACTACAGCGGCCTCGGACTCCCGGAACGCACCTGTTATCTCGCCTTCGCCTCGACACTCCCCGAAGCGCGCGGGTCCGGCATCGGCGTTGCGCTCACCGAGGCGTCACTCGCCGCGGCTGCCGGGGACGGCTACACCGCGATGGTCACCGATTGGCGGATGACGAACCTGTTGGCGTCACGCTTCTGGCCGAAGCGCGGATTCCGCCCGGCGTTCTACCGCCTCTATCGCTCGATCCCGTAGCTCGCTAGCCCGAGACGAGGAGGCGGGCCGGTGAGAACAGCTCCAGCAGCGGGTCTTCCTTGCCGAGAATTGCGGCCGCGACGAGCTCTCCGCACATGAAGCCGAGGACGTTGCCGTGGCCCGAGTACCCGGCCGCGACCCACGTTCCCGACCGGCCGGGGACCGGTCCGACGAGAGGGATCAGATCCTGCGTCAGGCCGAAGATCCCGGCCCAGCGATGCGTGACCTCGGGCATGCGCCCGAGGAGCTCGACGAGGAACGCATCAAGTGCCTGCTGGATGGGCTCGGTCGTCGTCTCCTCGTCTGTCATCTCGGTGAGGATCGAGAAGTCGCGAAATCCGCCGAGCACGATGCGGCCGTCTGTCAGCTGCTGCCAGTAATCGAAGCCGTGACGCGCGCAGTGTGGACATGCGAAGAGCTGTTCCCCGAGCGGCGCCGTCGTCAACACCTGCCCACGTGCCGGCCTGACCGCATCGTCGAGCTCCGACAACAGGCCACGACCCGAGCCGTCGGTCGCAATGACGACCTGCTCGGCCTCGAGCTCGTCCAGCGACGCGATCCGCCGGTGCTCCTCGAAGGTCACCCCGGCGTCCGCAGCGAGACCTGCCAGGCGGCGCACGAACCGGGCCGGCTGCAACGCGCCGTCCCGGGGATGGAAGATCGCGCCACGAAAGATCGGGCGCAGATGCGGCAGGTCATCCCGCCACTCGGCGGCAAAGCCGTCATCGCGAAGAGCTTCGTACTCGGCTCGAATCTCATCTCGGTCCTCGTCGTCAGAGGCGAGGCGAAGGCTCCCCGTCCGGCGGAACGCGTCGCCTGCCAGCGACTCCAGCCGGTCGAGCGCTGCCTCCGTCCGACTCAAAAGCTCACGGGCCCGTTCGGCGCCGTACGTCTCGCGTGCCACGTCGTACCTCGCGGCGACCCCGGGTCGGGCGAACCCGCCGTTTCGTCCACTTGCGCCTTCCGCGATGCCGCGAGCGTCGTGCACGCGCACGCTCAGGCCGCCGCTGGCGAGAGCGAGCGCGCACGAGCAGCCCGTGATTCCGGCGCCGATCACGTCGACGTCGACCCGGCCGGTGGGGCTCGCGACGGGCGCAAACGCCGGCTCGTCGAGCCAGAACG
Organism: Actinomycetota bacterium; assembly: GCA_046728195.1. Lineage (GTDB taxonomy): Bacteria > Actinomycetota > Thermoleophilia > Gaiellales > Gaiellaceae > 3-1-20CM-4-69-9. The sequence continues at coordinate 4,016 of JBKPEC010000104.1, forward strand.
GAGTCGTCTCCACGCCGCGATGCTAGTGCAGCGCGCGATAGAGCCCGTCTCCTTCGGCCGCAAGGCCGGCGAGCTCCAGCTCGGCGAGAGCTGCGGCAGCTTGGGCGGCCGTGAGTCCGCTCGCCCTCACCAGCTCGTCGATCCCGGCCGGCAGGCGCTCGAGCACGGCCGCGGCCACCTCACCGATCTTCGGCCGCGCGGTCTCGGGCCGCTCGATACCGAGCGAGTCGAGAACGTCGGCCGCCGCCGTGAGCGGTGTTGCACCGATCCGCAAAAGTGCATTCGTCCCGGCCGATAGCGACGACGAGATCTCGCCTGGGACGGCGAAGACCTCGCGACCCTCGTCGAGAGCGAAGTCGGCGGTGATCAACGCGCCGCTGCGTTCACGTGCTTCGACCACGATCGTGGCGAGGCAGAGCCCGGCAATGATCCGGTTGCGCGCCGGAAAGCGCCACGCCAGTGGCTCAACGCCGGGCTCGTACTCCGAGACGATCAGCGACCGCTCTGCGATCGAACGCGCAAGAGCTGCGTGCGCGGCCGGATAGTCACGGTCGATCCCGCAACCGAGGACGGCCACGGTGTGGCCGTCCGTCTCGAGCGCGCCTCGATGCGCCTCGCCGTCGACCCCTCGTGCTAGCCCGCTGACGACGATGAGCCCGGCCGCGGCGAGCTCGCGGCCGAGCATCCGCGCGACCTGAGCCCCATAGGGCGAGCACGCCCGCGCCCCGACGAGTGCGACGGCCGGTCGCGTGAGCAGCTCTGGATCTGCGGCGCCTCGGAGGTAGAGGCGCGACGGCGGCCCGTGGATCGCACGCAGCAGTGGCGGCAGCTCGCTTCGGCGTAGGAACGTCACGACGCCAGATCAGGTGGAGTGCGATATGCGAGCGCTTCGGCGATGTGCTCGGGCTCCACGGCGTCGGTGCCGGCCAGTGCCGCGGCCGTCCGTGCCACTGACGCGACCTTTGCGCGGCCACGGCCCGACAGGCGAAGCCGCTCCACCGCACGCGTCAAGAGGTCGTCCGCGCCTGCCGTTCGTACCGGCGGTGCTTCCGTCAGCCGCAGGCGCGCAGCGACCACGCGCCCACGAACCGCGTCCGATGCTTCGCCGCGGCCTCCCTGCAGCTCGCTGCCCCGCGGGCGCGGCACCGTGACGACGAGGTCGAAGCGGTCGAGTAGCGCGCGGGAGAGACGATCGCGGTAGCGCGCCAGGCGCTGCGCGGAGCAGGAGCACTGCGCACCGGGATCGCCACGCGCCCCGCACGGGCAGAGGTTCATGGTGCCCACGAGCTGGAAGCGCGCCGGGAAGCGCACGCTGCCCGCTGAACGCGCAACCAGGATCTCGCCGTCCTCGAGCGGCTGTCGGAGCGCCTCCAGCGCGGGCCGTTGGAACTCCGCGAGCTCGTCGAGCAGCAGTACTCCCCGATGCGCAAGGCTTGCCTCCCCGGGTCGAAGCCTCGGACCACCGCCGACAATGGCCGCGGTCGACGCGCTGTGATGAGGTGCGCGGAACGGTGGATAGCCGATCAGCGGATGCTCTGGATCGATGAGACCTGCGACGGAGTGGATCCGCGTCACCTCGAGCGCGGCCTCCTCTTCGAGCGCCGGCATGATGCTCGGCAACCGCCGCGCGAGCATCGTCTTGCCGATGCCCGGCGGCCCGCCAAGCAGCAGGTTGTGACCTCCCGCCGCCGCGAGCTCGAGCGCGCGG
>JBKPEC010000105.1:0-4057 GCA_046728195.1 Actinomycetota bacterium
GCGGTCGGCTCGTCGAGGAGCAGCAGCTTCGGCTCCGTCGCGAGCGCGCGCGCGACCTCCAGCCGCCGCTGGTCGCCGTAGGAGAGGCTCTCCGCGAGCTCGTCGTCGACCCGCCGCAGCCCCGAGAAGGCGAGCAGCTCCCGTGCCTTCTCATCGGCCTCGCGCTCCTCGCGGCGAACGCTGGGCAGCCCGAAGATCGAGCCCAGGATTCCGCCTCTCAGGCGCGCGTGCATGCCGACGAGCACATTCTCGAGCGCGGTCATCTGCGGGAAGAGGCGGATGTTCTGGAAGGTGCGCCCGACGCCGAGCTTCGTGATCGCATGCGGCGGCTTGTCGGTGATGTCGGTGCCGTCGAAGACGATCGTCCCCGACGTGGCTTTGTAGAGCCCGGTCAGCATGTTGAAGAAGGTCGTCTTGCCGGCCCCGTTCGGGCCGATCAGGCTGACGATCGAGCGCTGCGGGATCGTGAAGTCGAGATCGTTGACCGCGAGCAGCCCGCCGAACTCCTTTCGCACCACGCTCGCGACGAGCAGATCGCCGTTGGCCGCGGGCTCGCTCATCCGCGCGGGATCCGGCCCGGAGTTCCGCGCTCGCCGGCGCCTGGTTCGTCGGCACCGCGCATCTCGTACAGGGGCTCGTCGAGCGGTCCGCGCGTGCCTTCCTCGATCTCCCGCTTTCGTCGGCGCTCAGGGATTAGGCCGATGGGACGGAACAGCATCATCAGGACGATGATTACCCCGTAGATGCCGAACTCGTACTTGGGCACGTCGATCTGGTGGCTGGCCGGGAAGATGTTCGCGTTCAGCCAGGAGCCGATGTTGGCAAGCCCCTCCACGTTCAGCCAGGCGAGAATCGTCCCGGCCAGCACGACCCCCCAGATGCTGCCCATGCCGCCGAGAATCACCATGCAGAGCAGAAAGATCGAGATGTTGAAGTCGAACTGGCTCGGGAAGGCGCCGGAGTTGAAGGTGGCGACATACGCCCCCGCAACCCCGCCGAAGAAGGCGCCGATCGCGTAGGCCCACGTCTTCGTCCTCATCAGCGGGATGCCCATCGCGCCGGCCGCCGTCTCGTCCTCCCGGATCGCGATCCAGGCGCGCCCGAGGCGCGAGTCGCGTAACCGGACGCAGCAGAAGCAGGTCACGAGCAGGATCCCGAGCACGGTCCAGTAGAAGAGCCGGTCGGGCGTCGGCGGAAAGGAGGCGTCGTAGCGGACCGGGAGACCGACGGCGTTGTGCAGCGACTGACCGAAGCCAGGCGCGTCGATCGGGCTGATCCCGAAGGTGCCGTGGGTGAGGTCGAAGCCGTGCAGGTTGTCGGCGTTGCGGACGAACTGCGGGATGATCTCGCCGAACCCGAGCGTCACGATCGCCAGGTAGTCGCCGCGTAGCCGCAGCGTCGGCAGGCCGATCAGGATCCCGCCGATCGACGTGACGACGCCGGCGATCAGCAGCACGAGCCAGATCGAGATGTGAATGCCCGCCTCGGACGACCCGACCCCGACCGCCCCGAAATGGAAATTCACCTGCTGGAACTGGCCCGAGGCCAGCCAGCCGGCCGTGTAGGCGCCGATCGCGTAGAAGGCGACGTACCCGAGATCGAGCAGGCCGGCGTAGCCGACGACCACGTTCAATCCGACGGCCATGACGACGAAGACGAGGATCGTGACCGTGTCGTGGACGGTTGGAAGGGTCAGGATCAGCGGGATGTTCGTCGGCGTGTGCGTGACGTAGAACGGGTAAGCGACCGCGAGCCCGAACACGATCAGAAACGGGATCCAGGTTCGATAGCGTGGCGGGATCCGCCGGTATTGCGCACGGGCGCGATCGAGGCCGGAACGCTCCGCGAACCGACTCCTGCCGGCGTTCACACGCGCGCGGAACCGGCGCGCTCGGGGCCCCATCAGGCTCCCTCCGGCGTTCGCTCGCCGAGCAGTCCCTCCGGCCTGAAGACCAGGATCGCGATCAGGATCGCGAAGACGAGCGAGCGCGTCCAGTCACTGCCCGGCGCCAACCAGGAGAGCCCCTCGTTGAAGGCCTGGATCAGACCGATGATGAGCGCCCCGACCACGGCGCCAGTCAGGTTTCCGATCCCGCCGAGAACCGCAGCCGTGAAGGCGATCAGGCCGAGCGTGAAGCCAGTGTCGTAGCGCATGTTGAACTCGACGACGTAGAGGACGCCGGCGATGCCGGCCAGTGCGCCCGCAAGCGCGAAGGTGAACGAGATCGTCCGGTTGACGTCGATGCCCATGATCGCGGCGGCCTCGGGATCCTGCGAGGTGGCGCGCATCGACTTTCCCTGCCGGGTCGACTTGACGAGCCAGGAGAGCAGCACGAGCACCGGGATCGTGACGAGGACCGCAAAGAAGGCGTCCCACGCGTAATGAACGCCCCCGATCGAGAAGATGTTCTTACTCGAGATCAGCGGCGGGATGCTGTGCGCATTGACGCCGTAGATCGCGAGCGAGATGTTCTGGACGATGAACGACATCCCGACCGCCGTGATCAAGACGGCCAGACGGGGCGCGTTCCGTAGCCGCCGATAGGCGACGAACTCGATCGTCGAGTTCACCAGTCCTCCGAAGGCGGCGACGATCAAGAACGCCGCGCCGAGCCCGACGACGATCCCAAGTGTCGTGCTCGTATCGCTGAGGCCGAACCAGCTGAGGATCACCGTGGTCGAGAAGAGGCCGCTGAGCGCGAACACGTCTCCGTGCGCGAAGTTGATCAACTGCAGGATCCCGTAGACGAGCGTGTACCCCAGCGCGACGAGCGCGTAGACGGACCCCTGCGTGATCCCGATCAACAGGACGTTGAAGAAGTCGGTCGGTGTCTTGATCGCATTCACGATCAGCCAGGCGACGAGCAGGAGGACGAAGACGACGCCGAGGACCGATAGGAGCGCAGGCCGCCGCCGTGTTCGAATCGCCGATGGCGCCGGCGGCGACGCGGTGGGAGCTGCGGCTGCCATTGCGGGATTCTAAGAGGACGAGGGAGGGCGGTTAAGCCCTCCCTCGTCAGAGTTCGAACGGCTAGCCGGAGGCCTCCTTGCGTGCGGCCTGGGTGAGCGATGCCACGGGTGCAACCCCGTTCACGAAGGTCACGAGGTTGTTCCCCTTGCCGATGTAGATCGTGTAGAGAACCGAGGCGCCGGTGGCGCCTGAAAGGTCGCCGTTGGCGTTGAAGCTGAAGCTGCCGATCAGGCCGTTGTCGACCTTGGTCTTGTAGGTCTCGTCGATCACGCCCGAGCGCGATCCGTCCGACTTGGAGATCGCCGACAGCATCACCTGGGCGGCCTGTGCGGCGAGGATTGCGTAGGGGTTCAAGGCCGCGCCGTTCAGCGTCTTCTTGAAGCCGTCGATGAATTGCAGCGCGGCTCCCTTGTACTTGTCCAGTCCTACTCCGGCGACGCTGAAGTAGGCGCCGTTGGCGTTCGGCGTTCCGCCCTGAGAACGCTGGAAGATCGCCGGCGTCGTGTATCCGTCGGGGAGGAAAAGCATGACTCCTCCGCCCGCACTCTTGGGCTTGTTCGTGTTCGGGCCGAGAACGGTGACCTTGTCGTTGATCAGCTGGCCGCTGTTCTCGTCGATCAGCCCGCCAATGAAGACCGCGTCGGGGTTCGTGTTCTTGATCTTCGTGAACAGCGCCTGGAAGTTGCTCGACTTCGGATCGAAGGCCGAGAAGCCTAGGACCTTGATCCCGAGCGCCTTCACTGCGCCTTCGGTGTTCTTGGCGACGCCGAGCCCGTACGCCTCCTTGTCGTTGAGGATGTAGACGCTCTTGACGCCCTGCTGCTGCATGAACTTCGCCTGGACGGCGCCCTGGTTGGGATCGCTCGGGGCGACGCGGGCATATGTCCGCTTCCCGCTCGGGTAGTACTTCTCCGGCTCGTTCCCGGCGCACGGCTCGGTCAGGCAGCCATACGTGTTCGCCGGGGAGATCATCTGCAGCCCGCCACCCGGTGCCTTGTTCAAGACCGGGATGATGATCGCGGCGCAACCCGAGTTGAACGTGCCGATGACACCAACCAGGCTGCTGTCGCCTGCGTACGCATGGGC
>JBKPEC010000106.1:0-22609 GCA_046728195.1 Actinomycetota bacterium
CGGCGCTTCGTTGCAGAGGATCTCGATCGCATCCTGGTCGCCCAGGTAATCCGAGCCCTTGACCGTGTCGAAGGCGTGGGTCTCGGGATCGTCCTCGGATGCGTTGCCCAGCGCGGCGTTGATCCCGCCCTCGGCCGCGCCGGAGTGGCTCCGGACGGGGTGGATTTTCGAGAGCAGCGCGACGTCGGCGCCCGCATCGTGCGCCTCGATGGCCGCGCGCATGCCCGCGCAGCCCGCACCGACGATGAGGACGTCGTGCTTGGCCTCCACTATTGAGGAAGCTATCGAATGGCCTCGAGACGAGGAGCGGTTGAACGGGAGCCGCTCCCCGTCCGGCTCCCGCTCTGTGCCGCGCCCCTCCCCCGGCTAGCCCGTCACCTTCGTAGGCAGCCCGATTGCCGTGTGTCGGTCATGAAGGTGTAGTTGAAGCTTCGTCTTCCGGTCCGAACCGCGGACCGACCGCCGACCGATCGAAGAGACGGCGGGCACCCGGGAGAGTGCCCGCCGCTCTTTCCCGGCCACGAGTTCCCCGTCAAGCAACGTGAACGCGCGTCCACGCGCTGCTCGGGCTGGGAGACCGTTGTCCCTCGAATGCACGTCGGCAGCCTGCCTCGGCCCACTAATCCGGCTCTAACCGACGGACCTACTCGGCCGAACCGGACGGTGCTACAAACATCACTATCCCCGTCGAATTTCGGATCCTCGGGCCGCTGACGGTCGTCGAGGACGGCCGCGCTATTGCGCTGGACCGGCAGCGCATGCGTGCACTGCTCGCATACCTACTCCTGCACGCCAATGAGCTCGTGTCGAGCGACCGCCTGATCGAGGAGGTCTGGGGCCCGGAACCGGCAAAGACGGCGACCGCCTCGCTGCAGAACTACGTCTCGCGTCTCCGGAAGGCGATCGGCGCAGAGCTGCTTGTCTCACAGCCGCCGGGTTACGTCCTTCGCATCGATCCCGAGCGCCTCGACCTCGCACGCTTCGAACGACTCGCCGCAGAGGCGCACGGCGCCGAGCCGCGCGAGCGCGCCGAGAAGCTGCGGGCCGCGCTCTCGCTCTGGCGTGGAGCGGCCCTCGAGGATCTGGCCTTCGAGCCGTTCGCCCGCGATGAGATCGGGCGGCTGGAGGAAGCGCGCCTGGCAGCGCTGGAGGACCGGATCGACGCCGACCTCGAGCTCGGCTCCGCCGGCGAGCTCGTGGGCGAGCTGGAGGAGCTGGTCGAGGCGCAGCCGCTACGCGAGCGCTTCCGTGCGCAGCTGATGCTGGCGCTCTATCGAGGGGGGCGTCAAGCCGAGGCGCTGGAGGCGTACCAGCAAGCGCGACGTGTGCTGATGGACGAGCTCGGGCTCGAGCCGAGCGAGGAGCTTCGCTCGCTGGAGCAGGCGATCCTCCGACAGGACGCGTCGCTCGGTGTTACGGCCACGACAACGAGGGAACGCGGCCCGGACCGCCGAACAGTGACTGTGCTCTTCTGCGATCTCGTCGATTCGACGAAGCTGGCGGCCTCGCTCGATCCCGAGGTCTACCGCACGCTGATGTCCCGGTACTTCGAGGCCGTACGCGTGCCGATCGAGCGCCACGGCGGCACGCTCGAGAAGTTCATCGGCGATGCGGTGATGGCGGTCTTTGGTGTTCCTTCGTTGCACGAGGACGATCCTCTGCGTGCGGTGCGCGCCGCGCGTGACATCCAGGACGCGCTGGCCGTCTTTCCCGATGGTGGGCTAGATGCCCGTATCGGCCTCGGTACCGGCGAGGTGCACGTGCTCTCGTCACCAGGCGAACCGCTGCATATCTCCGGGGCGGCAGCGAGTGTCGCATCGCAGCTGGAGGCGCGCGCGCCGATCGGAGCCGTGCTGCTGAGTGACTCGACGTATCGGCTCGTGCGCGACGCTGTTCAGGCTCGACAGGAAGGCGACGCATGGCTCTTGGGAAACGTTCGCCTGGACGCACCGGCGTACGCGCGGCGGCTCGATGCCCCGCTCGTCGGACGCGAGGACGAGCTGGAACGGCTGCGCGGCGCCTACGTCAACGCGCGCGCCGACAACCATTGCCGCGTGGTGACCGTCGTCGGCGAGGCCGGCATCGGCAAGACACGCCTGGCGCGCGAGCTGATCGCCTCGGTACGCGATGAGGCGGCTGTGCTCGTCGGACGCTGTGTGTCGTACGGCGAGGGCGCGACGTACCTCCCGATCGCGGAGGTGGTGCGCGACGCAGCATCGGACCATTCGCTGACAGGCATCCGCGCGCTGCTCGCAGATGAGGAGGATGCCGCCGCAGTCGCCCAACGCGTCGCCGAGCTGGTCGGCGTGGTCGAGGCGCCGGCCGCTCCGGGCGAGACCTTCTGGGCAGTGCGGCGGTTCCTCGAAGCTATTGCCCGCGAGCGTCCGGTCGTGGTCGCGCTCGACGACATCCACTGGGCGGAGCCCACTCTCCTCGACCTGATCGAGTACCTCGGCGAATGGGCAGAGCGCCCGGTCCTCCTGATCTGCCTCGCGCGGCCCGAGCTGCTCGAGGCTCGATCCGGGTGGGGCGGCCCGACGTCGACCGGCTTTCTCGTCGAGCTGGAACCGCTGGCGCCTGACGCGCTCGGGACGCTCGTCCAGCAACTGGCCGACAAGCCGGTCGATCCGCGGGTGCAAGAGACGATCGTCGAGCAGGCAGGCGGGAACGCCCTCTTCGCCGAGCAGCTGCTTGCGGCCACAGTCGAGATGCCGGACGCGATCCTGGAAAAGCCGCCCGCGAGCGTCGAGGCATTGCTGGCAAGCCGCCTTGACCGGCTCGATCCACGCGAGCTCGGTGTGCTCAGGCGAGCGTCCGTGCTCGGCCGTGGCTTCTCGCCTGCGGAGATCGACGATCTAGCGCCGAATGCCGACACGGGACGGCACCTTGCGCGCCTGGTGGAACGAGGACTCGTGGATCCGCGGGACGACCACTTCCGCTTCCACCACATCCTCGTCCGCGACGTCGCGTATCGCAGCATTCCAAAGGCCGAGCGGTCCGAGCTGCACGAGCTTGCGGCGCGCGGGCTCGACAGGCGAGACGGGGCCGATGAGCTCGTCGGCTACCACTTCGAGCAGGCCTTCGTGTACCTGAAGGAGCTCTCGGGCCCCGAAGAGCACGCGCGGGAGCTCGCTCAGGCAGGCGGCGAAAGGCTCGGCCGTTCGGGGATTCGCGCATGGAAGCGCGCCGACGCGCCGGCAGCGGTGAATCTCCTCTCTCGCACTGTCGAGCTCCTTCCCGGCGCCAACGACTTCAAGTGCGAGCTGGGTACCGCCCTGAGAGCATCAAATGAGATCGACGGTGCCGAAAGCGTCCTGCGCGAGGCATCTGAAGCCGCGGAACCGGTTACTCGATTGCGCGCACAGATAGAGCTCGCGCTCGTGCGATCGCTGCGAGACCCTCACCGCGTCGGCGAACTCCTCGAAGTGGCTACTGCGGCGATTCCGGTCTTCGAGAGCGCAGGCGACGATCGGGCTCTGGGACGAGCCTGGCTCTGCGTCGGGCACGTGAGGGGCGGGTTCTATTGCGAATACGCAGCACTGGAAGAGGCTTCGACCCGTGCGGCGGCACATTACAAACGCGCGGGATGGTCACCATCCACGGCGCTCGAATATTTAGGAACTGCGCTCGTCTTTGGTCCAACGCCGGTAGAGAAAGCGCTCGTCCAATGCGCGCAGCTGCTAATCGAGCACGACGGCGACCGGGCCAGCGAGGCGAACGTCATCGCCTGGCAAGGCGGCCTCGAGGCTATGCAGGGTCACTTCGATGAAGGCCGTCGTCTAGTAGCACGCGCGGAGGCCATCTATCGGGAACTGGGCCTAGAGAGTGGTGCCGTTGATGTCTGCGGACGGGTCCTCGCAGCAATTGAAATGCTTGCCGGCCGGCCTCATGAGGCGGCCCAAGCCTTGCGTGCGACCTGCGAGTTCGTACAACGCCTCGGACAGACGCCGTTGCTTGCCACCCGAGCCGGCGAGCTCGCAGCCGCTCTGTACGGGCAAAGGCGGTACGACGAAGCCGAGAGATGGGCTGATCTGGCGCAGCGTTCTGCGGGAGCGGATGACCTGGATGCTGCGCTCTCCTGGCAACCTACTTGGGCAAGGCTCCTGGCAAGGCGAGGGGCACTGAGCGACGCGCTACAACTCGCGCGCGAGGCCGTCGATAGCGCTGGAGGGACCGATTCCCTCAACCGCCAAGGCGCCTGTTTGCTCGCGTTGGCCGAGATCTTCCGCATGGCCGGTGACGACACGAACGCATCAGCCGTCACGCAAGAGGCGGTTAAACGCTTTGAGACCAAGGGGAATCTCATTTCAGCGGAGCGGGCACGTGCATTGGTTCCAGGCGCCCTGCTCACTGACTAGAGCAAAGAGCCCCATCTCGGAGGCTCTTTGCTCAAGTGAGTCGTCGGGCTTCTAGCATCCGCTGCCACCACTGCACTGGCCGGCGAGGGCCTGGCCGGGGCCGATGAGCGCGACGCTCGTCGACGGAACGGCCGCGAGTGCCAGAACCGCCAGCGTTGCCGCGACCAGCTTCTTGATCTTCGACATTCGAGTCACCTCCCTTCGCTTGAGCCGTTGCGCATTCGGCTCGAGCGTCCGGGGGTGCACTCACGGCGAGCTACCGCGGCGCCAACGTCTGACTAATGCGTCGTGTTCATGCGGTCACGCTATGCGCGAGGAACACGCGTCACATCGGGGCGCGCTAGGCAGTTGCGTCGGTGTCTGCCAGGGTCGTGCCGTCAGGGGTGTGCCCTAGTGGCTCATCGCGCTCGGCTGTTTGCCGTCGCAGCGCCTGGACGGCGTGAACGCCGATGACCAGCAAGAACAGGACGAGGATCAACCAGTAGCCGATCCGTAAGGTCACCGTCGGACCGAGCGGTTGAAATGCCTGGAACCCGATCAGCAACATCGCGATCAGGCCCCCTGCTCCGCACCAGCCGGACCCTTTGAACTTTCCTAACAACCGAGCACGAGCCCGAGAGCGCAGCCCGCGAGAGCCACAAAGGCATAAAAGGACCCCCGATGCTCCATGCAGGCGCTGATGTCAGAGCTGCAGTCGGACTCGGAGAGGTGACCGCCCGAAAGGAACCCTCCAGGTCGCCAGCTGCTATTGGCTCGAAACCGGGCGTTCTTCCAAGGTGCGCCGGGGTTTTCCCGGGCAGGAAGCCGGTACCTCACCGCTAAGATCCCCGAGTCCGGACGTTCGAGGGGGAGTGGAAACGTGGCGAAGATGTTGTTCCGACTACCGCAGGCGAAGCGGGTGATCGACAACCCGAGCGCCGAGGAGGTCAAGGAACTCGCCGCGAACATGCCGTCCGCGCGTCCGACGAAGTACGGCAACCTCAACGTCCAGACGAAGGTACTCGCGCGGTCGAAGCGCTCCACCTACCTCGTCACCGACGAGCCTGACGGCCAGAACCAGGCGATCTCGACCGACGACGCCGCACACTGGGCGGAGAAGCAGGATCAGTACATCGCCGACCAGGAAATGATCGTGATCGACGGCTACATCGGAAACGATCCGGACTTCCGCACGGCCGCGAGGTTGTACGTCGAGGCCGCGAACGCGAACATCGCCGGCATGCAGCAGCAGCTCTACTTCGAGCCGGCCGAGGAGGACTTCGAGCCCGAGCTGACGGTGATCTACACGCCGAACCTTTCGGCGCAAGGCTTCCCGGACGACCGGCTGATCATGGTCGACCTCGAGCAGGGCGTGACGCGCGTCTTCAACTCCGACTACTTCGGCGAGTCGAAGAAGGGCGGACTACGGATGTGGAACAAGCTCGTCTACGACCGTGGTGGACTGCCGTTGCACGCCGGCTGCAAGATCATCCCGACAGACTCCGGAGACAAGATCTGCCTCACCGTCGGGCTGTCGGGGACAGGCAAGACGACCACGACCTTCACGCGCCAGAACGGCTCGCTCCCGGTGCAGGACGACTTCGTCGCCTGGATGTCCGACGGCCACGTATACGTGACGGAGAACGGCTGCTTCGCGAAGACGTACGGACTGAATCGCGAGGACGAGCCGACCATCTACGGCGCCGTCACGCAGCCGAGCTCGTATCTGGAGAATGTGTCGCAGCACGGCGACGACGTCGACTTCTACGACGAGAGCTACACGCAGAACGGGCGCGCGACGTTCCCGTTCAGCGTGATCGAGTCAGCCGCCGACCGGGAGATCGACGAGGCGCACTTCCTGCTGATCCTCAACCGCAACGAAAACGTCATTCCCGCCGTCGCGAAGCTCCAAGGACCGCAGGCAGCGGCCTACTTCATGCTCGGCGAGACGAAGGGAACTGCTGCGGGCGGTGCCGACGAGGCCGGCAAGTCGCTGCGCGTACCCGGGACGAATCCGTTCTTCCCGATGCTGCACGACCTGCAGGGCAACCGCTTCCTCGAGCTCCTCGAGGAGCATCCGCTCGAGGTCTACCTCCTCAACACCGGGCGGGTCGGTGGCCCGGAGCAGAACGAGCGCTCGAAGAAGGTGCGCATCAAGCACTCGTCGGCGATCGTCAAAGGCATCGCCGAGGGGACGATCGAGTGGGAACGCGATCCCGACTTCGGCTATCAGGTCGCGACCGGCGTCCCCGGGATCGACGACGAAGAAGTCCTCCAGCCGCGAAAGCTCTACGAGCGCACGGGCCGAGCGGACGAGTACCGCGACCACGTCCGCCGGCTGAAAGAGGAACGCGCCGAGTTCCTCGCCGCCTTTCCTAGCCTTTCCAGCGAGATTGTCGCGGCAGTCAGCTGACTGCTGCCCGCCGCTAGTGAATCACTCGTAGGAGGGTCATAGGCCGTACGGCCTACCCCGATAAGGGGAGGCATGGGGTCCGCGGCGCACTATTCAGGCAGTCAGCTCAGGTTCGGCCTCTCTGCCACCGTGGCGTCGGCGGTCCTTTACAGCGCGGTCGTGTTGCTCGGCCTAGGGCCCGCTTCCCTCTCTGCCCAGGGTCGTGAGGCAGACCGCAACACACCGGTCGTGCGAGTGACGCGCGATCCGACCGTGCCCGGCCCCGGATCGAGATTGCCGCAGGTCTCCCCGGGGCCGGCACGGCGCCATGCGCGCCATCGTCCTCGCGTGCAGCGCGGACGCGTCACGACCGTGACGACGACACCGACCGCTGCCGGCGGCGCCGCACCTGGCTCGCCGGCGTCGCCTGTGACACCCGAGCCGAACCCGACAGCGACGAGCGCACTCACCTCGGTCGCGGAAACGAGTCCAACCTCTCCAATCACCACGGCTCCCAGCGATCCTGATCTCATGACCGTGCCCACGGTGACCGTGCCCGACCTGCCCGTGACGGTGCCGACCTCGCCGGTGCCTCTAGCACCGCCGCCAACGGTGCGGGTGCCGACCGTGCCGAGCCTTCCGCTCCCCTGAGTTAGCCTCGCGGGATGGTTCCCGCGCCCGACCCTCCTCTTTCGGACGGCGTCGTGACGTTGCGTCCGTGGCGCAAGGGAGACGTCGCCGAGCTGGTCGCCTGCCTGGACGGCGAGGAGGAGATCGTGCGCTGGCTCGACGCCATCCCGCAGCCCTATGGCGAGGCCGAGGCGAACGCCTGGGTCGATCACGCTTCCGCAGCGTGGCGGGAAGGGTCGTCGGCACCGTTCGCCGTCACCGACGCGGCGAGCGGCGAGCTTGTCGGTAGCGTCGGCGTCGGCTGGGTCGGCGAGCGGGACGAGCGGGTCGGCGAGGTTGGCTACTGGATGCGTAAAGGGACGCGCGGAAGGGGACTGACAACCCGCGCGGTGCGACTCGTTTCGAAGTGGGCAGTGGACGAGCTCGGCTGCGAGCGTCTCCAGCTTCGCGCGGACGAGCAGAACCTCCCTTCGCAACGGGTCGCCGCGAAGGCCGGGTTCACGAACGAAGGCGTCTTGCGGTCGGTGCACTTCAACCCACGGCTGGGCCGGCGCGTCAACTTCGTGATGTACTCGCTCTTGCCCGGCGAGCTGGACTAGATCTGCCAGGTCGAGTCACGTAGCACCGGCACGCGTCCGCCGTCGTTCGTGATGCCGGTCACGTCGACCTCGGGTGAGCCGACCATGAAGTCGATGTGGATCGTGGACGTGTTGATGCGTTCGCGATCGACTTCGCCGACGCCGGTCTCGTAGGCCGCCCCGAGCGCGATGTGGCTCGTTGCGTTCTCGTCGAGCAACGTGTCGTAAAAAACCGTATCGAGCGGTCCAATCCGGCCCTCGCGGTCGACGAGCGCCAGCTCCCCCAGCCGGTCCCCACCTTCGTTCTGCTCCACGAGCGCACGGAATGCGTCGGCACCCGAGTCGGCCTCGATCTGCACGGCGTGCCCGCCCTCGAACCGCACCGTCAGTCCCTCGATGATCAACCCCTGCGAGTACAGCGGCATGGTCGCCCGGACCACACCCTCGACCCGCTCGGGGTCCGGTGTCGTGAACACCTCCTCCGTCGGGAGGTTGGACATGTGGGGGATGCCCTCTGCCGTCTCGTCCTCGCCCCCGTTCCATTCAGACGTCGGCAACAGGCCGATGGTCAAATCGGTGCCTGGCCCTTCGAGGTGAATTGCGCCGAACCGTCGCTGCGTCAGACGTTCGGCGACGCTGGCGAGCGCGTCGGCGCGCTCGCGCCAGGCGGCTACGGGATCGTCCTCGTCGAGGCGGCAGAAGTGGACGACGTTCTCCCAGAGTTTGTCCAGAGCAGCCTCCGGTTCGAGCCCGGGATAGACGAGTTGCGCCCACTTCGGCGTCGGTCCCGGAGCAACGCACCAGTTCACCGTTCGCTGATTGATCACCGTCGACCACTCCTTGACGCGCGGGAACACGTCACGGCCGAGTCGCTCCTGGTCCAGATCGTCGAACAGTCCTGGCTCGATTGGACCGCTGAGTGAGATCGCGGCCGCACGCTCGTCGCCGAGCTGAAGCGTCCGCTCGCCGTACCAGGGCGGCACGAACTCGAGCGCCTCGTCCGAGACGTGCCGGACGCGCTCGCGTTTGAGATGCGGATCCCAGTAGGAGACGTCGACGAACTTCGCCCCGCGCTTGTAGGCGCTCGCCGTGATGGCGCGCGTGAGCTCCTCCTTGCCGAGGGCCGAGCCCAGATCGACGATCTGGCCTTCCTGCACATTCGCGCCGAAGCTGACAATGAGGTCGGCGAAGCGTTCTATGGGCGGTCGCATGGGGAGGCGATGCTAGCTGGGCCGCGAAAGATCTGGCGTGGACCTTTGGCGCGCGATCGAACGGTTTCTGCATTCGCCGGCCCTCGGCGAAGGCACCCGTCGCTCATATCGGCGGGACATCGAGGAGTTCGGGCGTTGGTTGGAGGAACGGGGCCTCGCGCTCTCAGACGTGGACATCCGGGCGCTCAGCGAGTACGCGGCAGAGCTCGGACGCGCGCGGCCGCGGAAGTTGGCACCGGCGACGATCGCCCGCAAGCTGGCCGCGATACGGAGCTTTCTCCGCTTCACCCTGGGGCCGACGAAGGTGCCCGACGCGTCGCTCGCGCCGCGGCGACCGCGTCGTCTGCCCGAGACCCCGAAGCCCGCGGAAGTCGAGGCGGCGCTGGACGCCCTCGACGGTGACGGACCGCTGGCGGTACGGAACCACGCGCTCGTCGAGCTGGTCTATTCCGCCGGGCTCCGCAGCGCCGAGGCGGTCGCCCTCGACCTTGGCGACGTCGACTTCGACCGCGAGCAGCTGCACGTGCGCGGTAAAGGCGGGAAGGAGCGCATCGTCCCGCTCGGCGAGGAAGCCGCGCACGCGCTCGCCCGATATCTCCACCAGGCGCGGCCGGAGCTCGTTGGCGGACCAGAGACGGCCCTCTTTCTCTCGGCTCGGGGACGGCGGCTCGACACCTCCACGTTGCGCCGCGTGTTCGCGCATCCACATCGCCTGCGGCATGCGTTCGCGACGCACCTCCTCGAAGGCGGCGCCGACCTGCGGACGATCCAGGACCTGCTCGGCCACAGCTCGCTTTCGACCACACAGCTGTACAGCCACGTTGACGGCCGCCGCCTTCGCCGCGTCTACGACCGCGCCCACCCCAGGTCCTAGCGCGGCAGGCGATAAGGGCTACGCCGCGAAACCGTCCGGCGTGGAGACTCACCCACTCGATCCGGAAGTCGAAGGCTTCCTCGCGCTGCTCGCGACGCGCCGGGCGCCGAAAACCGTCGACGCTTACCGCCGTGACCTGACAGCGGTCGGCGCCTGGCTCGAAGGTCCGCTCGGACGCGTCACGACGGAGCAGCTGGAGCAGTACCTGGCCGAGCTCCGGGCCGCGGGGCTGTCGCCTGCGACGATCGCCCGCCGTGTCGCGGCCATCCGTTCGTTCTTCCGCCACCAGGCACTTCTGGGTACACGGACCGACAATCCCGCGGCCGAGCTCGAACTCCCCCGGCGCCGGCGAACGCTGCCACGCACGCTCTCACCGGCAGAGGCGGAACGCCTCGTCGAAGCCGCGAACGGAACCACTCCGCGCGACCTGCGAGACCGTGCGCTCGTCGAACTGCTCTACGGTGCCGGCCTGCGGGTCAGCGAGGCGGTGAGCCTGCACAAGTCGAGTGTCGACCTCGAGGCTCGGCTCGTCCGCTGCATCGGCAAGGGCTCGAAGGAGCGCGTCGTTCCGATCGGACGGCAGGCCGCGCAGGCACTTCGGCGTTACCTGGGTCGAGGTCGTCCCCACCTGGACTCGCGCCACCGGCCCGAGCTCTTCCTGAATGCGAAGGGGGGAGGGCTCACGCGTGCCGGCGTCTTCCTCATCCTGAGGCGGCTAGCCGGCAAGGCCGGCCTCGACCCCGAACGCGTGCATCCACACCTGCTTCGCCACTCATTCGCCACCCATCTGCTCGAGGGCGGCGCTGACCTACGGTCGGTGCAGGAGATGCTCGGGCACGCCGACCTGGCGACCACCGAGCTCTATACCCACGTATCCGATCGGCGGCGTCGGGAGTTGTACTTTCAGGCGCATCCACATGCGCGCCGAAAGACGAAGTAAGGAGCCATGCACCTCGGTTTGCACATCACCATCCTGGCCGCCGTCAGTTGTGGCATCGGTTACCTCATGATCGTTGCGGGGCTGCACAAGGGCGCACTCGAGCCCAAGCGGCGGGAGCGCCTCTGCCCGAGCTGCGGACGCATCATCAAGACACGCGTCTGCACTACCTGCACGGGCTAGCCCTTCGGGCCTGCGCGCTTTCTCAACTCGCCCGCGACCGTGCGGGCGGCGTTGCGCAACTCTTGCTCCTGGTCCTCGTCGTCTGCGAGGCCGCTCAACAGGACGATCGTCTCGCGCTGGGGTGAGCCGTTGCGCAGGCTGAGGACTGCCAGCCTCCGCACGGCCTGGTTTCCGTCCGACGTCGCCATCGTGTGCAGCAGCGATCGGATCGAGTTGACCACACCCGGCGCGTCCTTCGAGAGCAACTGGATGGACAGCAGGGCCGACCCGCGCGCAGCGGGGCTCTCGTCCTCGAGCCCGCGCCGGAGCAGCTCGAGCTTCTGCCGGAAGCGAAATTGGCCGATCGCGCGATACGCGACCGCGCGTTGGCGGTAGTCGGAGCTGCGCGCGGCGGACTCGAGCTCTTCATCCCACTGCTGACGCAGCACGGCTAGCTCGCGCTCTGCGCCTGACCGCGCGAGCTCGTCGGCCTGGGCTGCTGCCTCCATCAGAGACATGCGGCGCGGCACTCTACCTCTGTCGGAGCGTTTTGGGTCTCCTTCTTGGGCCATCGATCCGGATTTGGGGGTTGTTGCGGGGTGCGGGCAAGGCCCGCACCCCTTCTAAGCAGCATCGCGAGCGACGCCGCGGCAGTTAAAGTCCGGCGCCGTGGCGCACAGAGTGATTCTCATCCCCGGCGACGGCACCGGTCCTGAGCTCACCGAGGCGACACGCCGCGTTCTCGAGGCGACCGGGGTCGAGTTCGACTGGGACGAGCGCGAGGCCGGAGCCGACGTGATGGACAAGCACGGCGGCAATCCGCTGCCCGACGAGGTGCTCGACGCGATCCGCGAGACCGGCGTGGCTCTCAAGGGGCCAATCACCACCCCGGTCGGTGGCGGCTTCCGCTCGGTGAACGTCGCGCTGCGCAAGGCGCTCGACCTCTACGCGCAGGTGCGTCCCTGCAAAACGTATCCAGGCGTTCGCACGCGGTTCGAGGACGTCGACCTGATCGTCGTCCGCGAGAACACGGAGGATCTCTACGCGGGTATCGAGTATGAGCAGGGCTCGGAGGAAGCTGAGGAGCTGATCGACTGGATCAAGTCCAAGGGCGGCAAGCTGGCACACGAGGATGCGGGGATCTCGATCAAACCGATCTCGATCTCTGGAACGCGCCGGATCGTCCAGTTCGCCTTCGACTACGCGCGGCGAAACGGCCGCCGGAAGGTCACGGCGGTGCACAAGGCGAACATCATGAAGTTCTCCGACGGCCTCTATCTGCGCGTGGCGCAAGAGGTTGCCGCAGAAAACGACGACATCGAGTTCGACGACCGGATCGTCGACAACATGTGCATGCAACTCGTCCAGCGGCCGGAGGAGTACGACGTCCTCGTGCTGCCGAATCTGTACGGCGACGTCCTGTCGGACCTGTGCGCGGGAATGATCGGCGGGCTCGGCCTCGCACCCGGCGCCAACTTCGGCGAGGGGATCGCGATCTTCGAACCGACCCACGGCTCGGCGCCGAAGTACGCCGGCCAGAACAAGGTCAACCCGATGGCGGAAATGCTCTCCGGGATGCTGATGCTTCGGCATCTAGACGAGCAGGAGGCGGCCGACAACCTCGAGCAGGCGATCGCCGCAGTGATCCGCGAAGGCAAGAGCGTCACCTACGACATGAAGCCGACCCGCACCGATCCGACCGCGGTCGGCACGAGCCAGGTAGCGGACGCGATCATCGAACAGCTCGGAGTACGCGTATGAGGCGAAAGGTCACGGTCGTCGGTGCGGGCAACGTCGGCGCCACCTGCGCGCAGGTGCTCGCGACACGAGACTACGCGGACGTCGTCCTCGTCGACATCAAGGAGGGCCTGCCCCAGGGCAAGGCGCTCGACATCAACCAGATGGGCGCTGTGCTCGGCTACGAGCCCCGCGTCAGCGGCTCGAACAGCTACGACGAGACGGCAGGCTCCGACGTCGTCGTCATCACCGCGGGCCTCCCTCGGTCTCCCGGGATGAGCCGCGACGACCTCGTCACCACCAACGAAAAGATCGTCACCGACGTGACGCAGCAGGCGATCGCGCAGAGTCCAGAGGCGATCCTCATCGTCGTGTCCAACCCTCTCGACGCCATGTGCCATGTCGCCAAGAACGTGTCCGGCTGGCCGAGGGAGCGCGTCTTCGGCATGGCCGGGATTCTCGACACGGCGCGCTTCTCGACCTTCATCGCCTGGCGGACGCAGGCCTCGGTGAAGGACGTCACCGCCATGGTGCTCGGTGGCCACGGCGACCAGATGGTTCCGGTCGTCAGCGCAACGACGGTGGGCGGGATTCCTCTGCGCGACCTCGTCGGAGAAGCCGACATCGATGCGATGGTGCAGCGGACGGCGAAGGGTGGCGGCGAGATCGTCGAGTTGCTCGGAACATCTGCCTGGTACGCGCCCGGCGCGGCGACCGCCCAGATGGTCGACTCGATCATGCTCGACGAGAAACGCGTCCTCCCGTGCACGGCCTACCTCACGGGCGAGTACGGAATCGACGGTTTGTACATGGGCGTCCCAGTCAAGCTCGGCGCGGGAGGGATCGAGCGGATCTTGGAGCTCGAGTTGCGCGAGGAGGAGCAGGCGATGCTGAACGAGTCGGCCGACGCCGTGCGCGAGGTGGTCGGCGTCCTTAGCTCCTAGTGCCCCTCACAGCAATACATGCCGACTTCTGGCCCGCGATCACGCGGGGGCACTAGTGGATCTCGGTCTCAAAGACCGAACCGCAATCGTCTGCGGCGCCTCTTCCGGGCTCGGGCTCGCCACCGCGGAAGCCCTGGCGGGCGAGCGGGCGAACGTGAGCATGTTCGCGCGTCGCCGCGAAGTCCTCGAGCGTGAAGCGGATCGTCTCGGCGCTCTCGCCGTGCGCGGCGACGTCACCAACCCCCGTGATCTCGAGACCCTCGTCGACCGGACCGTGGAGGCCTTCGGCGGCATCGACATCCTCGTGTGGAACAGCGGCGGCCCACTCCCCGGCCGTGCCGTCGGCCTCACCCGCGAGGCAATCGAGGAGGCGGTCGAGCTCCTGCTCGTACCGGCCGTCCGGCTCGTCGACCTCTGCCTGTCCCACCTGGTCCAGAGCCAGGCTGGACGCATCCTCGTCTTCACGTCCATCGCGGCGAAGGAGCCGGTGGGCCACATCGCGCTCAGCAACGCCGTCCGTCCGGGAGTCACGGGCTGGGCCAAGACCCTCTCGCGGGAACTCGGGCCGCGCGGCGTCACCGTCAACTGCCTCGCACCGGGCAAGATCCAGACCGCGCGCCAGGAGCAGCTCTCCCCACAGGGGCCGACCGAGGAAGAGATCGCGGCCATCCCGCTCGGCCGGCTCGGGACCCCCCAGGAGGTCGGGGATGTCGCCTGTTTCCTCGCCTCGGATCGCGCGAGCTACGTCACCGGCATCACGGTCGTCGTCGACGGCGGCGCCTCGCGCGGGCTGTTCTAGGTCCGGCCGCTCCGGCCTCCCGACTATCCTCGTTGCCAGGTGCTCCGCCGTCTCCTGACGCCGCTCCGGCTTGCGTTCGCCGGTCTCGTGCTGCTCGTCGTCGCTTTCGTGATCCTCGTGACACAGACGAGCGACCAGTACCTCGAGACGCCGGACGTCGCCCATCCGCTCGCGAACCTCGTCAAAGTCCCGGGCGGGAAGCAGCAGAACGACGGAGGCGGGATCTACTACGTCGACGTCTTCCTGAAGCGGGCATCTCTGCTCGAGTCACTGATTCCCGCGACGCGACCCGACGGGTCCGACCTCGTCCCGCGCAGCTCGGTGGTCGAGCCCGGCATCAGCGATGAGCAGCGGCTCAAGCTCGAGGTGGCGGACATGAAGGCCTCCCAGGTAATCGCGTCCGCGGTGGCGCTCCGCGAGCTCGGCTACAAGGTCCCTGTCAAGCCCGGCGGGCTGCGGATCGCCGCGATCACGGCCGAGTCGCACGCCGCGTCGGTGCTCCGCACCGGGGACGTGATCGTCTCCGCGGACGGCAAGGCCGTTCACACGCGCGCGGATCTGCGCGCGATCCTGTCCGGTCACCGGCCGGGGGACGTCGTCCAGGTCGGGATCCGGCGCGGCGAGCGGACATTCCCGATCTCGGTACGCACGACGAGTGACCCGTCGGAGCCGAAGCGCCCGCTGATCGGCGTCCTTCCGACCCAGGCCCTCAGCGTCCGCTTTCCGTTTCCGATTCGCTTCGATCTCGGGGACGTCGGCGGGCCGTCGGCCGGACTCGCGTTTGCTCTCGAGCTGCTCGAGAAACGCGGGCGCGACGTCGACCACGGCTACAGGGTCGCGGCCACGGGCGTGATCGAGCTCGACGGGCGAGTGACACGGATCGGCGGGATCAAGCAGAAGACGATCGGGGCGCGGCGCTCCCACATCGACGTCTTCCTCGTGCCGGTCGATGGGGACAATGCCCGCGACGCGAAGAAGTACGCGCGCGGCATGCGGATCATCCCTGTGGAGAATTTTCAACAGGCGTTGCACGCTCTGGCAACGCTGCCCGGCAGGGCCTAGGACCGGCACTTTTCGGCACGGTAGAAACTGCCGGAAAATGCTTAGTTTTCATCCGCGGCAACTCTTGTTTGTTGCAGCCACGTTCGTAGTATCCCGCCTTGTCACTGCGGCCCTTCGACCCTAGGCAGGCGCGACATGAGCAATCGGAAACAGCTGACCTGCGATGACTGCTATTTCCGTCGCGCCGGGCTTTGCGCCCTACCGACCGACTCTCCCTGCCCGACATTCCGTCTGCACAGCCGCGGGTCGCTCGTACCGCCACGGCAGCCCAGGCTCGTGCCGCGGCCGCTCGCCGACTTCGCCCAGGCCGCGTCCGCCTAGACGGAGACCGGCTCCGCCACCAGGGCGACGAGTCGCCGGACGCCCTCGGCGATCTCGTCCGGCGAGACGAAGCTGAACGCAAGCCGGGCCGTGTTCGGCGCGCCGCCGAAATCGGAGCCCGGCACGAAGGTCACCCCGGGCGGATCCGCACGTGCGAGCAATGCGTTCGCATCTGCGCCATCGGCCAACTCGAGCCAGATGAAGTACCCGCCTTCAGGCCTGCTCCAGCGTGCGTCCGCAACCTCATGCTCGAGTGCCTCGAGCATCGCGTCGCGCCGGGCTTTGAGCAGCGGTCGAATCCGCTCCAGGTTCGGCTCGAGCTCGCCGCGACGGAGAAACTCGAAGACGGTGGCCTGCCCGAGCAGGGCTGGTGTGATGTACGTCGAGACCGCCAGCGTTTCGAGCTCGCGCTCGAGAATTGAAGGCAGGACGAAGTAGCCGACGCGCAGTCCGGGCGCGATCGTCTTTGAAAACGACGAGGAGTAGATGACGCGCTCACCGCCGTCGAGCTCGAAGAGCGTTGGCGGAGCTTTGCCCTCGAAACGAACGAGCCCGTACGGATCGTCTTCGAGCACCAGCAGGTCGTGCTCGCGCGCGAGGTCGACCAGCCGGCGCCGACGCGCGGGGGAGAGCGTCCGGCCGCTCGGGTTCTGGAACGTGGGGATCGTGTAGAGGAACGCCGGCTTGGGTCCGCCTGCGAGGGCGTCCTCGAGCGCCCCGAGCTCGAGGCCCTCGTCGTCCATCGCCAGAGCGGAGACCTCCACTCCTGCCGCGCGAAGGATCTTCAGAGGCCGGTCGTAGGTGGGCGCCTCGACCAGCACGCGATCGCCGGCAAAGCATTGCGCCAGGAACACCAGGCCTTGAAGCGAGCCGTTCGTGACAAGCACGCGCGCCGGCTCGACACCATGGCGCTCGGCGATCCATCTGCGCAACGGCTCATAGCCTGCGGGGGAACCGTAGGAGAGGACGGTCTCGCCGTCCCGCTCGATCACCGCACGCGCGCAGTCCGCGAGCGCTTCGACCGGGATGCATTCCGGCGCCGGGATGCCGCGGGCGAACGAGATCGTCTCCACATGTCGAGTGTAGAGCTAGGTGCGGGCGACGAACCTGTCCGCGACGAGCTGGGCAACCTCGGTAGGCGTCGTGCCGACCTGGATCCCGGCCGCCTCGAGCGCTTCCTTCTTTGCCTGGGCCGTCCCGGAGGAGCCCGAGATGATCGCTCCGGCGTGACCCATGGTCTTTCCGGGTGGAGCGGAAAACCCGGCGATGTAGGCGAGCACGGGCTTGGTCACGCTGTTCTCCACGTAGCGGGCGGCCTTCTCCTCCTCGTCTCCGCCGATCTCACCGACGAGGACGATCAACTCCGTCTCGGGATCCGCTTCGAAGCGTTCGAGAATATCGATGAAGGACGAGCCGACGACCGGGTCGCCGCCGATGCCGACAATCGTCGAGTTGCCGAGACCGAGCTGCGTGAGCTCGTGGCCGATCTGGTAGGTCAGCGTCCCGGAGCGTGAGACGAGGCCGATCGAGCCGCGCGAGAAGATCTCGGCGGGGATGATCCCGACGTTTGCCTTGCCCGGCGAGAGGACGCCGGGGCAGTTGGGCCCGATCATGGTCACGCCCTTGCCCCGGACGTACGTATAGACGCGCAGCATGTCGTGCGCAGGGATGTGCTCGGTGATGCAGATGACGGTGCCGATGCCGGCGTCGACCGCCTCGTAGATCGCGTCCGTTGCAAAGCGCGCGGGAACGAAGATCAGCGTCGTGTTGGCGCCCGCCTCGCTGACCGACTCGGCGACGGTGTTGAAGACGGGAATCCCTTCGACGTCCTGACCACCCTTGCCGGGTGTCACGCCGGCGACGACCTGCGTGCCGTAGTTGCGGTTGCGGAGCCCGTGGAAACGGCCCTCGCTTCCGGTCAGGCCCTGCACAACCAGCCGGGTGTCGTTGTCGACAACGATCGCCATTAGCGCCGGCTCCGGCGCGCCTTCAGCAGGATCGATTCGAATGCGAGCAGTCCGTCCTCGACCCGGTCGGCGAGGAGCTCTCGGATTCGCGCCGCGGCGTCGGGCGGCGTGTCGACGCGCTCGAGCCACGCCGTGAAGCTCTGCCGCCGATCGAAGTGCTCGACCTGCTCGGCCTCGAAGCCGACCGCGCTGACGAACTCCCTCCACTCGTCCTCGGAGTAACAGCGGACATGTGTCGGGTCGCGCAGCCGCTCGGCTTCCTCGACCTGTTCGCCCCGGAACAGGTTGTCCTCGATCACGAGGAGGCGGTTGCTAACGCGCGCCATCTCCGTAACCGCTACGCGGATGTCGGGGAAGTGGTGGGCGGCGATCCGGCACGTGACGACGTCGAAGCTGCCGCCGTCGAACGGAAGATGGTCGGCCGGTGCCACGACGTCTGCCTGCATCCCGGGGGCAGGGTCGACGGTCACGACCGTGCACCCCGCCTCCCGCAGACGGCGCGCCACGTGACCTCCGCCGGTCGCGACGTCGAGTACCTTGACTCCGGTTCCCGGTTCGCACCATTCGACCAGCAGGTCGAGGTCGGGACCTTCGCGGTGGGTCGGGCTCTCGCGGAAGGCCTCCGCCCGCTGGGACCAGACGTCCGTCATGTTGCGAGCTCCACCGCGCGCTGCGCGGCCTCGAGCATCGTGGGCTCCACGTGGAGGTTTGGCGGAGCGGCGTCGGCGAGGATGCGGCGGCCTTCCTCGGCGTTCGTGCCGTCGAGGCGAACGACGATGGGGAGTTCGATCTTCATCTGGTCGAGCGCTGCGAGAATTCCGCGCGCGACCTCGTCGCAGCGCGTGATGCCACCGAAGATGTTGAAGAAGATGGAACGAACCTGCTCGTCGCTCGTGATCACCTCCAGTGCATCGACGACTCCCTGTGCGTCGCCACCGCCGCCGAGGTCGCAGAAGTTCGCGGGGCTCCCGCCGGCAACGACGACGACGTCCACGGTCGACATCGAGAGCCCGGCGCCGTTCCCGAGGATCCCGACCTCGCCGTCGAGTTTCACGTACGTCACGCCCTTCTCGCGTGCGAGCTGCTCCTGCGGGTCCGCAGCCGCGACGTCGCGCATCTCCGCGATGTCGGGATGCCGATACAGGGCGCTGTCATCGACGGTGAACTTGGAGTCGAGCGCGCGCACCTCGCCGTCGGGGGTGACGATCAGCGGGTTGATCTCCGTGAGCATGGCGTCGTTCTCGATGAAGCAGGAACTGAGCTTCTCGATGATCGCCACGACCTGCTTCTGCTCCTCGGGGTCGTCGATGCCCGCGCCGTAGACGAGCCGCCTCGCCTGGTACGGCTGGAAGCCCTCGAGCGGATCGGAATGGAGGCGCGCCAGGGCCTCGGGATGCTCCTCCGCGACCTGCTCGATCTCGACGCCGCCTTCCGTGGTCAGCAAGTAGAGGGACTGCTTGGCGCCGCGGTCGAACGTGATCGAGAGGTAGTACTCCTTCGCGATATCAGAGGCGCGCTCGATCCAGAGCCTGCGCACGATGTGCCCGTTGATATCGAGCCCGAGGATGTCGCGGGCCTTCGCCTCCGCGTCGGCGGCGTCCTCGGCGAGCTTGACCCCGCCGGCCTTCCCGCGGCCGCCGGTCAGCACCTGCGCCTTGACGACCACGGGGCCGCCGAGCTCCTCCGCTGCCGCACGCGCCTCTGCAGGCGTCGTCGCCAGCCGTCCCTCAGACACGGGGATGCCGGCGCGCGCGAAGAGCTGCTTGCCCTGGTACTCGTAGAGGTCCACTGGCCGCGGGCGAGTCTACTCAGCCGCGGGATGCCTGCGGCGGTCCGATCCTCCTTTCGGACGAGCTCCATCTCCTCCTCGAGGTCGCGCAAGTTCGGGCTTTCGCCCGATGCCAAAGCGCTGCGCCCGGCGTACTGTCGAGTCATGAGCTTCGAACAGGGAGAAAGAAATGAATGAGACACCCTTCGTCGTCGAGACGTCAGGCTTGACGAAACGGTTCGGCAATCGCGAAGTCGTGAAGGACGTCGAGCTGCAGGTTCCACGCGGTTCGGCGTTCGGTTATCTCGGTCCGAACGGAGCCGGGAAGACCACGCTGATCCGGATGCTGCTCGGGTTGACGCCCGCGAACTCAGGCTCGATGAGGCTTCTCGGACTACCTGTGCCCGAGCGGCGCAGCGAGGCATTGAGCCGCGTCGGCGCGATCGTCGAGGAGCCGGCGTTTCACGGTCACCTGACCGGGCGCGAGAACCTCCACATCGTCGCCGCGGCCCGCGAGCCGGAGGCGCACACGCGCATTCCGTCCGTGCTCGAGACGGTCGGCCTGAGCGCACGTGCGGACGATCGGGTCAAGACGTATTCGATGGGCATGCGGCAGCGGCTCGGCGTCGCGCGGGTGCTACTCGCGGATCCGGAGCTGCTGATCCTCGACGAGCCCGCCAATGGGCTCGACCCGGCCGGAATCCTGGAGTTCCGCGGCCTCATCCGACGCCTCGTCGGTGAGGGCCGCACCGTCGTGCTCTCGTCGCACCTGCTGGACGAGGTCGAGAAGACCTGCGACGCGGTGGCGATCGTCGATCGCGGCCGCGTGGTCGTGCAAGGCACGATCGCCGAGCTTCGCGACGGCGGCGGCACGCAAGTCGTGATCGAGGCCGACCCGATCGACCGTGCCCGGATCCTCCTCGCTTCGAGCAGGGCCGTGAGCGAGGTCAGCGACGACGGCAGCTCGCTGCGCGCGCGCCTGAACGACTCCGGTGCTGTCGCAGAGCTGAACCGGCGGCTGGTCGAGGCCGGGGTCGCCGTTCGCCGGCTCGAACCGGTGCAGGCCTCGCTCGAGCAGCGCTTTCTGGAGATCACATCGAGATTCGAGGAGGCAGCATGAGCACCGCACTCGCACTAGACAGGCCGAAAGCGGAGGCATCTACCTTTCGAGCGCCACGCCTGATCCGGGCGGAAGTGTTGAAACTCCGCAAACGGCGCGGCCTCGTTGCGTCGGTCACAGCAATGACGATCGGAGCGGCCGTTGTGCTCTACGGCGTTCTGGTCTCCTTGCACGCAGCCAACCCGGCCCACCACGGCCCGGCGGGCGGCGTCACGAACCTCGCGCACGGCGTGTTCATCGTCGGCGCGCTCGGCACGGTCGCGGCGATCATCGTCGGCGCCTCGGCCGGGGCGGACGACCTGAACAGCGGCGTCTTCCGCGAGCTCGTCGTCACCGGGCGCTCCCGGTGGTCGCTCTTCTGGGCGCGGATTCCCGGCGGGCTCGCCTTCCTGCTGCCCTTCGTCGTCGTGGCGTACGTGCTGACGGCGGCGACCAGCGTCGGGTTCGCCGGCTCGCTCGCGGCACCCTCGACGACGCTGCTCGTCGAGTCCGGGATCTACCTGGTCGCCGAGGTGGCGTTCGGGTTCGTGCTCGCGCTGGGGCTCGCCTCGCTGCTCGGGTCCCGCGCGCAGACGATCGGCATCCTGCTGGCGTTCTTTCTCGCACTGACGCCATTGCTCATCTCGATCAAGTTCCTCGGAACGAGCCGTGAGGCCATCCCGGGCGCGGCATTCGAACGTCTCAGTCCGCACGCGATCCTGGACAGCGGCCGTCCGCAGGTTGTGATGTCGCACGTAGCAGCCGTCGTCGTCCTCGTCCTGTGGACGGGGATCGCGCTTGCGATCGGCGGCTGGCGGACCGCAACGCGCGACGCGTAGTCGCATTCGCCGCCGGAGTACCGTGTTCTCATGATCTGGGACTGGCTCCGGCGGCGACCCTTCCTCATCGACGCGGTGCTGTCCGCCGCGCTCCTGGCCGGTTATGTCGGCGCTGCGATACACCACCATCGCGACCTTGCGGTGGGCCTGGTCCTCGCGCTCGCGCAAGCGGGCGCGCCACTTGCGCGCCGGTTCTATCCGATGCTGGTTCTCGTAGTCGTCGTGGCCGCGTCGGTGGCCTGGATCTTCGTGTACAGGGACTGGGTCTTCATCGCGCCGGCGTTGGCGGTTTACACGGTTGGCGCGCACACGCCAAGGCGGGTGTCTTTGTGGGCGACGGGCGGAGCGCTCGCCGTGCTCGCCGGTCCGCTCCTCTGGCTCGACCATGATCTGCTGTTGGCCGGCTCGCGGCTTCTCCCGCTCGCGGCCGCGTGGATCCTCGGCGACAACCTGCGAACGCGGCGGGCCTACACCGACGAGCTCGAAGCGAAGGCGGACAGGCTGGAGCGCGAACGCGAGCAGGAGTCTCGACGTGCAGCTGCAGAGGAGCAGGGAAGAATCGCGCGCGAGCTCCACGACGTCATCGCGCATAACGTCAGCGTCATGGTGGTGCTTGCCGCCGCCGGGAACGACGTGTTCGACCGGGAGCCGGGGCGCGCCCGCGAAGCACTGCGGTCGATCGAGAGCACCGGGCGTGCAGCGTTGGTCGAGCTGCGCCGGTTACTCGGGATCGTCCGCGAGGAGCGCTCGACGCAGTACGCCCCACAACCGAGCCTCGAGCGGCTGCCGGAGTTGGTGGAGCAAGTCCGATCGGCAGGACTTCCGACGCGACTCGAGATCGCGGGTTCTCCCCGGCCACTGCCCGCAGGGATCGATCTGTCCGCCTACCGGATCGTGCAGGAGGCGCTTACGAACACGCTCAAGCACGCGGACGCCTCCCACGCCACGGTAC
>JBKPEC010000107.1:0-7128 GCA_046728195.1 Actinomycetota bacterium
AGGCCGTAACCGCCCTCACCCTGCGGGCCGTGACACTTGGCGCAGACGCCTGTCCACTCCGATCGGCCCAGATCGCTCGCCGCCGTGTCGAGCCAGGCTGTGTAGGCGGCCTTGGTCTGCACGTCGACGACCGCCTTCATGGCGGCGTGGAAGACGCCGCAGAACTCGCCGCAGCGGCCGCGATACGTCCCGACCTCGTCCGCCTTGAACCAGGTGTGGGTGCGGTGACCGGGAATCGCGTCGAATTTCCCGCCGAGCTCCGGAATCCACCAGCTGTGGTCAACGTCTTGCGAGGTGATGTCGACGCGGACGGTTCTGTTCACGGGCGCGTGAAGCTCGTCGATCGAGATCGACCCGTCCGGATAGTTGAACTGCCAGTAGAACTGGTGCGCGTTGATCTTGATGCGCAACGGCCCGCCCTCCGCCTTCGCCGCCGGAACGTCCTGGATGCCCGGGAGCTCGTAGAAGATGAACGATGCGATCGCGGCGAGGATCAGGACCGGAATCGCGGTCCAGATCAGCTCGAGCTTGGTGGCGCCATGGACCTGTGGTCCCTCGACCGTGCGCGGGCGGCCGCGTCGGCGGTACTTGACGATGAACCAGAGAAGGGTGCCCTCGACCAGGACGAAGATTGCGAGCGCGAAGATCGAGATCCAGATGTATGAGTCGTTGATGCGCTTCGCGTTCGGCGAGTGCGGGGCCGGCGGTGCGAAGCCGCCGTTGCCCGCGAAGGCGACAGTCGTCACCGCCAGCGCGGCGCCGAGCGCAACTACGAGGACGAGGGTCTTCCGCCTCACCGGCGGTGGCATCCTACGAGATGCATGGAGGGGACCTCGCGTGTACGGCTACCTCCCGGGGTCGGAGATCGATACCAGGTGTACGTGAACGGGGTCCTGCAGGAGCCCGGGCGGGATTACGACCGCATCGGCGACGAGCTGATCTTCCGGCGCCGGCTCGCTCAGGAGGGCCGACTGGGTCCGATCCGCTGGTTGTCGATGCTGCTCGGCGTCGCCGGGACCTACCGAGAGCACGAGAACGTCGACGTCGCCTACGAGATCGACGGCCGGCGGACGGTTGCAACGCTTGCGCCGGTCGAGGGGTCTGACCCCGCAGGGGTCTGACCCCAGCCTTTCGACTTACGCCGAGTTCTTCGTCTCCGGCTCCAGGCGGTACCCGACTCCGTAACGCGTCTGGATGAACGTGTGCTCTGACGCGCGCCGGTCGATCTTGTCCCGTAGGCGGCGGACGAAGACGTCGACGGTGCGGTCGCGATGGGTCTCCCTGCGCCCCCAGATCTTCTGGAGCAGCTCGTCCCGCGTGACAACGCGTCCTCGTTCGAGCGCGAGCTGGTACAGGAGCCGGAACTCGGTGGGGGTCAGCTCCGCGCTCGCGCCGTCGACGAAGGCCTGGACCTCGCGTGGGTCGATTCGGAGCTCCTCGATCTCCAGGGGCTCCCCTCGCGGGGTCTCCTCCCGGCGCGTGGCGCGCCTCGAGGCCGCCCGCACGCGCGCGACCAGCTCCTTCATCGAGAACGGTTTGACGAGGTAGTCGTCGGCGCCGAGGTCCAGTGCATGGACGCGATCGTGTTCGGTGCCCCGCGCCGAGACGACGACGATCGGTGTAGCGATTCCTTCCGAGCGGGCGGCCTCGATCACGCTCCAACCGTCGCGCTCCGGCAGCATGAGGTCGAGGACGACGACGTCGGGACGTTCGAAGCGGAGGCGCGCCAGACCCTGCTCGCCCTTGCCGACAACGACCGGATCGAACCCGGCAGAGGCGAGATGGCGCGCCATGCCCTCGGCGATGACGCCGTCGTCTTCGACGATCAGGACTTTGGCCATACTCGATCTGAATGATGGAGGAAGCGAGGGCGTACGAGGAACTTCGGGTCGGCTTCACGGCCGCGGTCTCGCACGAGCTGAGGACGCCGCTCGCACGACTCCTCGCTCTTCTCGATTCGGCCTCCCTTCCGGACGCCGATCGCGACGACCTGCTTGCCCAGGCGAGGGAGCAGGTCGAGCAGATGACCGAGCTCGTCAACGACGTGCTCTTCCTCTCCGAGCTCGAGAGCGGACGGGAGGTCGTCGCACTCGGCGGCAGCGAGGTGCTGCCGGTGCTCGAGGAGGTTCGCGACCGGCTCAGCGACAGCGCGGAGAACGCGGGCGTCACCATCCTGATCGACTCCGCGCCGGGCATTCAGCTGCCGCTTCGCCGGCGGATGTTGCTGACCGTTGTCGAGAACCTGGCCCAGAACTCCATCCGTTACTCCGGCCCCGACGCGACGCTGACCCTGTCCGCACGACCCGGTGTTCTCGTCGTCTCGGACGACGGCAGGGGAGTCGAGGCGGAGGAGCTGCCTCGCTTGTTCGAGCGCTTCTACCGGAGCGATCGCGCTCGGGCGTCGCGCGGTACCGGGCTCGGGCTCGCGATCGTCAAGCATGTCGTCGTCTCGGCAGGGGGCAGGGTCGAGGCATCGGGTGCGCCAGGGCGGGGGCTGCAGGTCGTCTGCAGCTTCCCCGCCCCGTAGTGGCCTCCGTCAATTAGGTGTGGATCAGGGCCGTCGTCTTCAGCGACGCCTTCAAGACGACCCTCGGGATCGGCGAGAACAGCAACTTCGGTCCGTATGACTGACCCTTCGTCAGCGCCCAGTTGACGAAGCGCTTGAGCTCAGCGGCCTTCGCCGTCTGCTTCGGGATGATGACGTAGGTGAAGGTGCAGATCGGGTACGCGAGCTTCTGCGACTTGGCCGGATTGACGATCGAGATGCCGCCGTTGTCCGGTGCGACGCGGTTGATCGTTGCTGCAGCCGACTTGATCCCCGTCAAACCGGGCAGGGCGTAGATGCCGGCCTTGTTCTTGACGGCCGCGAACTTGAGGTGGTTCTTGAGTGTGTACGCGACGTCGACATAGGTGATGCCGCCTTGCGTCGAGGTGAGCGCTGCGGCGACGCCGGAGCTTCCGCGAGCGCCGACCCCGGTCGGCCAGCTGACCGCGACACCCCTGCCCGGACCGCTCTTCCACGACGGGCTCACGCGGCTGAGGTAGTCCGTGAGGTTGTACGTGGTGCCGCTGTTGTCAGACCGGTGAATGACCGTGATGTCGAGATCGGGCAGCGACTTGCCCTTGTTCAGCGCCCTGATAGCCGGGTCGTTCCACTTCTTGACGCGGCCCATGAAGATGTTGGCGATCACAGCCCCTGACAGATGGATGTGGTTCGGCAGCGCGTCGCCCTTGTAGGCGATCGACGTCGCGGAAAGTGCCCACGGGATCTGGACGCAGCTCTTACAGGCGGCGAACTGATCCGGCGTCAGCGGAGCATCGCTGGCTCCGAAGTCGACCGTCCGGCCCGTGATGGCGTTGATGCCCCCACCCGAGCCGATCGGTCCGTACGTGATCTTCAGGCCGAGGGCAGAGTCGACCGCCTGCGTCCACGCGGCGACGAGCGGCGCGACGAAGGAGCTGCCCGCCCCAGTGAGCTCGGCTGCCTGAGGTCGCGCCTGCGCAGTGCTGGCCACGCCGGATAGCGCAATTGCCGCCATCGCTGCGAGCACGGCCAGCAGCGTGATCCTCTTCCTACTCAAGTTGACGTCCTCCCCTTGTCGTTTGGAGTCAATCGGCGCGAGCATGCCCCCGGCCAGTCGCAGGGTGGGCAGACGCAAGGTGAAAGGGTGGTTACAGGCTGGTTAACGCCCGCCTAACCATGCGGCGGCGGGTTTAGGGTTGCCGTCTCCGATGAGCGCCGTCCCATCAGAGCCTGAGTACGCGATCAGCCGCTCTACCCGCCGGCTCGGGGACCGGATCGGCGACATTGTGCTGAGGGGCGTCACCTTCCTCGCCGCACTTGCGGCCCTCGTTCTTCTCGGCTCGATCATCTGGAAGGTCATCCACCTCGCTTGGCCCGCGATCCAGGATTACGGCTGGTCGTTCGTCACGGGCAAGACGTGGGATCCGGTCAAGGGGGTCTTCGGCGCGCTGCCGTTCATCTACGGCACGGCCATGAGTGCACTGATCGCCCTCGTGATTGCGACCCCGCTTGCGATCGCGATCGCGCTTTGGCTGAGTGAGCTTGCCCCGGGCGGGGTCCGCGGCATCGTCGGCTCGCTGGTCGAGATGCTGGCCGCGATCCCAAGCGTCGTGCTCGGGCTCTGGGGCATTCTCGTCCTCGGTCCGTTCCTCGCCAACCACCTGGAGCCGTGGCTGCACGAGCACCTCGGCTTCATCCCGCTCTTCGGCGCGCCCTCGGCTACGGGAACGGGGCTCTTCACAGCGGGATTGATCTTGACGATCATGATCGTTCCGATCATCGCCAGCATCTGCCGCGAGTTGTTCTTGCAGGTGCCGCACGACCTCGAAGAGGGTGCTCTCGCACTCGGCGCAACCCGCTGGGAGATGGTACGCGGCGTGATCCTGCCGTCCACCAGGACGGGGATCGCCGCCGCAATCATTCTCGGGCTTGGCAGAGCGCTCGGAGAAGCGATCGCTGTCACACAGGTAATCGGCGGCGGGACGAGTATCTCGGCGAACATCTTCGGCCCGATCGACACGCTCGCCAGCAAGATTGCCGCGAGCTACCAGGGAGCCGGCTCAGGGCTCGAACAGTCCTCGCTGCTCTACCTCGCCGCGATCCTGATGGTGATCGGCCTGATCACGAACTTCGCCGCCCAAGTAATCGTTCGCGTCTTCGACCCGCTGAAGGGAGGCCACTGATGTCGGCCGTGACCCCGACGATCTCGCTCGCGCCCTCGGGTGGTCTTCGCCGCCGAAAGATCGTCAACAGGATCATGGAGATCGTCGGCTGGGCCGCGGCGCTTTCCGCCGTCGGCGTCCTCTTCATTGTCATCATCTCGGTCGCCGTTCGGGCGTGGCCGGCGTTGAGCTGGGACTTCCTCACGAAGCCGCCGGCGCTCTTCGGCCAGGCCGGAGGCGGGATCTCGAGCGCGATCGTCGGCTCGGCGCTCATCGTCGCTCTCGCCACGGCGCTCGCGCTGCCGGTGGGCATCCTCATTGGGATCTACCTGACCGAGTTTGCGCCACGCTATATCGCCCAGCCGGTCCAGCTCGTGCTCGACATCCTGAATGGGCTGCCGACCATCGTCACCGGCATCTTCGTATACGGCTTGCTCGTCATCGGACACGGGCAGAGCGCCTATGCCGCCGGGTTCTCTCTGGCGATCGTCATGCTCCCGCTCGTCGCGCGAGCGTCCCAGGAGACGTTGCTCCTCGTGCCTTCTGCGCTGCGCGAGGGTAGCCTCGCCCTCGGCGTCAGCCGCTGGCGCACTGTGGTCGGCGTCATCCTGCCGACGACGCTCGGCGGGATCCTGACGGGCGCGGTCCTGGCTGTCGCGCGCGCAGCGGGCGAGACGGCGCCGCTGCTCTTCACTTGCTCGATCTTCAACCCGGCGGTGTCGACCGACATCACAAAGGCGATGCCGAACATCCCCGTGCTGATTTTCACGTACTCGGAGCAGCCGGACCAGGCCCTGCATGAGCAGGCCTGGGGAGCAGCTCTCGTGTTGATGCTGTTTGTCTTGGTGGCCAGCCTCTCCGCCAAGGCGCTGCTCGCTCGATCCAGAAGGAAGCTAGGTCGATGATGACCGACAACGTTACGATTCCACTCGAGGTGGGCCCGGTCGAAATCGCTCAGGAGCGGAGGTCCGAGGCGCCCGCCCAGCGCGAGGTCGTGTTCGACGTCCGCGACCTCGCAGTCAACTATGGGCCGACGACCGCGATCAGCGAGGTCAGCCTCGAGATCTATCGGAACTACATCACGGCGATGATCGGGCCGTCCGGTTGCGGCAAGAGCACGTTTATCCGCTGCCTGAACCGGATGAACGACCTCATTCCGGGGGCGAAGGTCGCGGGCCAGGTGCTCTACCACGGTCAGGACATCTACGGCGACGGCGTCGATCCCGTGGAGGTGCGAAGGCGCATCGGAATGGTCTTTCAGCGCGCCAACCCGTTCCCGAAGTCGATCTACGACAATGTTGCCTGGGGCCCGCGCGTGCTCGGTATGAAGAAGGGCCTCGACGAGCGGGTGGAGCGTGCGCTAACCGACGCCGCGCTCTGGGACGAGGTCAAGGACAGGCTGAAGAAGAGCGCGCTCTCCCTCTCGGGCGGCCAGCAGCAGCGATTGTGTATCGCTCGTGCGATCGCCATCGAGCCCGAGGTGCTGCTCCTGGACGAGCCCGCGTCTGCTCTCGACCCGATCGCCACGACTGCAATTGAGGAACTGATGCACGAGTTGAAGAGGGACTACACGCTCGTCATCGTCACGCACAACATGCAGCAGGCTGCGCGCGTCGCCGACCTGACGGCGTTTTTCTCCCTCGAGGTCGGGGAAGGCAAGCGAACAGGCGTGCTCGTTGAGTACGACAACACCGACAAGCTCTTCACGAACCCGACCGACCAGCGCACGGAGGACTACGTGACCGGGAGATTCGGTTGAGAACGACCTTCCAGGACGAGCTCAACCTCCTCGAGACGACGCTTCAGGAAGAGGGCGCACTCGTTCTGCGCGCCCTGCGCGGTGCGCTCAATGCGCTCGAGCAGCGCGACCACGAGCTCGCGGACGAGGTCATCGCCTTCGACAATGACGTCGACGACCGGTATCTGCGCATCGAGGAAGGAATCCAGTCGCTGCTCGCACGGCAGACGCCGGTCGCCACCGATCTCCGGCGCGTGCTCGCGATCCTGCACGTGAACCTCCACCTGGAACCGATGGCCGATTACAGCGTCACGATCGCGCAGCTCTCGAAGCTCGTTCCGGAAGTCGAACCGTCGCCGCGCTTCATCGAGGGCTTCGAGGAGATGGGCGCGCGCTGCGAGGAGATGATCCGCATCGCGCTCGACGCGTTCGCCGACCGGGATCTGGAAGCGGCCGAATTGCTCGTCGAACTGGACGAGCTCGTCGACCGCACGAACCGCCGGGTCGTGCAGCGCATCCTCGAGCTCGGGGAGGCGGCGCGAATGCGCGAGTACGGCTTGCGCATGGTGCTCGTCTCACGAGCACTGGAGCGAATCGGCGACCACGCCGTGGACATCGGCGAGCAGACCGCGTATCTGCTGACGGGCGAGTTCCGTGAGTTCACGGACGCCTCGCATCCGGTCACGCGCGAGGCCTAGCCCTCC
>JBKPEC010000108.1:0-22123 GCA_046728195.1 Actinomycetota bacterium
ATCTAAAAGTGCGCATCGCCGTCAACACCGGCGAGGCTCTGGTGACGCTCGCCGCCAGTGCGGCACAGGGAGAGGGCGTCGTGGCGGGTGATGTGGTGAACACCGCATCGCGCATGCAGCAGGCCGCGCCGACGAACGGCGTGCTCGTCGGAGAGGAGACGTATCGATCGACTCGGAGCGTGATCGAGTACGAGCGGGCCGAGCCGGTCCTTGCTAAGGGCAAGCAGGATCCGGTCCCGGTTTGGCGTGCGCTTTCCGCCTCGGTCCCACCGGGTGAGCGCGCGGAGGGGCGCGTGCCGATGCTCGGGCGCGTCTCCGAGCTCGGGGTGCTGCAAGGGATCTGGGACCGTGTCGTCGCTGAACGGCGCCCGAACCTGCTGACTGTGTTCGGTCCTGCCGGCATCGGCAAGACCAGGCTTGCGACAGAGTTCTCACGGCTCGCCGCCGATGAAGGCGCGCGGGTGATCCGGGGCCGATCGCTTCCGTACGGCGAGGTCGCTCCGTACGGCGCTTTCGGCGCGCAGCTGAAGCAGATCGCCGGCATGTTCGACACCGACACGCCGGAAGCCGCGGTGGAGAAGCTTCAACGCGCCGTCGGCGGCTTGCTCGACGGCGAGGCGTCGGAGGTGGCGTCCCATCTCGCGCTCATGATCGGCGCCGGTGTCGACGACGGGGTCGCGGATCGGAACACGCTCTTCTTCTCGGCGCGCCGGCTGGTCGAGGCGTTGGCGAGCCAGCGTCCGACGATCCTCGTCTTCGAGGACATCCAACTCTCGACGCCGAGCATGCTCGACCTGCTCGAGACGCTGGCGTCACGTGTTCGCGAGGTGCCGCTGCTGCTGTTGACGCTCGCACGACCCGAGCTCCTTTCGGGCCGGCCGACCTGGGGAGGCGGCCTCCCAGCGTACACCGCTCTCCCGCTCGACCCGCTCGATGAAGGACATTCCGAGGAGCTCGCGCGTCGCCTGCTCGAGGCAGCAGGAGTCGAGGCCGAGACGGCTGCCGAGCTGGGCGGAACGGGCGAGGGCAATCCGTTGTTCATCGAGGAGCTCGC
Organism: Actinomycetota bacterium; assembly: GCA_046728195.1. Classification (GTDB taxonomy): domain Bacteria; phylum Actinomycetota; class Thermoleophilia; order Gaiellales; family Gaiellaceae; genus 3-1-20CM-4-69-9. The sequence goes on from JBKPEC010000108.1 coordinate 1,055, forward strand.
TGCCTCGGTTGCAGAGCAGCGGACCTCGGTCGGCGAATTGCCGACGAGCGTGCGGAGCATCGTCGCGGCGCGCCTCGACGCGCTTCCCCCGGCAGAACGCGACGCGCTCCTCGATGCCTCGGTGGTCGGGAAGGTCTTCTGGGGCGGCGCGCTGGCCCGCATGTCGGGTCGCGGCGATGTCTGGCGAGAAGCGCTCGACTCGCTCGAGGGACGAGATCTGATCCGGCGCGACCCGGTGTCCCGACTCCAGGGCGATCAGCAGTTCGTCTTCAAGCATCAGCTCATTCGCGAAGTCGCGTACGCGACTCTGCCGAGAGCGGCCAGGCGTGAGCGTCACGCGGCCGTGGCGGAATTCCTCGAAGAGGCGACCGGCGAGGTGGGAGAGGTGGTGGCTGCTCTCGCTCATCACTGGGGCGAGGCGGGCGAGGGGAGACGCGCTGCCGAGTTCTTCGTCCGGGCAGGCGACCAGGCAGGCCGCGGCTGGGCGAAGGACGAGGCTGCAGGGTTCTATCGCCGGGCGTTGCAATACCTACCGGAGGAGGAGCGCGAGCTACGGCGAGAAATCACACGTCGTCAGGCCGTGGCAATGCAGGCGATCTTGCACGCTCAGGAGCTGCTCACTCGCACCGTCGGGGGTGCCGCGCAGCAGCCTAGTGCGGCGGAAAGTCAGCCGGAGTGACGTCGCCCGCGATTTCGTAGATCCCGACGATGTCGTGAAACCCAAGCTGCGTGCTGTGAAGCCTCACGGTTTCCTCGTCCGGCGCGTCGTACACGCAGAAGGACTTCACGCCGCCCTCCTCGTCGACGACCACGTGGCTGTGGTGCCATGTGATCTCCGGAAACTGCTGCTCGATCACCTCTCGCGAGCGTCGCCCAACCGTCGGCATCTCGCTCTCGGCAACGTGAAATTGGCGCTCGACCAGGTAATGCGGCACGGGTCCCACATTATGCGGCCCGAGGTTCCCATGTCCAGCATTGGCCCGCGCCGCCTCTCAGGAGAAACTTAGGTTGGCCTGCTGTCGTATATGACTCCAGTAGTCACGCGACGGAGGGAGCCTGAGGTGTCCACGGAGGAGAGCAGCGGGCCGGTACCTTCGCCGGCCGAGGCAAAGGAGCGTCTCGAGCAGGCCCTGTTCGAGATCAGGAGGGTGATCGCGGGGCAGGACGACATGCTCGAGCGTGTCCTCGTCTGTTTGCTCGCCCAGGGCCACCTGCTGATCGAGGGCGTGCCCGGCCTGGCGAAGACGCTGACGATCAAGACGACCGCCGGTGTGCTCGGGGGCTCATTCTCCCGCGTCCAGTTCACCCCAGACCTCGTGCCGTCCGACCTGGTCGGCACGCGGATCTACCGAGCAGGGGAGGGCTCGTTCGACACCGAGCTTGGACCGGTGTTCTGCAACTTCCTCCTCGCCGACGAGATCAACCGTGCGCCGGCGAAGGTGCAGTCCGCGCTGCTCGAGGTGATGCAGGAGCGTCAGGTGACGATCGGCCACACGACCTATCCGGTGCCGGAGCCCTTCCTCGTCATGGCGACGCAGAACCCGATCGAATCGGAGGGGACGTATCCGCTGCCGGAGGCCCAGGTCGACCGCTTCATGCTCAAGGTGCTGATCGACTACCCGCAGCACGACGAGGAGCTGACGATCGTCCAGCGTCAGCTGGTCGAGGCGCCGGAGCTCAGGCAGGCGCTCTCCCTCGATGATCTGCGCGCGCTGCAGGAGGCGGTCTTCGGCGTCTACGTCGATCCGGCGCTCGTGAGCTTCGCGGTGACGATTGCGACCGCGACGCGCGAGCCTGCCGCCCACGGGGTGCCGGAGCTGAAGGACTTCATCGCCTACGGTGCGAGCCCGCGAGGGCCGATCAGCCTCGTGCAGGCTGCGCGCGCGCTTGCACTCGTCCGCGGCCGCGACTACGTGCTGGCCGAGGACTTGCTGGCGTTGGCGAAGGACGCTCTCCGCCATCGCCTAGTGCTGACCTACCAGGCGCTCGCCGAGGACGTCTCTCCCGACAGCATCCTCGACGGCGTGCTGTCGGCCGTCCCGGTTCCCAAGACCGATCTGGCGCCCTCGACGGCGGCGTGACCCTGCTGCGCGCGCTCCGGTCCGAGCCGACGCCGGCGCGGCCCGGCCCGGGCCCGCTGCCGGACATGCTGCTGCGCGCGCTCGAGTTGAGCATCGCGCGCCGGATGGAGGGTCTTCTCGCGGGCGACTATCGCTCGACGCTCCTCGGGGAGGGAACGGAGCTGGCGCAGGTCCGGCCGTACGTTCCAGGCGACGACGTGCGACGGATCGACTGGAACGTGACTGCGCGAACGGACGTGACGCACGTGCGCGTGCAACTGGCGGAGCGCGTGCTCGTCACGTGGCTCGTGCTCGACACGTCCGCCTCGATGGCGTTCGGGACTGCCGACCGGCGCAAGGCCGATGTCGCGGAAGGCGTCGCGATCGCGGTCGGCCACGTCGCCACCCGCCGCGGCAACCGGCTCGGCTTCGTCTCGTTCGGTGACGCCGATCCGCGGACGCTGCCGCCGCGGCAGGGACGGATGGGGCTCATCGGCGTCCTGAGTGCGCTGCGGCTCGAGCGCGGCGACAATGGTCGCGCCGGCGCCACGTCACTCGGCGAGGCGCTCAGGCGTACCGGTGCGTTGGCGCAGCAGCGTTCGGTGGTCATCGTCGTCAGCGACTTCCGCGGGCCGCTCGACTGGCGGCGCCCCCTGCTCGAGCTGGCGGGGCGGCATGACGTGGTCGCAATCGAGATCCGGGATCCGCGTGAGCAGGAACTGCCGAACGCCGGCGTTCTCTGGCTCGTCGACCCTGAGACGGGGCAGCAGGTGCGCGCGGACACGCGGAGCGCGCGGCTCCGGAATCGGTTTGCAGCCGCCGCCGCAGCCGAGCGTGCCGAGGTGGCTCGCACGCTCGCCGCGGCGGGAGCGCGGCACGTCGTTCTCAGCACGTCGGGTGATTGGCTCCGCTCGCTTGCGATGTTCCTCCGGAAGGGTCTGCGGCGATGACCTTCGAGTGGCCGCTCGCGTTGATCGGCCTCCTCGTCGTGCCGGTCCTGATCGGGCTCTATCTGTTGCGCGAGCGGCGCCGCGTCGACTTCGCGACGCGTTTCACGAGTCCGGGACTGCTTCCGAACCTCGTCGACTCGGCACCGGGCTGGCGCCGACACCTTCCGCTGGCGGTGTTCCTGCTTGCCCTTGCGGCGATGATCGTCGGAGTTGCGCGGCCACGGGCCAGCGTGAGCGTCAAGCGCGAAGAGGCGACGGTGATGATCGCGATCGACTCGTCACTCTCCATGAGCTCCCGCGACATTCGACCTTCCCGTCTCGTTGCCGCCCAGAACGCCGCGCGTGCGTTCGTCGACAAGCTGCCGAAGAAGTTCCGCGTCGGCGTGATCGGCTTCTTCGGTCGCGCGTACGTGGCGGTGCCGCCGACCGAAGAACGGCCGCTCGTGTATCGCGCGCTCGCATCTCTGCGCGCGGGCCAAGGGACCGCCCTCGGCGACGCGGTCGCACTTGCCGTCAAGCTTGCCGGGCACGAGCGTGACAGCAGTGGAAGGATCCCGCCGACCGCTGTGCTTGTGATCTCCGACGGCGCACAGATGAGCGGCCGCACGACGCCGGAGGTCGCGGGGCTGCAGGCGCGAAACCTGCACATTCCGGTCTACACCGTCGTCGTCGGGACACAGGAGGGAATCGTGACGGTGCCGCTTCCCGGCGGCTTTCAGGCCCAGCTCCGTGTACCGCCTGATCCGGCGACCATGCAGAGGGTTGCCCAGGCGAGCGGCGGCAAGTCGTTCAACACGCTCGGCGACCCCCGGCTGAAGCAGATCTACGAGAACCTGGGCTCGCGGCTCGGCCGGCGGAAGGAGACACGAGAGATCGGCGACCTGTTCGCCGGCGGCTCGGCAGCCTTTCTGCTCTTCGGGGGCGCGCTCTCGGCGCTCTGGTTCCGGAGGATCCCGTGAGGCTCGCCGTCATGCTCCTGGTCGCCGGCGCCCTCGCCGCGCTGAGCGCCCCCTCCGCGGGCGCGACGAACGAATGCCGCGGCCTGCCGATCTGCGTTCGCGTTGTCGGTCCGTGGGTCGTCGTGCCGGCCGGGCTCAAAGCGCCACGGGCGCCGGTCAACTTCCAGCTCTCGTGTCCGAAGGGATATCTCATCGGGGGGCTCGACACCGAGCTGACCGACCGCGCGATCGACGTCGAGTTCGGCGGCAAGATCGGGAGCCCGGTCAATCCTGGCGTGACGACGAGCCGCGCGGCAGTGTTCAGAGCCTCGTATACGGGGAGCTCTCCGCGCGGGCCGACCTTCCGTCCGCATCTCGGTTGCGTCCCGTCCTCCGGCGGAGGCGGGGGCCCGGTGCCATTCCGGCGGCCGGAGGCGCTATTCCCGCCGGGCCAGCCAACGGTGCTCCGCGTCCGAAACGTTCGGCTTCGCGCCGGGGTGGTGCGCGCGCTCGCCTCTTGCGGGAAAAGCGAGCGATTGATCTCGAGCTGGCACGCCGTCGGTTTCTACTCCGCCGCGCCACCCGACCAATCTTCGATCCAGAGCGTCTCGGCCGTGCGCGCGGTCAACGGTAACCGGGTCGAGGTTCGCGTCCGGTCGGGGCCGTCGGTGCAGACCGTGCGCGCGATCGTCCAGGTCGGCGCGGTGTGCGGAGGCGGATCATGAGCGTCGCTCGCCTTCGGTTCGCTCCCGTGGGGGAAACCATGTTTCCCCCACGAGCCCCCTTCTTTGATGTACAGCCGGTGGAACCTCCCGGTTCCCCCGGTCAGCACGCCCCCTCCCCAGCTCATTGGGCGGAGGTCGCCCAATGAGCTTCGGGCAACCCCTTCTCCTGCTGAGCTTGCTCGTCATCCCGCTCGCGGTCGGCCTCTACCTGCTGGCTGAACGCAGGCGCATGCGCTACGCGATCCGCTTCACCAACGTCGACGTTCTGGCCGGTGTGATCGAAGGCCGCAGTTGGCGCAGGTACGTGCCGCTCGGCCTGTTCCTGCTCGCGCTCGCAGCTCTTTGCATCGCCGTGGCTCGGCCCGAGCACAACACCCTCGTGGCGAAGGACCGCGCGACCGTGATCCTCGTCGTCGACGTGTCCCGTTCGATGCAGGCGCGCGATGTAAAGCCGACTCGCATCGGAGCAGCCGCGGCGGCGGTGCGCACGTTTCTCGACCGGGTGCCGAAACGTCTCCAGGTCGGGCTGATCGCTTTCGCGGGCGATCCAGCTGTCGCGGCTCCGCCGACGACGGATCACGGACTCGTGCGGAAGGCGCTCGACACGATCCAATGGTTCCCGACTTTCGGCGGGACGGCGATCGGCGACGCGCTGGCCGCAGCGGTGGTGCTCGGGCAGCAGGCCGTCAACGGGTCGAACGCCAATCTCGCCGCCGTGACTTCGGCACCTGCGCAGGCCCACGGGCTGGTGTCGATCCTCTTTCTCTCCGACGGCGCCCAGACGAGAGGGACGCTCCAGCCGATCGAAGGAGCGGAGCGCGCGCGAGCCGCTGGGATTCCTGTGTACACGGTTGCGCTTGGGACCCCGAACGGTACGCTCGACTTCGGGTACGGGCGGCCGCCTCAAGGCGGATCCATCAACCCCAGTCCGTTCGGAGGCCCGCCGCGCCGTGTCCCGGTCCCGCCGGATCCGGAGACGCTCCACGCGATCGCCGACCGGACGGGCGGCCAGTTCTTCGAGGCCCGCAGCGCGAAGAGCCTCCAGGCCGCGTACTCGAAGCTCGGCTCGCGGCTCGGCCGCACGCCTGGTCGTAGCGAAGTGACGTACCTGTTCCTCGCGGCGGCCGCCGGCCTGCTCGTCGCTGCCGGAGCGCTCTCCGCGCTCTGGTCGCCGCGGTTGCCCTAGCTGCTTTTCGCCGCGTCACCGGCTCCCTGCGGAGTCGTGTGCTCGACGAAGACCCTCAGAACGGATCCCGCTAACCTGCTCCTGGTGGCGACCGAAAAGCCCGAGCCGCTGACGAAGGCGCAGAAGGAGCAGCTCGAGGCGGAGCTCGCGGAGCTCGAGGGTCCGCGGCGCGCGGAGGCGGTGCAGGCGATTGCATCGGCCCGGAGCTTCGGCGACCTGTCGGAGAACTTCGAGTATCACGCGGCGAAGAACGAGCAGGGCTTGCTCGAGCGTCGCATCAGGATGCTGCGCGACCGGCTCGATCGCTCCGTCATGGTCGATGAGGGCGACGCTGCCGCGAGCGACACCGTCGGTGTCGGCGCGCGCGTCGAGATCGAGGACGAACACGGGGAGCGCATGGAGATCGAGATCTCGAGCGTGGGAGGCGTCTCACCCGATTCGCCGGTCGGCCGGGCGCTGCTCGGAAGGAGGGTCGGTGACGAAGTCGACGTGGACGCGCCAAGTGGTCCCTGGCGGGCGAGGATTCTCTCCCTCAACTAGCGCCAGTCGGGATCCCGGCGCGCAGCGCCCGTCCGCGAACGCGGACCGGTGGAAGAGGGTCTGGGGGAACCGGGAGGTTCCCCCCAGACGATATGGGCGCGTTCAGCGCCAGTCCGGATCCCAGCGCGCAGCGCCCGTCCGCGAAAGCGGGCCGGTGGAGGGGGGTCGGGGGAGACCGGGAGGTCCCCCAGGGGATATGGGCGCGTTCAGCGCCAGTCGGGATCCCACACGCCTGCCGAGCGGAGCTTGCGCTTGTGCGAGCCGTTCGCGTTCATGATGCGCAGCTGGAACGAGTTGGTGTAGACGATCCGTTTCCCGTTCGGCGACCAGGACCCTGCGACTCCTTGCGCGAGCTTACGCCGGTTCGTTCCGTCGGCGTTCATCACGAAGACGTCGGAGTTGCGGCCGGTCTGGTCGTTGAAGCGCGTGTAGAGAATCTTCTTTCCGTCCGGCGACCAGCCGGCCGGTGCCACGTTCTTCGTCGTTACCAGCAGCTGTCGTCTGTTCGTTCCGTCGGCGTTCATGACGAACAGGTTGGCCTGGCTACGATCGGCTGGAGCGTCGAACACAAGCTTCGTCCCATCGGGCGACCAACGCGCGTCGCTGCCGGGGCCGATGCGGCGTAGGTCGGTGCCGTCTCGTCCCATCGTCCAGATCTCGGTGTGCGGCCAGTTGAGATCTCCGCGCCCGCCACGCGTGAAGCTCAGGCGCTCGCCGTCGGGCGACCATTGCGCGTCGATGTCCCAGTAGTCGGAGTCGGTCAGGGTGCGTCGCCCGGAGCCGTCGACGCGCACGATCTGGATGTCGAAGTCGGTGAGGGGCGGCTTGCCCGGCGATGCTCCGTCGAACGCCACCCAGCTCCGATCAGGGGAGAGACGCGCGCGCTTCGCGTTCTGGCGGTTGCGCAGGATCCGGCGCGCATGCGTTCCGTCAGGCCGGATGGCCCAGATCGAGGGGAAAGGTGACTCCTTCCAGTAGACGATCAATCCAGGACCGACGGGAGTCGAGTCCCCTCGAACTTCCGCTGCCGAGCTCGCCGCACCGAGCAGGCACGCCAGAGCGATTGCAGGAAACACCCGAGCTCGCATCGACCTCCGCGATTCCTACACCTACGGGGCCAAAAACGGTCCGAATGGGTGGACTCGATTTCGGCGCGCCTTCCTATATTCAGTCGGCGATGAAGCCACGCACCGTCGCACGTCTGCTCGGCGTATTCCTCGTCGCTGCGACACTCGTACCCGCCGGCTGGAGCGCAAGAGGCATCGTGCTGCCTGCTTCCTATCCCGCTGCGGGCGAGCTGATCGGCACGCAGATCGCAGTGCGTGCCGCCCCTGACCGGAGCGCGCCGGTCATTCGCTACCTGCGCCAGTTCCGCTCCGACTACCGCCTGCAGGTCGTGCTGGCGCTGGGTCAGGCGACAGGCGTCGACGGACGTAGCTGGTTCAAGGTCAGCCTGCCCATGCGACCGAACGGCACGGTCGGCTGGATTCCGGCTGGGACGGTCGCGCTCGAGCCGACGCGAAACCACATCGTGGTGCATCGCGGGTTACGAACCATCGAGCTGTTCCGCGGCGATCGGCGCTTGCTCCACGCGAAGGTCGCCGTCGGCGCTCCGGGTCGCGAGACCCCCCTCGGGGAGTTCTACGTCACGGCGCGCTTCGTACCCGACGATCCGTTTCTCGGGGCCTTCGCCCTCGAAACGAGTGCGTACTCGCGACTGACCGAATGGCCCGGCGGCGGGAAGGTCGGCATTCACGGTACAAGCAAGCCCTGGCTGCTCGGTCAAGCCGTCTCGCATGGGTGCGTCCGCGTCTCGAACGCGACGGCGCGTGTGCTCGAGCGCCTGGCGCCCGTCGGGACGCCGATCTCGATCGTCGCTCGCTAGCCCCGCTTTAGAAGCTGCCGGCGACGAAGGTCGTTGCGGTCAGTCGCCTGATCCGGTAGCCGTGATTCTGGAATGTGTAGTGCCTCGTCAGGCGCCGCCATCCGCCGCCGGGCTTGGTCGCGACCGCTACTGAGCCGAACCGGTAGCTGAAGCGGTTGCAAACGAATGAGCCGGCCCCCCACGTTTCGGTCGTCGCGAGCGGACGCCAGGCACCGTGGCTGCCTGGGAGGAAGACAGGCTCGCTCGCGGCGCGGTCATCGACGAATACGCGCCACCAGCCCCGGCGGCCCGCAAGCTCGAGGACGGCGACCTTGCGCGTCGTCCCGACGGGGAGCCCGGATGCGATCTCGTGATACAGCGGCGTTGCGTTCGGACGGGCCACCTCGTAATAGAGGCTGCTCGAGGAGTTGCCGGGAAATGCGCTGAGGCCGACCTGGATCCATTCGTCCGTGCCGTTCGGCCCCGAGTTGGGGCCGCCAACGCCCACCCAGCCGGCGACGTGGCCGCTGAGGACCTCCGGCGTTGCGACGGCCTGCAAATGGCTGGCGACGCCGTAAGCACGGGTCGACGAGCCCACCCCGGCGTACGCGTATCCACTCGAGCCGCATGTCGCCTGGGCCGGCGCAGGCGCCGGCGGCGGCAAGAAGAGCGAGGCGGTGGCGAGAGCCGCTGCCAGAACGCGCGGCCGCAACCTGGGCATGGTCGTTCAATCGGACGCTCTCCCTCGGATGAGCGTCCCTCGTTCGAGTGATTGCAAGAAACTGCAGGTGAGCCTCGTCACAAGGCGGTTTCGCCAAAGGAACTAAACGACCTAGCCCTCCCGCCAGTCGCAACGAGGCGTGCTCCGCCTATGAAGGAGTGCAGAGATGGCGCCCGCCGGGCGCCATCTCGTCACCACTGCGAGCACGAGGGGATTTGGATGAGGGATAACAAGGGAACCGAGCCGACCGCGCAGAAGCGGGTTCGTCTGTCCACGTTCGGCGGGTTGGCAATCGCGCTGATCGTTCTGATCGGCATCACCGCCGGCTCCTCGCTGGCGAAGCCGGTCGGCAAGAACAGGACACGGCATCTCGCTGCGACTCCCGTCCTTACTGCCAAGCAGCACGAGGGGCAGAAGAGCGACGGGACGTACACGTCCGGGAACATCACCCAGTACAAGGAAGGCGACACGATCAACTTCCGCTTCACGATCTCGGCCAGCGACGCTGCGTCCGGACAGCTGCAGGTTCGGTTCACCGGTAACGACGGCTCCTGTCTCTTCTTCGACAACTACTTCGTGCTCGGCACCATCTCCAATGTCTCCGGCACCTCTCCAGGCGTCAGCGTGGCCAGCGGCCCGACCGCGGACTCCTTCGGAACCTCGAACGGCGAGTGGGTGGTCACGCTCAACATCAACGCTTCGGCGGCCGGCGAAGCCGTCGTGAATTACCAGCTCAAGCTCTCGAACCAGGCCGGCGATTGCAGCGGCTCCTCGCAGCACAGCCGCCTGAGCCCGGGCGACGGCGTCTCGCAGACCGGCCAGCAGAACGTGCCCGTGCCGGCGAACCAGATCATCGAGTTGCCAAACATCACGGTGACGAAGCTGGTGGACCGCGGCACCGGGACCTTCGTCCCCGCCAACGCAGGCGAGTACTGCTTCACACTCGACGGGGGCAGCTGCACGGCGATCGATGCGAACGGGCAGGTCGTTTTCTCCACAGTGAGTGACGGCGCACACACGATCACCGAGAGCAACAACCTCCAGAGCTCGGGCTACACCTTCGACTCCGGCAGCGGGACGAACTGCACGTTCAACGGCAGCACCGCGACCGCCACCGTTGCGGCCGGCACGACCGCCACGAACGCATCGTGCACCTTCAAGAACAAGCTGACAGCACCGCCCAAGGTGACAGTGACGAAGTCGTGTCCGAACGGCGCCGCGAGCTCCGGCGACCGCTTCCAGGTTCAGTTGAACGGCTCGAACGTAGGTACGGCCCTTGCCTGCGGTGGGAGCATCGACGTCAATCCGGCCGCCGGGCAGGCCTATTCGATCACCGAGGCCGCGGCCGGAACCACCGACTTCGCGAACTACACGAGCTCGCTCAGCGCGGGCTGCTCCGGCACCCTGTCGTTCGGCGGGACGGCGACCTGCACGATCACCAACAGCCGGAAGGCCCTACCGAAGGTGAGCGTCACCAAGTCGTGCCCGAACGGCCCGGCCAATGCGGGTGACCGCTTCCAGGCTCAGCTCAACGGCCAAAACGCCGGCGCGGCCCTGGCGTGCAGCGGGAGTGTGGACGTCAATCCGACTGCGGGTCAGGCGTACGCGATCACCGAGGTCGCGGCGGGTACGAGAGACCTGAGCAACTACGAGGTGCCCGGCTACAGCTCAGGTTGCACGGGCACGCTCTTGCATTTCGGCGATACCGCCAGCTGCACGATCACGAACACGCTCAAGGCGGCCCCGAAGGTGACCGTGACCAAGTTGTGCCCGAACGGCAAGGCGAACGACGGCGACCGCTTCCAGGTGAAGCTGAACGGCTCCGACGTCGGAGCCGCCCTGGACTGCAACGGCAGCGTCGACGTTCCGGTCACCGCCGGCGTCGCGTACTCGATCACGGAGGGCGCCGCCGGGACGGCCGACCTCGCCAACTACATCTCGACGGCGAGCGCAGGCTGCTCCGGCACGCTTGCTCACTTCGGCGACACCGGGAGCTGCACGGTCACGAACACGCTGAAAGCGGCCCCGAAGGTGACCGTGACCAAGGCGTGCCCGGGCGGCAAGGCGCACGCAGGGGACCGTTTCCAGGTGGAGCGGAACGACTCGAACGTGGGCGCCCCGCTCGACTGCGGCGACAGCACCGACGTCACCGTCACGGCGGGTGCCGCCTACTCGATCACCGAGGCCGCCGCCGGCACCACCGACCTGGCCGACTACACGACGACGTACGGCGCGGGCTGCTCCGGCACGCTGCCGCACTTTGGAGATGCCGCGAGCTGCACGATCACGAACACGCTCAAAGGGGCGCCGAAGGTGACCGTCACGAAGGCGTGTCCGAACGGGAAGGCGGCCGCCGGCGACCGCTTCCAGGTGAAGCGCGACGGCTCGAATGTCGGGGATCCCCTGGACTGCGCGGGCACGATCGACGTCAGCGTCACCCCGGGCGCGGACTACTCCATCTCCGAGAGCGGAGCCGCCACCACCGATCTGGCCAACTACACGACCACCTACAGCGACGGGTGCACCGGCAAGCTCGTGAACTTCGGCGACACGGCGGAATGCACGATTACCAACACGCTGAAGGCTGCACCGAAGGTGACGGTCACAAAGTCATGCCCGAACGGCAAGGCAGCCGACGGAGACCGCTTCCAGGTCCGCCTCGACGGCCAGAACAGCGGGAATCCGCTCGACTGTGGCGGTAGCACGGACGTGACGGTCGGTGCAGGAGAGGACTACTCGATCAGCGAGGCAGCGGCGGGCACGACCGACCTGGACAACTACACGACGACGTACAGCGACGGCTGCTCCGGCGCGCTGGCCCACTTCGGCGACACCGCAGAGTGCACGATCACCAACAGTCTCAAGGAAGTGCCGAAGGTGACCGTCACCAAGGCGTGTCCGAACGGGAAGGCGAATGCCGGCGACCGCTTCCAGGTCCGGCTCGACGGCCAGGACAGCGGCGACCCGCTCGACTGCGGTGACAGCGTCGACGTCAACGTCCCGCTCGGACAGCCCTACGCGATCACCGAGGCGGCGGCGGGCACGACCGAGCTCGCCAACTACGAGACGCCCGGCTACAGCGCAGGCTGCACGGGCACGCTCTCGCATTTCGGCGACACGGCGACGTGCACCATCACGAACACCCTGAGGGCTGCGCCAAAGGTCACCGTGACGAAGGCTTGCCCCGAGGGCAAGGCGAATGCCGGCGACCGCTTCCAGGTCAAGCGCAACGAGTCGAATGTCGGTGAGCCGCTCGACTGCGGCGACAGCATCGACGTCACCGTCAACGCAGGCGAGGCGTACGCCATCACCGAGGGCGCTGCGGGTGCGACTGACCTGGCCAACTACACGACGACCTCCAGCGAGGGCTGCTCGGGAACCTTGGCGCACTTCGGCGACACGGCCGAGTGCACGATCACGAACACGCTGAAGGCCGCTCCGAAGCTGACGGTCATCAAGCACGTCGTCAACGACAACGGCGGGACGAAGCACGCCGCCGACTTCACCCTGACCGTGAGCGGGACCGATCCGAGCCCGGGCTCGTTCCCCGGGAGCGAAGCGGGGACAGTCGTGACGCTCAAGCCGGGTCCGTACGCGGTCAACGAGGCAACTGTGTCCGGCTACGCGACGACGAAGTCCGCAAGCTGCAGCGGCTCGCTCATCCACTACGGCGACACGGCGACCTGCACCGTTACGAACAACGACATCGCGGCGCCGCCTCCGCCTCCGCCGCCCGCAGGCGTGCCGGAGATCGACCTGGCGATCACCAAGAGCGACAGCCCAGACCCGGTCTCGGTCGGCGGGTTGCTGACGTACACCATCACGGTGACGAACAAGAAGGGCGACACGGCCAACAACGTGGTCGTGACGGACGCCCTGCCCTCGGGTGTGACACTCGTCTCCGTCTCGACGACCAAGGGAACGTGCTCGGGCTCCAATCCGATCAGCTGTGCGATCGGCTCGGTGGCCTACAACGAGCTCGTGACTATCCTGGTCGTCGTCAAGCCGAGCAGTCCGGGGACGATCACCAACACCGCGGTCGTCACCGGCCGGGAGCACGAGCACGACCCGTCCGACAACATCGCCTCGGCGACCACGCTGGTGCAGGGTGCCTTCGTACCGCCGAGTGTCTGCTACGCGCTGACGGTCACGCCTCGCACGGTCACGGTTGGCCGACACACGATCGTTCGGGTGCTAGTCCGGGAGGCCGGCAAGCCGGTCAAGGGCGTGCGCGTGGTGATCACCGGCCGGCGCGTCAACAAGCGGGCGACGACGAATGCGAGCGGGATCGCGCGTTTCGTGATCGTGGGCCGGAGCCCCGGCATCCTGCAGATCCGGGTGCCGTCGCACTCCACCTGCACGCGTCAGCGGATCGGCGTACTCGGCGTCTTCACTCCGCCGGTTACGGGCTAGAGGCAATCTCTGTCTCCCCGCGTCCCGGCGCGAGCCGGGGCGCGGGCATCCGCTCGGTTGCGGGCTCCTGCTGCCGCTCTAGCCTGAGCCGCGGCGCACCGCCCGCAGCCCCGCGACTGCGATGCGTCGGAAACGCGGCGGGACGAACCGGCGGGCGAGTTGCCGCGCGTCGAGCTGGGACAGCCGGTACTCCGACAGCTCTGCGAGGTCTTCAGGGCTGAGTTCGAGTCTCAGCGCGGCCACGTTCTCCTCGAGGTGGACCTCGGAGCGCGTCCCCGGGATCGGGACGATCACCGGCGAACGCGCAAGCAGCCAGGCCAGCGCGACCTGCGCAGGACGGACTCCATGCTTCGCTGCGACCTTTCCGAGCGCGCCGTGCGAATGGGCGAGCGAGCCCTTGGCGACGGGGCGCCACGGGAGGTAGGCGATCCCGTCACGCTCGCAAAGGGCGACGACCTCGTCTTCTCGCCGACGCTCGCCGACGTTGAACTCGTTCTGCACCGAGACAACCGGGAGGATCTTCCGTGCTGCCTCGATCTGATCCACACCGACGTTCGAGAGCCCGACGTGTCGAATCTTTCCGGCGCTACGCAACTCCGCGAGCGCGCCGACCGACTCCTCCAACGGCACGGCGGGATCAACGATGTGAAGCTGATACAGGTCGATGCGGTCGACCCGGAGCCGGCGCAGGCTTTCCTCGCACGTTGCGCGCAGATGTTCAGGCCGACCGTCCGGGTGAAGCTCCCATGGTCCTTCGCGGATCGAGCCTCCTTTCGTCGCGATTACGACTCCGTCGGCGTATGGATGCAGCGCTTCGGCCAGCAGGCGTTCGCTGACCTCCGGACCGTACGAGTCGGCCGTGTCGAAGAGCCGGACGCCGAGAGTGACGGCCCGGCGCAGGAGTGCCTTCGCTGCCGTCGGATCCGGGGGCTCTCCCCAGCCGCCCGGGCCGGTCAGCGACATGCCTCCGTACCCGATGCGGCCGACCTCCAGGTGGCCCGCGATTGAGAACGTCGAATTCGACAAGACAGCAGAGCGTAGTCCCGGCGGTCAGAATCTTGCACCCTATGAGCAAACAAGACCTCGAGCGGAAGGCCAGGGTCGCCGAGATCCTGCTCGCCGCTGCCCGCGAACTGGCCGAGGGCCTCGAGCCCGAGCGCGTGTACGAACGCTTTCAGGCCCTGCTCGCCTCGGTGATCCCGCACGACGGCCTCGTTGTCTCCTCCTATGACGCGGCCGACGATCTCATTCGCTGCGAGTACGCCTGGAACGAAGGCGAGACGGTTGATCCGTCGACGTTGCCGCCGCTGCCGCTGAACCGTGCGGGTGGAGGGATGCAGAGCCGCGTGATCGTGAGCGGCGAGTCCCTTCTCTTCAACGACGTTCCGACCCAGGTGCGCGAGCGAGCAGGGGAGTTCTACAACGTCGATCCAGACGGGACGCTGCGCAAGATTCCGGAGGCCGGCCCGGCCGCCACCAACGCGGCGATGATGGTCCCGGTCAAGCACGAGGGGAACGTCGTCGGCGTCGTGCAGCTGATGACCGATCAGGGCGAGTACACCCAGCAGCAGGTCGAGTTGTTCGAGGGACTCGTAGCCCAGATGGGCGCAGCGGTGCGCACTGCTCGTCTCCAGAAGGAACGCAGTCGCCTGGAGGCCGCAGGGGCTGCCGCTCGTGCGGTTGCCGCAGAGCGGGAGCAGGCCGCGCAGGTTCTCGAGGCGGTCGGGGACGGGATCTTCGTGCTCGATCAAGCAGGAGTCGTCCGCTTCTGGAACAGGGCTGCGGAACTTGTCACCGGCCTCCGCCGTACGACCGTGGTCCGCCGTCCACTCGAGGAAGCAATTCCGGACTGGGACGAGCTGTCGCGACGCATTCCGATCGCGTCCGGTGGTGGGACGCCGAGGTCAGTCACGCTTCCGGTTCGGATCGGGCTGCGCGATTTCTGGCTGTCGTTCGTCGCCGTCGACAGCGCCGCCGGCGGGATCTACGCGTTTCGCGACCTGACCAGCGAACGCCGTTTCGAAGATGAGAAGAGCGACTTCGTCGCGACGATCTCCCACGAGTTGCGCACTCCGATGACTGCAGTCTTCGGTGCCGCCACGACGTTGCTCCATCGTGAGCGTGAGCTCGACGAGCAACAACGACGTCAGCTCCTCGAGGTGATCGAGGCAGAGGCAAGGCGGCTCTCCCACATCACCGAGGAGGTACTGCTGACGAGCAAGCTCGACCGGGAGGAGGTGAGGATCGCGCGCGACAAGGTCGACGTCGCCGAGGTCGTGCGCGCCACGGTGGAAGCGATGGCAAGCCGGGTTTCAGAGGCGGTCACCATCGAGCTCGACATCGAGCGCGACCTGGGCGCAGCCTCGGGCGATCGAGATCGTGTGCAGCAAGTCGTCCTGAATCTGCTTGACAACGCCGTCAAGTACGGCGGCGGGAGCGGCGTCTCGGTTCGAGTCGGGGCAGAGAACGGAGCGATCTGCGTCGACGTAACGGATCGGGGCCCGGGCATCGGGCTCGCAGAACAGGACCGGATCTTCGAGAAGTTCTATCGAGCAGATCCCCAACTCGCGCAGGCCCCTGCCGGCACCGGGCTCGGCCTCTACATCTCTCGAGAGCTGGTGACTCGAATGGGTGGGACGCTACGCGTCACATCCGATCCAGGCCACGGAGCGACGTTCGCAGTGAGGTTGCCATTCGCCGACTGAGCATCGCCGGGGTCGTGGTGCTGATCGCTCCATGGCTCGACCGACCGATGGGTCGAGGCGCCGGCGTGGCACACCCAGAGCGGCGACGCCCTGACGCTCGGCACGGGCATGAAGACCCTGCACCAACTCTCTAACCTGCCGTACCCCCGGCCCAACGACATCTGTTCGGCTAATTGCAGCCAGTCTCACTTCGGCCTACGATCGAGAGGCGTGCACGGCGATCCCGAGATTCCAAAGCACAGCCCCCAGAATCGGCTTAGCGCCGAGTCGAAACTTCGCCGTGACCGAAAGCACTGCCCTGTAAGCCTGGCGCTCCTGCACAAGAATGCAGAACGGACCCGGCTTCAACGGGCGTGCGCTTCGTGTCACGCACATCCATCGACGGAGAAGACGTGCCGCAGGTGCGGCTCGCACGCGGTCTGGGAGAACAAGCGCGGGGCGGCGTGTCAAGCGTGCGGGTGGCACGGCGCCAAAAGAGCTGTCCTCGCGGCGTAAGACAACTCCGCCGCCACGTTGGTCCAAGCTCGTGTCGAATATCGCTGCGGGTATGTCACCGCCCTTGGGGGCGCTTGCTCCAAACCTCGGCGTTTGGACGGCGAAGGTGCTGACGCCGAGCGGGGCTTGACGGTAGGGAAATGCCCCCGGCCGGAATCGAACCAGCGCACGCGGTTTAGGAAACAAACATTATTCGCGGTCGAACCCGCATAGCTACGCGGTGTGGCCGCTGTGCGGGCCAAGCTGCGGGCCAGCGCAACAACTGGCGAACAGCAAACAAAGTTGCCTAGTCTTCCCTCCCGCGGATGACCATGCTCGTATTGAGGAGATTAAGCAGACGCTTTCACGCGCCAACCTAAGCCTCCACCTATCAGCGGCTGCGGCTGCTGGGATGGTGGCAGCAGAGGGCAGGTGGACCGCGACCATCGAGAGCGAGAATCCAAAAAAGACCGAGTTCGAGGCGGCAGGAGACACACCAAGAGAGGCCGCAGAGCGGGCCTATGACAAGTACTTCGAACTGCTATCGACAGAACGGTCCTCCCGGGAGCCAGAGGACGTGTCTGAGGAGGAAGGTTCTAAGAAACCTGATTAGCTAGCTACAGCGAGTGTGGCCCAAAGTACGGGAACGAGGATTACCCCTCGGAGCCGTAGGCCGTTCCAGAATGCTTATAGCTACGTAGAGTTTCAGGCCGCTATGCGGGCCTCACGGACATGGGCCATCCTCTCCCGCAGGGCCTCCCGCTGCTCCTCGGTCAGCTCGCGCTTGACCTTCGTGGAACGGAGAGAGACGAGCCCCTTGGGCAACTCACACCTCCCCCATGCTGAGCCGTCGTGACTGCCTTCCTCGAGCAGGATGGCGGACGGGTTCCTCTTAAGCTTCGTGATCCAGGGGCGTTGGGCCGTGTACACCTGGGCCGTCTCGTCCTCGTCGTTGAGGGTGATGATCGTCTCTCGTTCGGAAGCGGTCAGGGACACGGTTAATCCTTCCTCGTGCGGATAGGCAGAACGGTTAAGACGGAGCGAGCTGGCTAGTTCTGGTTGAAGGGGGGCGGGGCTACGTCGTTGAAGCACCGACGGCATGAAAGGACAACGTGCTACCCGCTCGCGAAAGTCAGCTGCGCAAACCGTCGGCCTGAAGCACCACTCGCGATTGTCTTCGCTTGCTCGCTGGCTGCGACAGGCCGATCGGAACCGTGACGACAAACACGGTCACGCCATCGCCAAGCACGGTCGGGATCCTGCTCTTGGGATCATCGCCCTCCACGGCTAGGCCATTTGGCGATACATCGAAGATTGCGAGGTACCCATCGGCGCGCCGGTAGTCATGTGCATAGTCGATCGCCTGGGAGAAGCCCGCGCGAATCCACGACTCGTTTCGGCCCCTCTCAGGGTCAAAGACCTTCACCTCGAGCGGCAGCGGTTCTGCTTCATCGTCTGAGACCACGATGTCCGGCCGTCCCGATGGGCCCTGAGCCTGCGAGAACGGAAAGTCGACCCCATCCCGAAAAAGAGCGTGCCGTAGATCATGGTCGAGGATCTTCTCGCCCTTTTCTGTGTCTGCCTGGTAGGCCTCTCGTAGTGCGGTTCGTCGGAACCAGGCTGCCTCCCGCGCGTAGCGATCGAGACTGTGTAGCAACAGGTCATCTTTGAGAAGACGCTCCTTGAGCCAGGCCACTACCGGATCCACGAAGATCTCCAAACAGGCCCGATTGGCGTCCGCGCTCGTGTTACCTGTCCCGTGAAGGAAGTTGACGACCAGTTTAAATGCGGCACTGGTGACGTTCTCTTGCGCGGCCAGATGAAGAACGACCTGCCAAAGCTCAGCGACCGCTTTGTCCTCCTCTGCGGAGACGTTGAGCCCCTCGCCGTACTTCACATTCTGCTGAAGCCATTCCTCTGCACTGAGTTCGATATGGGGCAGTTCAGCAAGAGAAGTCGCAAAAACCGGCTCACTTTCAAGCCATTGAACAAAGTGCCGCACCTGAGGGCCGAAAGTCGCCTCCGGAGCGCTATAGAGAGAATGCGTCCGTTCTTGCAGACGAATCATCAGGTTGCGGGTGGGGATCACAGTTCGAGCCTAATCTCGATGGTCTTCGAGAGATCACGAAGGGCTTCTTCGATGTGACGATTCGCGTCCTTCACATCAGCCCGATCGTCCGTGAAAGAGACATAGACCTGACATGCCGGACAGAAGACTCCGGCTCCTGCGAGCACCCGACTCATCGGAGCTTGAAGTAGGCAGCCACAGTGTGGACAGGGGATTGCAATCGAGATCCCCTCGATCACGGAAGTCATTATCCGCTCTGGCGCGGGCACTCCCTAGCTCGCCTACGCTCAGGACGTAGTTGCAGAGTTTTGTGAGCGCGCGGCGTACTTCGTCAGCCGACTCGCACGTAGCGCCCAAGATGACGCTTCGTCTGAGTTCGGTAGTCAGCTGGTCTTGGTTCGCCGACATCTGCCCACCGTCGAGCCTCGATCGGCACGACGCGGAGCACGTCTCTCCAAGTCGGACCCCTTCAATTAACGCAACTGGGTCAGACGCCTCGTGTGAGACCGCCCTAAGGTGAGGCATTGGGGCAGTTCCACCGTGTTTGGCCCGCCGCTCCCAGTGGGCAGGCGCGGCACTGGCGTAGGGCTGCCCCTTTAGCGCCGCCACACAAGGCGAAGGAAGGCGGGCAAGAACCCAGAACCGACGCCCGGACTCGAACCGGGGACCCTCATTCGGTACTTCGCCGCGAGACCCGAGACTTGGCGCTAATTCGCCGACACATCCCGCCCGTCGAGCTCGATCCGTCCCCGGCGCCGGCCCGTTTGGCTAGTCGTTACTGGAGTTAGAATCTAACTTGCGAATCGTCCAGGGCCTCCCTCGAGATCGTGGCCCCTCGCAATCTCCCCGGGTCAGCGACCGAGCTGCGGCGTTGAGAGCTTTCCGCTTTAACGCCGGCCCTGGGCGTGTTCGCCACTGCGCAAGCGAGCGGCTGATGCCGCGTCTAGTACGCAGGGCCCGAGCTGATTCGTCCAGACTGACGGCCCCTAAGGGCTAACTGCCTTTGGGGAGGACGACTTCTCGGGCTCTCTATCTAGTTCGTGGACACCTCTGGCGGGGTGCGGCGCGACGCCACCTTTTAAAAAACGGCAACCGCATCAGGCTCGAGGCTCGTTAGCTGCGACCCCGCCGTCGGCCGCCTCGGCCCCCTCGGGGCAAGATGTACCAGAGCAGGAGGGCGACGACGATGGCCGCCGCCGCGATAGCGACGACTGCGACGGTGGAGGCAGCTACGAGCACGCGGGGATTTTAGCCTCGTTGTCCCGCGTCGAAACTTAAAGTGGGCCGCTCGGGCTCCAGTTAGTTCGCCGAGACGTTGCGGTCGTCAAGATCGATCGGCACGACGCGAAGCACGTCTTTCCAGTCCGGCTCGTCCTCGAGGATCTCGCGCAGCTCGGCCTCGGCCGCCTCGCGAGTAAGGAAGACGTCGAGCGTTTCGTAGAGACGTTGCGAGCTCGTAAGGGCGTAGACCTGCACGAGTAGGATCTTCGCAAGCCGAGCCCGAGCGGCAATCGTTATGTCTTCGCGGGCCGTCGCAGACGTTTCGGAACCCACCCGTCTATGGGGCCTATCGCTCGACTTCGCGGCGGAGCATGGCGATGCTGAGTGCGATCGCCCAGATGCTGAAGAGGAGCTGGGGCGCTACCGCGATCCCGGACTTCGGCAACGCCATAGCCACGAAGAAGATCGCGGCCAAGGCCACCGCAGCCCACCCGAACCAGCGGTTGAACGCACGGAAAGACAGAATCGACGCGGCCGCCGCAGCGAGGAAGACCCCGATGACGCCACTGTTGATCGTTTGTACAAAGCTTCCGACGTCTGTCAGGGCTCTCGCTACTTGCAGGTCGATCCCGTGTCCGGCTCGGTAGTAAGCCGCGCCCGTTGTCGCGAACGAAACCATCGAGCTCGCTGCGAAGACAAGCGCGGCGCCCAAGGCGGTGGCTGAGAGCCAGCCCGCGTCGCCCTCGACCCGCCGCAGCGAAACCCGCACCCTCGCGGCGAAGACGACAAAGAGCAGCAGCGCGATGACCTCGAGGTACTCACCGACCCACAGCCGCGTCGGCGCGGGACTCCTGAAAGCCTTGGCGATCGTGGCGCTCGACGACCCGAGGTCGGTGAGCGTCGAACCCGCGAAGGCGACGCTGAATCCGACAGGCACCAGCACTGCGAAGGCGATCCCGCTGCCCGCGCCGATCCGGTTCCAACCGGGAACGCTCACAGAGGCGCCGCTCCGCGCTTATCTGCCGCCTCGCCTGCCTCAAGAGATCCAGCGCTCATTCTCAATCGAGCTCTAATCCCGTTACGACTTCGCCACTTATACACCTCCGGCCGTCCGCTAGTGGCACGACCGAGAATTCACGTCCAACCCGCGGAGGTGGCGTTGATCCACCGCGCGTGAAGTGCAGCCTCGCCGCTCCATACACTC
>JBKPEC010000109.1:0-13206 GCA_046728195.1 Actinomycetota bacterium
GAACCCGGCGACGAGATTGACGCCACCCATCGTCGTCCGGGGCTCGCGGAGGGAAGCGATCGCCGGCACCAGCTCCGTTTCACGCCCCGCGCGAGTGGAGTCGAACTCAAGGTAGGCGTGCGAGGCGGTGCCTAGGGCGAAGATCCCGCTTTGCGGACTGGTCACGCACGCGACCCTACAGCGGCGCACCAGTCCGGACGGCCTCGCCGAGCTGCCAGGCTGGTAGAGCTATACGAGGCGGTGCTGCGTCGCCCAGCGCGTCAGCTCGTGTCGCGTCGACAGCTGCAGCTTCCGCAGCACGCTCGAGACGTGACTCTCGATCGTCTTGACCGACAGGTGCAACCGCGCTGCGATCTCCTTGTACATGTAGCCGCGGGCGATCAGCTGCAACACCTCGCGCTCGCGAGGCGTGAGCTCGTTCAGGTCGGCGTCGCCGGCCACCTCGACGCCGGCGCGGAACGCGTCGAGCACGAAGCCTGCCAATCGTGGCGAGAAGACAGCGTCTCCGTGCGCCACGCGCTCGATCGCGGCTGCGAGCTCGTCGGCGTCGATCGTCTTCGTGACGTACCCGCGTGCTCCGGCGCGGATGACGGCGATCACGTCCTCAGCAGCGTCGGAGACGGAGAGCGCGAGAAACTTCACCGCCGGGCGCTCGGAGGCGACGGCGTTGATGATCGCGTCGCCGCTGCCATCGGGAAGATGGACGTCGAGCAAGACCACATCGGGATCGAGCTCCTTGATCAGCGGGACGGCTTCGGCGACGGTCTGGGCCTCTCCGACTACGTCGACCGCGTCGCCCAGTTCTGCGCGCACGCCCGCGAGGAAGAGGCCGTGATCGTCGACGAGCACGACTCGGCGCGTCATCGCGGCAGCCTCAGCTCGACCTCGGTGCCGCCACCCAGCCGACTCGTGAGAGCGGCGCTGCCGCCGGCTCGTTCGAGCCGTCCCTTGATCGACTCACGTATGCCTCGCCGATCGTCGGGAACGGCAGCGGGATCGAAGCCGACACCGCGGTCACGGACATAGACGGCGATCTCGGCATCGGTCACCTCCGCGTAAACGTCGATCTCCTCGACCCCGGCAAACTTCGCCGCGTTCGTCATCGCCTCGCGTGCCGCGAGCACGAGCGCGTTGTCCGGCGGTGCGTCACCGGAGCTCGCGATCTCGACGCGCACGCCGTGCAATTCCTCGACGTCGGCGGCGGCCGCGGAGAGCGCGGCAACCAGAGACGAGCCGTCGTCGCCGAGCGGCTGGTCCGCGTACAACCAGCCCCGCAGCTCGCGCTCCTGGCGGCGCGCAAGAGAGGCAACCCGGCGCGGCTCATCGGCGTGACGCTGGATCAGCACGAGCGTCTGAAGCACGGAGTCGTGAACGCGCGCCGCCACATCCGCCCGCTCCTCCGTGCGGATCCGAGCGGCGCGTTCGGCGTCGCGCTCGAGCGCGAGGCGCCAGAGCCAGGGCCCGCAGAGCAGAAAGAGCGCGCCCGCGACCGCGCCGGGTGCGAGGACGCGGGTCGGGGCGGTCCCCTGCTCGAGGAGCACGACTGCGCCGAGGCCCGCGAGCGCGATCCCGCCGATCGAAAGGGGTGCGTCCGCCCGGAAGCCCCCGCCTTTTCTCCAGGCAAGGGTGAGGCCGGCGGCGACGAGGACGATTCCCACGACCCCGCGGTCGGAGACACCCACCGCCTTCAGCAAGAGAGATGCAGCCACGAGAAGCAGCAGGATCGTCCACCACTCCCGCTCGGACTTCGACCACGCCCAGAGGGCGAGGTAGAGGACGATCCCGGCTCCGCCGGCGAGCGCCAGCAGGGCGAAGACGACACGGACCAACGTGGCGTCCACGCCGAGCGCCTGCGCGATCCCGGCGCAGACGCCCGCGAGCACACGGCCCTCGACATTCGTCGTGAAAGCCCGCATCGGCATGCGGGCCTATCGTACGGCCCGCGTCACCGTCACCTTGCCCACGCCGACGTGGGCGTCGAGGACGAGGATCCGCTTCCCGGCTTGAGCGACGTTCTTGTCGACGTTGCGACCGTCCGCGATCTGCCCGAGTACCTCGACCTGACCGAGCTGCGCGTCGCCGTGCACGCGCAATGCGACTCCCTCGGGTACGACGACGCGCAAGTTCCCGGCGTCGACCCGAGCAGCGACGTGCGTCTCGCCCCTGGGGAGGCTGACGTTGCGCAGGTCGACGTTCAGGTCGCCGATGCCGAGCCGATAGTTGCGGTGCAAGTCCTGGGAGCCCGCGACGACGTAGTTCCGGTCGCCTACGCCCCGCCCGACGTGCACGTGGAAGATGGAGGCGAAGATGGCGGCGGCGACCAGCGTCAACGCGATGATCGTGCCGGCCGCGATCGCCAGACCCTTGCCGACGCGACGAAGGCGTCGAGAGTCCTCGGCGGCCAGCGCCGACGCGTCGTCGCTCGCGACCTCGGTGCTGTGACGGGTGATCCAGAGGATCACGGCACCGGCCACCAGCAACAGGAACCACGCGTCGCCGTGCGGCCACAGCGTTGCGTGCGAGAGGAGCGACGCGAGCGCCACACCGACCAGCGCGAGGCCGATCAGCGGCCACGGGCGGTCGCGACGATTGCGCAGGGCCGCGGTGGCGACCGAGTCTTCCTTGCCCTCGTCGGGGATGACGAGAGCTGCGGCCGCGTAGATGAGGATGCCGGCGCCGCCGAGCAACGTCAGCACGACGAATCCGACCCGGTAGAACGCGGGGTGGATGTCGAAGTACCGGGCCAGGCCCCCGCAGACGCCAGCCACCATCCGGTCCGAGCGGCTCCGCTCCAGTCGCTTCGCCGCCCCGTTTTCCAGTGTGTGGGTGTGTTCGTTCATAGAGGCAGAATCGCCGGACCCAGGCTTGGTCGCCATCCGGAATGACCCCGAGGCGACCCTGATCCGAATCCGACTTAGTGGCTCAGAGCCACTAAGTCATCGGAACCAGGGTCGGGCTCTATGATCGGCCCCGCCGCTGTGAGCTTTCACATCGCCGGGATCTACCTCGAGGCGTGCAACTGCGACGCGATCTGCCCGTGCCGCACGGTCGACGGGATGTCGGGCGGGAGGTCGACCCACGGCGTGTGCTACGGAGCGCTGAACTGGCTGGTCGAAGAAGGCGAGGCAGACGGGGTTCCCCTCTCAGGCTCGGGCGCGCTCATGACCTACTCGTACAGCGACGACGAGCCGCGGTCACCGTGGACGCTCGTCCTGTACGTCGACGGCCCTGACGAGCTCGGCGAGATCCTGCTCGGGCGGTTCGGCGGCGAGCACATCCTCACGCTGCCCTGGGTCCGCAAAGCGACCGCTTTGGCCGAGGTGCGGAAGGCTCGGATCGAGTTCGGCGACGGGGAAGCGCGCGTCGGCGACTCGATTGTCCTGCGAGCCAACACGCCCTTCGAGACTGAGTCGGCCGTTTCGTGCATCGTGCCCGGCCACGACCGGCCCGGCACCGAGCTGATCAACGACGAGGTCCTGGTCCACGACCGGCCGTTCGACTTCGAGCTGCGCGGCACCTGCGCCTTCCGCCGAGACTTCGACTACTCCGGCTAGTCCGGAAGCAGAGGAATCGTCAGTCCAGAACTGCGTCCGAGCAGGACGGCGCGGACGATGGACGCCGATCCGTAGCGGTTCCTGATCTCGTCGACCGCCAGGTCGAGCGCGAGGCCGCCTCGGCCGTCGAACGGCAGGAGGAGCTGCGCGGGCACGTCATTCTGCAGATTGGAGACGGCAATGCCGACGAGGGTGAGACCGCGTCGTTCGATCATCGGCGTCGCCGTGGCAAACAGCGCACGTGCGGTGTCGATGACCGTTCGCGTTTCCGCAGTCGGCTCGCTGAGCGTCAACGAGCGGGTCGCCCGAGAGAAGTCGTCGAAGCGGAGCCTGAGCGTGACGGTTCGACCGACGCGCCGCGCCTTGCGCATACGTCCTGTCACGCGTTCGACCAGTCCGAGCAGTACGTGGTCGACTTCCTCCGGCGAGCGGCGCCGGCGGCCGAGCGCGCACTGCGAGCCGATTGATCCTCGCCGGCGGCGCGGTTGCACCCGACGCGGATCGCGGTTGTGCGCGAGCGCGTGAAGCTGCCGTCCGGCCGCCTGCCCGAGCGCTGAGACCAGCACGTCCTCCGAGAGCGTGGCGACCGCCCCGACGGTGGTGAGCCCGAGCCGGTGCAGCTTCTCTGCAGTGACCTCCCCGACGCCCCAGAGCCTTTCGACCGGAAGGGCATGCAAGAAGTCGAGCTCGCGTTCAGGCGGCACGACGAGCAGGCCGTCCGGCTTCGCGACGCCGCTTGCGACCTTCGCCAGGAATTTCGTTCGCGCTACGCCAACCGTGACCGGTAGTCCGACTCGGGCGCGGATCTCACGCCGGAGCCGGGCCGCGATCTCGGTTGGGCTGCCGGCAAGCCGTTGCATCCCGCGTACGTCGAGGAAGGCCTCGTCGATCGACAGCCCTTCGACGACCGGGGTCGTGTCGTCGAATACCCGGTAGAGCGCCTTGCTTGCCTCGGCGTAGGCAGACATGCGCGGCGAGACGACGACCGCAGACGGACACAGGCGCCGTGCCACGTGACCACCCATCGCCGTGCGGATTCCGTACGCCTTCGCCTCGTAGCTCGCCGCCAGCACGACCCCGGCGCCGACGATGACCGGCTTGCCGCGCAGCCGCGGATCGTCGCGTTGCTCGACGGAGGCATAGAACGAATCGGCGTCCGCATGCAAGATCGTCGCTTCCTGCACGAACGTATGTTCGCATAACCGCTGCCCGATACCGTGAATCCGTGCAACGGATCTGGTCACTCGTGCAGCCCACGGCGCGCAGGCGGGAGTGGCAGCTTCGCGAGGGCGACGAGCAGAAGGCTCTGCTTCGCATCCCCGTGTTTCGCTCGGGCGCGGAAGGGGTGACACCCAACGGTGAGCTACGGATCGAGCGCCACGGCCGGATTCGTCGTGGCTATGCCGTACTCGACGAGGCCGATCGTGAGCTTGCGCGCCTCGAGCCGGACGGGCGCCGGCGAGTCCTCCAACTCGACAGCCTGACGGCGGAGTGGAAACGCCTGGGCCACAACCAGGGCTTCGGTTTCGTCAGGCTGGATGGACAACCGCTGCTCCGCGCGCGCGTGCGCACCGGCCTCTTTCATTCCACCGGCGACATCCAGATCGACCCCGGCCTCGACGAACAAGAGGCAATCATCGCCGCGCTGCTGGCGTGCTACCTCCTCATTCGCCGAAACGAGGAAGCCGCCGCAGGCGCGGCCGCAAGCACCGCCGCGGTCACCTCCTGAACGTCTCGCTGCGACTCAGCGCCGCTTGACGATACTCGCCAGTTGATCCCGGACGCGCTCGATCTCGGTGCGATACATCTGGAGCTCGTCCTCGTCGGCGCCGCGTTGCTCGCGCAGACGACGAACGAGCACGAGACCTTTCAGGTGCAGGACAAGATCGTCGAGCTCGCGGAAAGTACTCGCTGCTGTGACGGTCATCAGGCGGCCTCCCTCATCGCTGTCATCTCTTCGTCAGCAGGGACGGCGTCGGCGCTCGGGGCGGGCGCCGGTCTCAGCAGCGAGGCTGCGATCAGCGCGCCCAGCACGAGCAGGCCCGTCAGGACGTAAAGGCCGGTCTGGAACCCGTGGTCGAGCGCAACGCTGCTCGTCGCTGTGACAGCCGAATGTGCGTTCAAGTAGTGGCTCGTCGAGGCTGCGGCGATTGCACTGATCACGGCGATGCCGATGGCGCCGCCGATCTGGCGGCTCGTGTTGATCAGGCCCGAAGCGACGCCCGCGTCAGAGCGGTCGATTCCGGTGAGGCTCGCGATTGTCACGGGGACGAAAGAGAGCCCCATCCCTGCGCCGCCGAGCACGAACCAGGGGAAGAGGTCCCAGAAGTAGTGACCGTCCACCGGCAGCCGCGTGAGCGCCGCGACGGACACAGCAGAGACCAGCAAGCCGGCGGTGAGTGTCGGTCGCACGCCGAACCGCCCGACGATGGCCTGCGCCACGTTTGACATCACGACCACGGCCAGTGCGAAGCCGCTGAAGGCGGCACCGCTCTGGACGGCCGAGTAGTGGAGGACGTCCTGCAGGTACAGGGTCAGCAGGAAGAACTCGGAGAACGCGACGGCGCCGATGATCGCCATCGCCGCATTCGCAGCCGTCAGCGTCCGCAATCGAAAGATTCGCAGCGGAAGCAGCGGCCACGGCGACCGTAGTTCGATCGCGACGAACGCCAGAACGAGTGCCGCCGCGCCCGCGAGAAGCGCGATCGTGCTGCCTGCCGTCCAGCCGTCACTCGTCGCGCGCGTCGTCGCGTAGACGAGCAGCATCAGGCCGGCGGTGATCGAGGTGGCGCCGGGAACGTCGAAGTGACGATGCGCGAGCTCGGCTCGGCTCTCGCGCAAGAGGAGAGGGGCGAGGGCAATGGCGGCAACAGCGACGGGGACGTTGATGAAGAAGATCCAGGACCAGCTCAGGTACGAGGTGAGTACGCCGCCCAGGAGGACACCGGCTGCTGCGCCGCTACCGGACGCCGCGCCGTAGATCCCCAGGGCGAGATTCCGTTCGCGCCCCTCGGCGAAGGTCGTCATCAGAAGGGAAAGGGCGGCGGGCGCGAGCAGCGCGCCGCCGAGCCCCTGCACCGCACGAAAGGCAATCAACGACCCCTCCGACCAGGCCAGTCCGCACAGCAGAGAACTCGTGGCGAACAACGCCAGCCCGGCGATGAAAAGACGGCGGCGGCCGAGCAAGTCGGCGAGCCGGCCACCCAGGAGCAAGGCGCCACCGAACATGATGGCGTACGCCGAGATCACCCACTGGAGGTTGGTCTCCGAGAAGTGCAGGTCGGCCTTGATCGACGGTAGCGCCACGTTCACGATGGCGACGTCGAGGATGACCATGAATTGGGCGGTGACGATCAGAGCAAGGGCGCTCCAGCGCCGGTCAGTCTTTGTGCGTATGCTCACGCAGTTGGCCTCCGCAATCGTTGGTGACTACAACGTTATAGCACACCAACCTTTGGGCGCGCTAATCTATTGGCGTGACCCTGGCAAGTCCCAACGAAGCGCTTACTCCCAAGATTCCTCGGTTACCGGAGGAGTTGGTCGCCTCGACCTCGTTTCTGCTGAAGCGTCTGGGCTTCGCCGTCAAGGAGCGGACGATGAGGGCCTACGAGGGGGTCGGCCTTCATCCGTACCACCACGCAATCCTGGTCGCGCTCGACGAGGGCTCGCGGGAGACGCAGGGCTCAATCGCGGACAGCCTAGGGTACGACCGTGGTCAGCTGGTCGGGCTGCTCGACGAGCTGGAAGAGAAGGGTTTGGTCGAGCGTCGTCGGGATCCCAACGACCGCCGCCGTCACATTGTTCGGCTGACAAACGACGGTAAGAAGATGCTGCGACGCGTTCGTGCGCTCGCGAGAGAGATGGAGGACGACTTCTTCTCGCCGCTGAGCGAGAAGGAGCGCGCAAGTCTCCATGGGCATTTGCTCCGCCTCGCCGAAAAGCACGAGCCGGGCTGCGCGCTCCCTCTCAAGCGCGAGACCGGGTCTTCTTAGTCCTCCCAGTCGTCGTCGAGCTCGGGGACGGCGACGTTGCTCATCCGCTCGGGCTCGTCAGGTGCAGGCGGTGACTGGTCTTCCTCGGGTTCGTCCTGGGTCCAACGCTCGCTGATGGTTCCTCCTCGTTCGGGGAGAGAGTGCACCTCGACTGTGCCAACGCAGCTCAGCGTGACAAGCCGCGGCCACCGGACCGACACCAGCGTGTCACTTCGTGGCCATAAGGTCCGGCATCGCAGGATCCCAGAGACGGAAAGCGCCGAGGAAGGCATTGGTGTTCGCACCGATCCGAACGTCGGGCGGCAACTGGTCGAGCTTGTCGGCGTTTCCTCCGCCCAGCACCACATAGTCGGGCTCGAGCGCAGCGCTGAGCTTCTCGATCGTCTCGACGACTGCCTTCTGCCACTTCTTGTGCCCCTGCGTTTCCCGCCCACGCGCGCCGACATAGTCCTCGAACGTGCCCTTCCGATACGGAAGATGGCCGAGCTCCATCGGCAGGACGAACTGGTCGACAACGAGCGCCGAGCCGAGCCCGGTGCCGAGACCGAGGAAGAGCATCTTCCCGCCCTCGTAGCTTCCAAGCGCCTGCATGGCCGCGTCGTTGACCACCTTGGTCGGCTTGCCGAGCGCCTCCTGGAAGTCGAATCCCACCCAGCCCGACCCGAGGTTCACGGGCTCGGCGACGATCCGACCGGTACGGACAACCGCGGGAATCCCGATCGACACGACGTCGAACGACCAGTCGCGCGTCTCCGCGATCACGCCCTCGAGCAACTGTTGCGGCCCGAGATCCGGTCCCGAGGCGAACCGACGGCGTTCGACGGCACCGGTCGAGAGGAGCAGCTTCACGTGCGAGCCCCCCACGTCGAGGCCGAGCACGACCTGATCGGTCATCGCTGCCTCACCCTGCCCTGGTCGAGCGTTCGAATCAGCGCCGCGATCGCATGCTCGAGGTCAGCGTCCGTCGTAACTGCAACGTAGGCCGCCCAGGGGTGAACGGGTGAGCCGCCCGTGTAGGCGAAAACCGGCTTCCCGAGCGAGTGCGCGTACCAGGCTTCCATCGCCGTTCCCTCGTCGGGAGCAGTAAACGAGGCGAGCACGGCGTCGCACCCGCGAATGTCCTCGAGGTCTCCCTCGACGATCTCGGTCTCGTGGCCGGCCGTGTTCCCTCGGAAGTCCCGCCGCATTGGATCGACGGGCTCGAGCCCGGCCGCGTGCAGAAGCGCTGCGGCTCGGCGCCTGTACTCCTCCGCGAAGGGAGGTCCTGCGAGGTAGACCCGACCGGCCATGGCGGGCGTACAGTACGGCGATGGACGCCGGGGCGCGGTCGACGGAGTTCGTGGCCCTGGGCCACGCCGGGTCCGAGCACTACGCAGGCCTGGAGACGTTCCCGAATCCGGGGGTCTCCTACGTCGAAATGACGAGTGACGAGCTCGTCGCGGTCTGCCCGGTCACCGGCCAGCCCGATCTGTACGTGGCGTCGATCGAGTACAGCCCGACCGACCGCTGCCTGGAGTCGAAGTCCCTGAAGCTCTACCTCAACCGCTTCCGAGATGAAGGACACTTCTGCGAGGCGCTGGCGGTCAAGATCCGCGACGACGTTGCGGAGGCGCTCGGCCTCGCCCCTGACGAGGTCACCGTCACCCTCCGGCAGAAGGCGCGGGGCGGCATCACCATCACCGCGACCGCCTAGACTCGCGCCGCTTCTTTCGACGGGCAAAACTCGTCCGTCCGCGGCACCGATGAGTTCGTGCTGCACTCTTGGTCATAGCTGCCGAACACGACAAGACGGAAAGGAGACTCGAAAAATGGGCAGGATCATCGTCACGGAGTTCGCGTCGCTCGACGGGGTCGTCGAGGATCCCGGTGGATCCGAGAACTTCAAGTACGGAGGCTGGAGCTTCGAGATCCCACGCGGCAACGAGGGCGACAAGTTCAAACTCGACGAGGCCATGGCAACCGACGCGCTGCTGCTCGGGCGAGTGACCTACGAGGGGTTTGCCGAAGCGTGGCCGTCTCGCGAGGGCGAGTTCGCCGACAAGTTCAACAGCATGCCGAAGTACGTCGTCTCGTCGACGCTCTCGGCTCCAGAGTGGAACAACTCCACCGTGTTGAACGGCGACATCGCCGCCGAGGTCGAGAAGCTGAAGGCCGACTTCGACGGAGACATCGTCGTCCACGGCAGCGTGCAGCTCGCTCAGTACCTGATCGAGCACGACCTCGTCGATGAGCTCCGGATCATGGTCTACCCGGTCGTGTTGGGAAGCGGCAAGCGTCTCTTCGGCGAGACGAACGACAAGAAGCCGCTGCGACTCGCTGACTCGAAGGTTGTGGGCGACGGGGTGGTCATCCTCACCTACACGAGGGCGCCCACTTCCTGAGCGTGCTCAATGATGGGCGTGAGCACCGTGCGCATGGCGCGCATGGTGCTCGTGGCCCGCCTCGTTCATGGCGCGCAGCATCTCCAAGCCCCCGCCTCGCCGGAAGTAACGCCAGAGAAGCAGAGCCGCGAGCAACAGGAACGGGATGTTGAGGAACGTCGTGTAGTTCCACGTCACCGACGCCTCGACCACCTTCGCGTTGCGCTCTTGTGGCTCGATCCCGAGCCCCTGGAACAGAAACTCGACCGCCAGACCGGCCAGGACCATCGTGACGTAGAACGTGCCGAGCAGGAACCAGGTCATCCTTGCGCCGTAGTAGCGCCGGTAGATCAGGAGGATGGGCAGGATGATCAGGTCGGCGAAGATGAAGCTGAGCACGCCGCCGAAGCTGATGCCGCCGTTCCAGAGCACTGCGGCGAGCGGGACGTTGCCGATCGAGCAGACGAAGCTCAGGATTGCGACGAGCGGGCCGATGAGCGGGCCCCACAGCTTCGCGAGGGTGGGATGGTCGACGAAGAAGAACCCTTGCCAGAAGGACTCGGGCACCCAGGCGGCGAGCATGCCGGCGATCAGGAGCCCACCGAAGACGTCTCGGGCGACCGCCGCCCAGTCCATCACGAAGTAGTTCGAGGTCGCGGTGAAGCCCGCCGGCGAGAGCAACCGCTGCCAGATGGGGCGGCTGTTCTCCACCGACATGTCCATCTCAGCGTGGCCCTCCATCGAGCCGAGCCGACCCTTCTCGGCCTCCGCTCGCGCCTCCGCGACCAGCCGCCGGGTCAGGAAGCGCCGGAACAGGAGGGCGAGGAGGACGATCATCACCAGGCCGCCGGCGAACTCGCCGAGCACGAACTCCCAGCCGAGGATGACCGCGATGATGATTCCGAGCTCGATCACCAGGTTCGTCGAAGCGATCTCGAACACGATGGCCGCCGTGAAGTCGGCGCCCTTCCGGAAGAGCGAGCGGGCGAGGGCGACCGAGGCGTAGGAACACGAGGACGAGGCGGCGCCGAGACCGGTCGCGGCCGCGAGCGTCTTCGGCGAGTGGTCCGGCAGCAGCCGCCGCATCTCGCGCTTCGAGACGACGGACTGGACGACGGCCGAGAGCGCGAAGCCCAGGATCAGCGCCCACAGCACCTCCCAGGTCATGCCGATGGCGAAGCTGAGCGCCCGCCACAGCTCCTCACCGACGGCGAGCCCGACCAGCATCGCCGCTACTGCGTCTTGGCGAACCGCTGGACCGCGGCGAGAAGCTCGGCCGTCTTCGCCGTTGCCTCTTTCTCGTCACCGGAGGCGAGAGCGTCCGCCACGCAGTGGTTCACGTGATCGCCGAGGATCTCCAGTGCGAAGCTTTCGAGCGCGGTCGAGACGGCCCCGATCTGCGTGAGGATGTCGATGCAGTACCGATCCTCCTCGAGCATGCGCTCGACCCCTCGTACCTGGCCCTCGATCCGGTGCAGGCGCTTGATCAGCGCGTCTTTGTGCTCGGAGTAGCCGTACACCCAGGCGGACTATACCCGCCTGGGGTATGTCAAGTCACAGCGACAGGCCGAGTGAGGCCAGGGTGCCGAAGATGAAGCTCTGGGCCTCTGTCGTGTCGAGCCGGAAGTCGTAGCCGACGCCGCTGCAGTTTCGGTTCGTGCCGAACGCCGTCACAGCGATCAGCGTGCGGGTTCCTCCGAGGAAGATCGGGCCGCCGGAGTCGCCGAAGCACTGGCCGCCCTTGCCTTGCGAGGTGTTGCCGGAGATCTTGATGAACTCACCGAGCGTGCCCTTCCCAACGCTGAGCAGGTTCGAGGTTGCGCCGAATCGCGTGAAGAATGCATCCGGTTGTTTCCTGCAGTTCGGATCGCACGGGTCGGGCTTCCCGAAGTGCTGCACGCCGTAGCCGGAAATGTCGACCTTCGTTCCGGTCGGCAGGCTCGCAGCCAGTCCGAGCGACGGCAGGCTGCCGTGCCCGAGGCTCGGCAGCGATTCGTCGAGCACGATGATGGCGACGTCGTGCGTGTCGAAGCCGGGGAGTCCGCCGCCGTTCAGGCCGGTACCGAAACCGGGATCGAAGTAGTAGGTGCCCATGTGCTCGGTGGGCGCTGGTTGCGTGAGCAACCCCTGCTGGTCGAAGGTCACCTCCACCCTCGGATGGCCATGACCGTCTGTTCCGAACACTGAGGTGCTGTCAGAAAAGCAGTGTGCCGCCGTGACCAGCACGCGAGGGCTGATGAGGGTGCCCGTGCAGACGAAGACGCCGTTGTCCTCTAGCCCGACGTAGGTATGGGTTGTGTCGGGGGTCCCGCCGATGATCGCGCTCGCCGATCCGGCGAACAGGAGCGTCGAAACCACGCAGACGAGCGCAAGCACTAGCAAGCGAACACGCATAGACAGCCCTCCGTCCGGTCCTCTATTCAGCGGAGATGCTGCCAGAGAGATCTGAAGTCAGCAACTCTCCGGACGCGTCGAAAGACGAAGGCCCGGCGCCTGGCCGGGCCTTCGCCATTCAGCGGATCACTTGGAGCTAGCAGCCGTGCGCGTAGCTGCCGAAGCCCGCGTACCCACCTGGGATCGCAGTCGTCAGGGGCCCCATGAAGGTCAGGTTGGCGTTGTATGCATTGCCGAAGAGCGGCTCGATCCCGCCACGTCCGAACCACTGGGCGTAGACCTCGTCTTCCGGGTGGTACTGGCCGTAGTAGTTGTATCCGTCCGTCATACCCTCGTTGTTGCCATTCAGCCCGAACCAGACGCCTACGACCGGGTCGCCCGTCTCGAGCACGCCGGTGCAGCCATACTGCGGCGCGGTCGGTGTCAACCACGGCTGCACCGCGTTGTTGACGTACGGGTCGTCGAGCCACTCGGAGACCTCATGGCTCAGCGCGTGGATGTCGGCAAGACCCCGCGTCGGGGCAGGTGCCGTCCGGGTCGGATTCAGGTAGTCCGCCAGGAAGCCCGAGTACGTGCCGGGCGTGGTCCACGCGGCGTAGATGAACGTCTGCACCGGCTGCTTGCCGTTGCCGTTGGCCGAACCGGCGCCGTGGCCAATTGGCATTCCGGCACCGTGGTAACCGAGGATGCAGCAGTTGGGGTAGTTGTTGTGTCCGATGTACAGCAGGACGTTGTCGGTCACGAAGATCGGCACCGTGTCAGCCTTGATCTGAAGCGATCCCATCAGCGACTGCAGCTGCGACGAGAACCAGTCGACGTCCGCTACACCCGTGATCGTGTCGGTCGGCATGCCGTGCGCCGTGCGCCACGCCCCTACGGGTCGCTGGTACGCGATGCCCTTCGTCG
>JBKPEC010000110.1:0-22053 GCA_046728195.1 Actinomycetota bacterium
GCCCTTGACGCTGTCGATCGGCTGAGGGCTCATCGACCGACCTTTGGTCGATCAGTGGGGGAAGGGGCGAGGGGGGAAACCGGGAGGCGCGAAGCGCCCGTCCGCGGGGCGGACCGGTGGAGGGGGTTTGGGGGAACCGGGAGGTTCCCCCAATGAGCGAGCCGAAGGCGGGCGACGCTCATCCGGCTACGAGACCCAGACCACGAGGAGAGCGGTGATGACGGCGTTGATCGTCGCGATCGGAAGCAGCACCTTCCAGCCGAAGCGCATCAGCTGGTCGTAGCGAAGACGCGGCACCGACGCGCGGATCCAGATGAACACCGAGACGAAGATGAACACCTTGAGCACGAACCAGAGCGGGCCGAGTGGCGCGTACGGGCCGCGCCAGCCGCCGAAGAAGAGCGTGACGGCCAAGCCGGAGAGCGTGATCATGTTGATGTACTCGGCGGTCTGGAACAGTCCCCAGCGCATGCCCCCGTACTCGGTGTGGTAGCCGGCAACGAGCTCGGTGTCCGCCTCGGGCAGATCGAACGGCGGCCGGCTCGTCTCCGCGATCATCGCGAAGAAGAAGACGAGGAGTCCCGCGAGCTGCGGGATGAAGAACCAGATGGTCGCGCCCTGCTTGTTGACGATGTCGACGAGGTTCAGCGACTGGCCCATCAGCACGACGCCGAGGACGGACAGCGCGAGCGACACCTCGTAGGAGACGAGCTGCGCGCACGTCCGCATCGAGCCGAGCAGCGAGTACTTCGACTGCGAGGCCCAGCCGCCGACGATCGCGCCGTAGACGCCGACCGAGCCCAGGGCGAAGATCAGGATCAGGCCGATCGACACGTTCGCGATCACGCCGTTGACGTGGTAGTGCGAGATCTGCCAGCCGGCGCCGAAGGGGATCACCGCGAACGCCGCGAGCGCCGTGAACATCGAAAGGATGGGCGCCGTGATGTAGATCGACTCGTGCGAGCCGGCGGGGAAGAAGCTCTCCTTGCGAACAAGCTTGATCAGGTCGGCGATCGGCTGAAGCAGTCCGTAGGGGCCGGCCCGGTTCGGGCCGAAGCGGTTCTGCAGGCGGCCGAGCAGCTTGCGCTCGAGCCAGGTCGTGTAGGCGAAGGCGAGCATGACCAGGTTCACGATCACGGCGGCCTTGATCAGCGAGATCCACCACGGCTCGCCGTTGTTCACTTCGCCACCTCCACGATGGGCTGGAGGTCGCCTGCGTACTCCTCCGGCACGCGCAGGACCCCCGCCCGGAGCTCGGCGGTGAGTCGCGCGCGCAATGTCACCGAGGTGCCGTTCGAGCGGAGCGTGATCTCGTCGCCGTTCCGGATGCCGCGGGAACGTCCATCCTCCTCGGCCAGCTCGACCTCCGGCTGCGGTCGCTGGAACTGCAGCTCGGGTATCCGCTCGACGGCGGGGCCCGAGAAAAGCGGGCGGTAGCGCACCAGCCGCAAACCAGACTGCGGGGGTCTGACCCCGAAGGGGTCTGACCCCAGCCTTTCGGTTTCGGCGGTAGCCGGCGGGAGCGCGGCACGCTCGCCGATCTCTCCGAACGGAACGCCGCCGAAGGCGATCGCGGACACTTCCTCGAAGACGAGGGTCGGATACGGCGAAACGTCGACCCCGAAGCGCTCTGCGAGCTTCGAGAGCCAGGCGAGCTCGTCAGGCGCGGGCGGGATGACGGCGCGGCGCAGCCGCTGCACCCGGCCCTCGAGGTTCAGGTACGAGCCGTCGCGCTCCAGGTAGCTCGTCCCTGGTAGGACGAGGTCAGCCCAGCCGGCGGCGATGCCCTGGAACATCGCGATCACGAGCACGCGCTCGGCTTGCTCCGCCAGGGCGCGGACGTCCGGGTTCGCGGCGGCCTCGTCGCCAGAGACGATCAGCAGTCCGATCGGATCGGGATTCGTCGCCTCCGCGTCCGCTGCAGCAGCCCAGGCGTCGCAGACACCGCGACCGTTCGCGGTCTCGGGGAGGTAGAAGGCACCGGTTGCACCCAGGCGCTGGGCCAGGCCGGCGACCGTCGCGCCGCCGTGTCCATCGGGCCCCGACCAGATCAGGATCGTCTGTTCGGCCTCTCGAATCGCTTCCTCGTCCAGGTCGTAGAGCACGCGCGCGCCTCTGCGGCGCGCGTCCTTGATCCAGAGGTCGACGATCGGTGCGCGCTCGACGACCGGCACGTCGCCGAGAACGGCGATCACATCCGCGTCGCGGATTGCCGACAGCGGCACGCGGAAGGCGTCGAGTGCGTCGGAGATCTCCTCGCAGAAGACCGCGGTATGCGCGTCGAGCCCCTGACGCAGGAGCTTGGCCAGCGCGTAGGCCTGTTCCACCGTCTCCGAGCCGGACAGCGCGGTGACGATGCGGCCGTCGGCCTCGCGAAGGAGGCGCTCGGCCTCGTCGAGCGCGCGCTCCCAGGACACCTCCTCCAGACCACGCCGCCGCACGCGGAGCAGTGGATCCCGCAGGCGATCCTGCGCGCGCAGGTGGCCGTAGGCGAAGCGGCCCTTGTCGCAGAGCCAGCCGTCGTCGACCTCGGGGTGGTTCCGGGACAGGATGCGCTTGACCTTCCCCTCGCGCGTGGTGACATTGATGTTGCAGCCGACCGGGCACATGCCGCACACGCTCGGCACGTCCTGGATCTCCCAGGGGCGGGCCTCGAAGCGGTACGTGGTCGACGTGAGCGCGCCGACCGGGCACAGCTCGATCACGTTTCCGCTGAAGGGCGCACGGTAGGGCTCGTCGTCGAAGGTGGCGATCATCGAGCCGGCGCCGCGGTTGACCGCCACCAGCTGGCCGTCCTCCGCGACGATCTCGCTGAAGCGCGTGCAGCGGTAGCAGAGGATGCAGCGCTCGCGGTCGAGCGCGATCAGCGGCGAGACCGGGATCGGCTTCTCGAACGTTCGCTTCGGGAACGTCATCCTCGTGTTCCCGGGCCCGTAGCGGAAGGTGAGGTCTTGCAGCGGACACTCTCCGCCCTTGTCGCACACCGGACAGTCGAGCGGGTGATTCACGAGGATGAACTCGAGCGTCGCGTTCTGCGCGTCCGCGGCGACCTTCGAGGTCAGAGCGGTGCGGACGACCATCCCGTCCTGCGCGGTCAGCGTGCACGCGGCCTGCGGCTTCGACGGGCCGGGCGCGATCTCGCAGAGACACATGCGGCACGCGCCGACGGGCGCGCCGAGACGCGGCTCGTAGCAGAAGACGGGAATCTCGATCCCGGCCGCGAGCGCCGCCTCGACCAGGCCGGTCCCCTTCGGAACCTCGACCGCCACGTCGTCGATCGTGAGCCGGACGGTGTCGGGTTTGCGCAGGCGCACCGTCATACGAGCTCCGCCGCGGCTGGACTCCCTGCATGCAGCGACACGGGCGCGGGCACGTCGTGCAGCGGCGACGCGTCGCCGAATGGGCAGCCGCCTCCGTCGATGTGCGCCTGAAACTCGGCGCGGAACTTGTCCACGTAGCTCGCGACGGCGATCGCCGCGGTCTCGCCGAGCGGGCAGAGGCACTTGCCGTTGATTCGGTCGCAGACGTCGAGCAGCAGATCGAGCTCCGACTGCAGTGCGTCGCCCGACTCGAGCCTGCGGAGGATCTGCGTCATCCACCGCGTTCCCTCGCGGCACGGCGTGCACTTGCCGCACGACTCGTGCTCGTAGAACTCGGAGACGCGTATCCCGAGTTGCACCATGCAGCAGCGGTCGTCGAGCGCGACGACGCCTGCCGAGCCCATTGCCGTGTTGAGCCTCAGCAGCGAGTCGAAGTCGTAGCCGACGTCGATCTCGTCGTCCTTGAGGATGACCGTGGAGGAGCCGCCGGGGATGACTGCCTTCAGCCGGCGCCCGTTCGGGACGCCGCCGCCGAGCCCGTAGATGAGCTCGCGCATACTGAACCCGTTTTCGATCTCGTAGTTCCCCGGCCGCTCGACGTGGCCGGAGATGGAGACGACGCGCGTCCCGCGTGAGTCGGGTACGCCCAGCTTCGCGTACTCCGCCCCGCCCATCTCGATGATCGGAGGGACGGTGGCGAGGGTCTCGACATTGTTGACGACGGTGGGCGAGGAATACAGCCCCTCAATCGCCGGGAACGGCGGCTTCGTGCGCGGCTGCCCTCGTTTTCCCTCGAGCGACTCGAGCAGCGCAGTCTCCTCGCCGCAGATGTACGCACCCGCTCCACGGTGGACGATGATCGTCACGTCTCCGCGGAGGTCGGGACGCTCCTCGAGCTCCTTTAACGCGGAGACGAGCACCTCGTAGGGTCCGGTGTACTCGCCACGGACGTAGATGAAGACATGCCGCGACTCGATCGCGTGCGCGGCGATCAGGCAGCCCTCGAGAAAACGATGGGGGACCCGCGTCATGATCTCGTTGTCCTTGAAGCTGCCCGGCTCGGACTCGTCGGCATTGACGACGACGTAGTGCGGGTTGGGGTTCTGGTCCGGCTTGGGCACGAACGCCCACTTCCGCCCCGTCGGGAAGAACGCGCCGCCGCGACCCCGCAGCTCCGAGGCGGTCACCTCGTCGATGACTGCCTGGGGAGTCATCGCCCGGGCCTTGGCGAGCGCGCGGTAGCCGCCGACTGACTCGTACTCCGCGAGCTTCGCCAGGTCGTGCTCGTCAGCCCCGGCGAGGACGATCGGCCGCAAGTCAGTCGCCATCGCGGAGCTCCTGGACGATTCCGGGAACGTCGCCGGGTTGTACGTGGGTCCGGTACTTGTGGTCGACCGCGACGATTGTGGCCCAGCCGCAGCCCCCGAGGCACTCGACCGGCCGGAGGGTCACGTCGCCGTTCTCGGTCGTCTCGCCGACGGCCACGCGGAGCTCCTCCTCGAAGGCCTCGAGCACCTGTCGCGCTCCGACGAGCGCGCAGGAGACGTTCGTGCACACCTCGACCAGGTGTCGGCCGACAGGTGCGAGATGAAACATGTCGTAGAAGGACGCGACGGCCTCGCAGTAGGCGGGCGTCGTGCCCAGTGCCTCTGCACACTCACGGAGCGCCTCGGTCGACAGGTAGCCGTGCTTCGCGTGCGCCAGCCGCAACGCGGGCAGCGCGGCCGATTTCGCGTCGGGGTAGCGCTCCTTGATCGCCTGGACCTCGTCGTAGTAGGTCGTCATCGATCCACCTCGCCCATCACGGTGTCGAGGGAGCCGACGATGGCGATCAGATCGGCGACGAGTGCGTTGCGCATCGTCGTCGCCGTCGCTTCGAGCGCGACGAAAGAGGGCGCGCGGAACTTGACCCGCCACGGCTTCGGCCCGCCGTCCGAGACCACGTAGCACCCGAGCTCTCCGCGGGGAGACTCGATCGTGACGTAGACCTCGCCTTCCGGGACGCGGAAGCCCTCGGTGACGATCTTGAAGTGGTGGATCAGCGACTCCATGGAGGTATGGAGCTCCTCGCGCGGCGGCAGGACGACCTTGCGGTCGTCGGCAATCCATGCCCCTCCCGGCAGACGTCGCAGCGCCTGGTCGACGATGCGGACTGACTCGCGCATCTCGTCCATCCGCACGCGGTAGCGTGCATAGACGTCCCCTTCTTGGTAGACGGGCACCCGGAAGTCGACCTGGTTGTAGGCGAGATAGGGCTGCGCGCGGCGCAGGTCCCAGTCCACGCCGGAGGCCCGCAGCACGGGCCCGGACTGTCCGAGCGCGATGGCGTCGTCACGCGAGAGCAGGCCGAGCCCCTGCGTCCGCTCGAGCCAGATCTCGTTGCGGTCGATGAGCGCCTCGTAGTCGTCGATCGCGTGTGGCATCACCTCGACGAACTTCGCGCACTCGTCGAAGAAGCCAGGAGGAATGTCCTCGGCGAGGCCTCCGACCTGGAAGTACCGCGTGTGCATCCGCTCGCCTCCGACGAGCTCGAACAGGTCTAGGATGCGATCGCGCTCGCGGAAGCAGTACCAGAACATCGAGATCGCTCCCAGCTCGAGGGCGGCGGTCCCGAGCCACACGAGGTGCGAGTGGATGCGGTTGAGCTCGGCGAGCAGCATGCGCATCCAGGTGGCGCGGGGAGGGACGTCGATCTGCAGCAGCTTCTCGACCGCGAGCACGAACACGAGCTCGTTGTTCTGGAACGACAAGTAGTCGATGCGCGGCGCATACGTGACGGCCTTCCACCAGCTCTTCTGCTCCATGTTCTTCTCGAAGCCCGTGTGCAGATAGCCGATGACTGCGGCGAGGCCGACGACCTCCTCGCCGTTCAAATCCACGATGAGCCGGAGCACGCCGTGGGTGGAGGGGTGGTTGGGGCCGAAGTTGACGGTGAGGACGTCCGGTGAAGACTTCAGCTCCGCGGGCAGCTCGAGGACGCTCGGGATCGGCGAGGGTATTCGCGAGCCCTCGTAGATCCGCGGCCGCTCGGCCGCGATGGCCACTACTCCTCCCCCGAGAACCGCACCGGCTCGCCGCCGATCGGATAGTCCTTGCGTAGGGGATGACCCTCCCAGTCGTCGTCCATGAGGATGCGGCTGTGGTTCGGGTGCCCGTCGAAGCGGATGCCCATCAGGTCCCAGGCCTCGCGCTCGTGCCAATCGGCGGTCGGCCAGACCGGCACCAGGCTCGGGACCGACTCGCCCGCGTCCACCCAGGCCTGAAGGCGGATTCGCGGCGCGTCCGGGCGCATCGCCATCAGGTGGTAGCTAACGGAGAAGCGTCGCGGCTTCGGGCGAGGCAGCCGCTGGTAGCCCTGCGTCGACGGCTTGTTGAGATCACGTCCCGACGCGGTTCCGATGTAGCCGGAGACCTTCGTCGAGCCCCAACCGAGATAGTCGGTCGCCGCCACGTCCGACAGGAAGTCGAAGCCGAGCTCATCCCGCAGGTGGCGGGCGGCCTCGCGTAGCCGCGGAGTGTCGACGACGAGCGTCGTCTCGCCATGTTCCTCGCGGACTTCGACGAGCCCGGGGACACGGTTGTAGTTCAGGAGGCGACTCCGCGGATCTCGTACGCGGGAGGAACGCCCGCCAAGACCTTTTCGTGCAGGCGGACGATGCCCTCCATCAATGCCTCAGGACGCGGCGGGCATCCGGGGACGTGCACGTCGACGGCGACGATCTTGTCGACGCCCTGCAGGGTCGTGTAGTTGTTGAACATCCCGCCCGAGCTGGCGCACGCGCCCATCGCGATCACCCACTTCGGCTCGAGCATCTGGTCGTAGACCTGACGGAGCGGCGCCGCCATCTTGTGCACGACGCGGCCCGACACGATCAGGAGGTCAGCCTGGCGCGGCGAAGAGCGGAATGCCTCCATCCCGAAGCGTGCGATGTCGTAGCGGGAGGAGACGATCGACATCATCTCGATCGCGCAGCAGGCGAGCCCGAAGGTATCCGGCCACATGGACTTCGTCTGCGCCCAGGCGACAGCCTTCTCGAGCGTGGTCAGCCCGACCGCCCGCTCGATCGCGGCGACCTCCTGCTCGAAGACGCTTGGCCCCTTGTCCGGCCAGAGCACGCGCTCCGTCTGGATGCCGTAGTCCCGAAGTCGCTTGCCATCCTCTATTGCCAATCGAGCGCCCCCTTCCGCCAGACGTAGACGTAGGCGACGACGAGGATCGCGATGAAGAAGAGGAGCTCGAGGAAGCCGAACCAGGCGAGCTGGTGCAGGATCACGGCGAGCGGATAGAGGAAGACGATCTCGATGTCGAAGACGATGAAGAGCATCGCCGTCAGGTAGAAGCTCACCGTGAAGCGCTGCGTCCGCGGCGGACCGGTCGAGACGCCCGACTCGAACGGCAGCTCCCGGCGGCGCGTCCGGCGGTGCGGGCGCGTCGCGAAGACGAAGGAGAACCACATCATCGATGCGGGAATGACCAGCGCGAAGATCGCGTAGATCAGGAACGGCAGCCAGTTGTCGAGCAAGCGTCCTTCCCTTAGAGCGACGGTGAACCTAACAGGTCCCCTGCTGTGGCACGAAGGATGGCGAAAACCGCTCAACCGTGCCTGAGACGTGTGTTACAAGCGACGGGTCCGGGCAGGTTTCAAAAGCCGGTCCCGTTGCTACGATCAGATCAGGATGGAGATCCAGGAGAGAGTGTTGCCGCTGATGACCGTGACCGAGGCCGCGGCGGTCAAGATCAAGCAGCTCCTCGCGGAGGAGCAGGACGTGAGCGTGCTGCGCGTTGCGATCCAGGGCGGTGGTTGCTCGGGCTTCCAGTACGGCCTCGGCTTCGACCGCGGTGCGACCGAGGGCGACCACGAGTTCGAGATGCACGGGGTGCAGGTCGTCGTCGATCCCTTCAGCGCGCCGTATCTCAAAGGTGCCGAGATCGACTACGTCGACTCCATTCAGGCTTCCGGGTTCGCGATCAACAACCCGAACGCGAGCTCGTCTTGTGGTTGCGGGCACTCGTTCCAGGTTGAAGAGGGCGCCGAGGCCGAAGGCGCTGTCGGCGGCTGCGGCTCCGGCTGTTCTGCCTGAGTCGAATCTCCGCGTCGCCGTAGTGGGGTCCGGCCCGGCCGGCTTCTACGCCGCGGGCTCGCTTCTCGACTCGGACATCCCTGTCGAGGTGGACATGATCGAACGGCTGCCGACGCCGTGGGGGCTGGTGCGGCTCGGGGTTGCTCCCGATCATCCGAAGCTCAAGACGGTGTCTCGCGCCTTCGAACGCATCGCGGCCAGGCCGGGCTTCCGGTTCTTCGGGAACGTCGAGGTGGGGCGTGACCTGACGCACGCCGACCTGATCCGGCTGTACGACGCAGTCATCTACGCGTTCGGCGCTCAAAGCGACCGCCGGCTCGGCATCCCCGGGGAGGACCTCTCCGGGTCGTGGTCGGCCACGGAGTTCGTTGCCTGGTACAACGGCCATCCCGACTTCCAGGAAGTCTCTTTCGACCTGAACGTCGACCGCGCGGTCGTCGTCGGAAACGGGAACGTTGCGCTCGACGTGGCGCGCATGCTCGCGCTCACGCCTGAGGAGCTCGCCCCGACCGACACAACGGAGCCGGCCATCGAGGCGATCGGCTCGTCGACCTTGCGGGAGATCGTCATCGTGGGCCGGCGCGGCCCGGCGCAGGCGTCGTGGACGACCCAGGAGCTGAAGGAGATGGGCGAGC
Organism: Actinomycetota bacterium; assembly: GCA_046728195.1. Taxonomy (GTDB): domain Bacteria; phylum Actinomycetota; class Thermoleophilia; order Gaiellales; family Gaiellaceae; genus 3-1-20CM-4-69-9. The sequence goes on from JBKPEC010000110.1 coordinate 9,038, forward strand.
TCGCAGGGGCGGACGTCCACGTCGACGCCGCGGAGCTCGAAGGCGCTGTCGGCGAAGACACGAACACGCAGCGAAACCTCGCGGTGCTGCGGGAGTTCGCGGCCCGCGAGCCGAAGGGGAAGCCGGTGCTCATCCGCTTCCTTTTTTTCCGCTCCCCGGTCGCACTGCACGGAGACAACCGTGTTGAGTCCATCGAGCTCGTGCGGAACCGGCTCGAGGAGCAGAACGGTCGCCCCGTCGCCGTTCCGACGGACGAGCGCGAGACGCTCGAGTGCGGGCTCGTCTTTCGGAGCGTCGGCTATCGCGGCGTGCCGCTGCCCGATCTTCCCTTCGACGAGCGTCGCGGCACGATCCAGAACGAGCGCGGCCGCATCGTCGGTGAGGTGTCGGCCTACTGCGCGGGCTGGATCAAGCGCGGGCCGACCGGAATCATCGGCACCAACAAGAAGGACGCCGCGGAGACCGTGGCGGCATTGCTCGACGACGTCGAGAAGGGGCGACTGAGTCATCGAGACGAGGTCTCCGCCGAGGCGGTGGAGGCCTTGCTCCTCGAGCGCGGGTTGCGTCCGGTGTTGTACGCAGGCTGGACGTCGATCGACGAGCACGAACGAGCAGCCGGGGAGAAGCTGGGGCGACCGCGCATCAAGCTGCGCAGCTGGGACGAGCTGCTCCAGGCGGCCGAGCGCCTGGCGGCGGCGCGTTGACGAGCCGGCCGCTCGAGCGGCGCCGGCTTCAGGCTCCCTTGAGGACCTCGAGCAGCACGTCCGGGTCGAGGGCGTACACCGTGTTGCCCTCGCGCCCGGTCATGGTGTCCGAGGCGAGCATCGAGTTCAGGATCGCCTCCTCGGTCGCCTCGATGACGGCTTCGTAGAACGGCGTGATCTCCAGGTCGGAGACCATGCGCAGGGAAAGCTCGCCCTCCTGTTCAAGCGCCCGGTTGCCGGTGGCGAACGCGAAGAAGAGGTCGCCGCTCGAGTGCGCTGCTGTGCCGCCCATCCGGCCGACACCAAGGCCCATCCGCTGCGCCAGGCGATTGCACTGCTGCGGCAGGAGCGGCGCGTCAGTCGCGACGATGCCGATGATCGAGCCGGCATCGTTGTGCTCCTGAGGAAGAGCTATTCGACCTCCGATCAGTTCACCCACCGGAACGCCGTTCACGCGAAAGCGGTTGCGCCGACCGTAGTTCGCCTGCACGAGGACGCCGACCGTGTAATCGCCGACGACTCGCGAGGCCGTGCCGATCCCGGCCTTGAACTCGTGGCAGATCATGCCGGTGCCCCCGCCGACGCTTCCCTCGTCGACTGCGTCGGACGAGGCGGAGGCGAGCGCCTGACGCACGTGCTCCGCGGTCACGCGCTGACGGCGGATGTCGTTCAGGAATCCGTCGAAGGTTTCGCCGACAACAGGTAGCGACCAGGCGTCCTCGTCAGCGGATTCGGCGGCGATCGCGTCGCGGACGATGCCGACGCTGAACGTGTTGGTGATCCCGATCGGCGTGGTCAGGAACCCGGACTCGCGGACCCATTCCAGGCCGGTGAGCTCGCCGTTGCCGTTCAGGCGGTGGCAGCCGGCGAAGAGCGGAGTCTCCGGAGGGACGACGACGGTGACGCCCGTGCGAACCGCGTCGCCCTCGACGAGCGTGGTGTGGCCGACGCGAACGCCGTTCACGTCTGTGATTGCGTTTCGCGGTGCGGGAGGATGCTCTCCGATGACGATTCCGAGGTCTCGTGCGCGCATGGCGTCAGTAAACTCGATTCGATGGCCCAGACCGACACGAAGCGCGAGCTCTGGGGTGCCGAGACGCGTAAGGCGGTCGTGAACTTCCCGGTCTCAGGAGAGCCGATCCCGGCCTCGGTCGCGCGCTGGTTGGGCCGAATCAAGGCAGCGGCGGCACGCGTCAATGCAGAGCTCGGACTCCTGGACGACGACAAGGCGCAGCGGATTGCCGAGGGGGGTGACCGCGTTGCCTCCGGCGAGCTGGACGACCAGTTTCCGATCGACGTCTTCCAGACGGGCTCGGGCACCTCGTCGAACATGAACGCGAACGAGGTGATCGCGGCCCTGGCGGGCGACGACGTCCATCCGAATGACGACGTGAACCTGGGCCAGTCGTCGAACGACGTCTTCCCCTCGGCAGTGCACCTGGCGGCACTCGGTGAGATCACGAGCGAGCTCCTGCCGGCGTTGCAAGGTCTTGCGGATTCGCTTCAGGCGAAGTCCGCCGAGTTCGACGACGTGGTCAAGTCTGGCCGCACGCATCTGATGGACGCTGTGCCGGTCACTCTCGGCCAGGAGTTCGGCGGGTACGCGGCGCAGGTCAGGCAGGGCTACGACCGGGTCGGGTCGACGCTCGAGCGGCTCGGCCAGATCCCTCTCGGGGGGACCGCGGTCGGAACGGGCCTCAACACGCATCCGGAGTTCGCGGCGCGGGTCCGCAGGCGCCTGTCGGAGGAGACAGGGCTCACTATCTCGCCACCCGCCGATCACTTCGAAGCGCAAGCGGCGCGCGACGCGCTCGTCGAGACTTCGGGAGCGCTCAAGACCGTCGCCGTGTCGTTGACGAAGATCGCGAACGACCTGCGGCTGATGGGCTCGGGGCCGCGTACCGGGCTGGCGGAGATCTTCCTGCCCGAGCTGCAGAAGGGGAGCTCGATCATGCCCGGAAAGGTCAATCCGGTGATACCCGAGGTGGTGACGCAAGTCGCTGCGCAGGTGATCGGGAACGATGCAGCCATCACCGCCGGAGGGATGCAAGGGCACTTCGAGCTGAACGTCTTCATCCCGCTGCTCGCCCGGAACCTGCTCGACTCGATCAAGCTGCTCGCGGCCGCGTCGCGGCTGCTCGCCGATAAGTGCGTGGACGGCATCGAGGCGAACCGCGAGGTCTGCGAGCGCTATGCGGAGCTGACGCTCTCGGCCGCGACAGCGCTCAATCCCTATATCGGCTACGACGCCGCGGGCGAGATCGTCAAGGAGGCGGCGGCCTCAGGCCGCTCGCTCCGCGAGATCGCGCGGGAACGCGGGGTGGCCGAGGACGTCCTCGATCAGGCCCTGGACTACCGCAAGATGGCAAAACCGCGCGATTCCGAGCCGTAGCTCCACGCTCGGTTCTTGACAAGCCTCCTCCTCAGCTGTCATATACCCGCGTCTCGTAATGCGGCAGCGGCCCGCTAGCTGTCGTATCCATTCGACGAGGGGGAGAGCATGAGATTCAAAAGAAGGGCCAAGCTCGCGCTTGGTGCGGTCCTCGCGCTTGTCGTCTGCGTCTTGACGGCATCCGCAGGGACTGCGATCGGTTCGAGAGCAGCAGCTGCAAGCCTCGTCCCGAAGGTGGGGACCGGAACGCCGACCACGGGAGCCTTCACGCCCTGGGACGGAGTCACGGGCGAGGAGTTCGCCGGCGGGGGCGACGACGAGGGCGCCGACGCGTACACCGGAAACATCGTCGACCGCAGTAGCTCCACTGGTCCCGGGCACGGCGCCTCTGTCACCAGTGGCAAGAAGGCGAAGTCGAACCCGACCTTCAATTTCGGCTTCGAGGGCCTCAACCACTACCAGCAGCGCTACTCGCGCGGCGGCAACCAGTTCTCCGTCGAGCCGCCCGACCAGGGCATGTGCGTGGGGAACGGCTACGTCGTCGAGGTCGTCAACGACGTCTTCAACGTCTACAGCCAGGCGACCGGCGCATCGCTCCTTCCGGACAACACCGCCACCAACATCGTCGCCGGATTCCCGCGCAACGTGAACCACGCCGTCGACCTGAACTCGTTCTACGGCTACGGGCCGGCGATCAACCGCACGACCGGCGTGCGGGGCGAGTTCGTCACCGACCCGAGTTGCATCTACGACGCGGCGACGCAGCGCTTCTTCCTCGTCGTGCTCACGATCGATCCGCAGGTAAACGGTCCATGCCAGCGGGTGTTCAGCTGCGTCAACCACCTGGACCTCGCCGTCAGCCAGACGGCGGATCCGACAGGCAAGTGGAACATCTACAAGCTCGATGTCACGAACGACGGCACGAACAGCGGTGGAGTCAATCCGGGCCCGTACCTGGGCGACTATCCGCACATCGGCGCGGACGCGAACGGGATCTACCTGACGACGAACGCGTATCCGTGGCACGGCAACGGCTTCTCAGGGGCACAGATCTACGCCCTGTCGAAGGCGCAGCTCGCTGCCGGGGCCGCGAGCGTGACCATGCAGCACATCAACACGTTCGGGCTCGTCGGCGCACCGAGCGACGCCGGAGACACCCAACCGGGCTTCACGCTCTGGCCCGCGCAGTCTCCGGGAACGGGCTCGTTCGCCACTGCGAACAACGGAACCGAGTACCTCCTGAGCTCCAACGCCGCCGACGAGGCGCAGAAGCCGGTGTCCGGCGTAGCGGGCACGAGGACGTCGGACCAGCTGATCGTGTGGACGCTGACCAACACGGCGTCGCTCAATACGGGCACCGCGGCGCTCAGCCTCAGCAACAAGATCCTGACCGTCGGGCAGTACGGCGTTCCGACGAGGCAGCAGCAGCCGGGCTCCGGCACGGCTCCGGGGGAGGCGGCCCCGCAAGGTCACTGCCTGAACGACGAGACGACCGTCACGATCGCGGGGACGGGATGCTGGAGGCTGCTCGTCTCTCCAGCGGCCCACGCCGCCGGCGGCCCAGAGGTCGTGGCCCGGCCGGACTCGAACGACACCCGCATGCAGCAGGTGATGTTCGCGAACGGCAAGCTGTGGGGGTCGCTCGACACAGCGATCAACCCGGAGGGTGGGGCCCAGCGGGCCGGTATTGCGTGGTACATCGTGAACCCGGCCGCAGGCAAGGTCATCAAGGACGGCTACCTGGGAGCGACCGGCTACGACTTCACGTATCCGGCCGTCGGCGTTACTGCCAGCGGGCGCGGGATCATGGCCTTCACGGCGACCGGAGACACGCTCAACCCCAGCGCCGCCTACGCACCGATCGACGCCATCGCCGGGGTCGGTGACTGGAATGTCGTCACCGGTGGAACCGGCGCCGCTGTCGATGACGGCTTCTCCGGCTACAAGCAGCAGAACGTGCCCAACCCGATCCGCTCGCGTTGGGGCGACTACGGTGCCGCGGCCGTCGACGGCAACTCGATCTGGATCGCCAGCGAGTACATCGGTGGCTCCTGCAGCTACACGCCGTGGGGCGGGCCGTTCTTCGTCGGCGGTAGCGGCGACAACCTGCTCGGCACTTGTGGCGGGGCAAGCCACGGGCCGGGCCCGCGAACCGCACTCGCGAACTGGTCGACGCGGATCAGCATGTTCACCCCGTAGGCCAGAGTAGAAACCAGCTGACGAGAGAGGGCCGGCCGCAAGCCGGCCCTCTTTTGTGCGTCTACCATGTGGAAGATGAGGGTCGCGACCGTCACCCTGTCCCTCGCGCTCGTCCTTGCCGTTGCCGCTGCCGCCGGTGCCACCACGACCTCGAGTGGCCTACGGGGAATCGTGAGCCGCGGCCCGATCACTCCGGTTTGCGTCGTTGAGCTGCCATGCTCTGAACCGGCACCGAACGTCACGCTTCTCTTCTCTCGCAACGGGCGCGTCGCGGGTCGGACCGTCACGAACGGCGAGGGTCGCTACCGCGTGCGGCTCCCGGCCGGCCTCTACTCGGTGCGCAGATCAGTCGCCGTCGCGATCGGGCGGGGGCTCGAACCGGACCACGCCCGCGTTCGTGCAGGCCGTTTCACGCGTGTCGATTTCTCGATCGACACCGGTATCCGCTAGCGACCTAGTACGCGACTGCGCCGCGGCCCGTCTCAGCAGCATGGCGCTGCTCGTCCGCCCGATAGCTGGAGCGAACGAGCGGCCCGGAAAAGACCGAGCCGAACCCCAGCGCTTCGCCCTGCTCGCGGAACCAGCGGAACTCGTCGGGATGTACCCAGCGGTCGATCTGCACATGCTTGGCGCTCGGCTGGAGGTACTGGCCGATCGTGACCACGTCCACGCCGTGTGCCCTCAGGTCGCGCATCGTCTCGACGACCTCGTCGTTCGACTCGCCGAGCCCGACGATGATTCCCGACTTCGTCAGCACCGGGTAGGTCGCGATCTCCTTCGCGCGCCGCAGGAGCCACAGGGCCTTGTCGTAGCTCGCCTTGGCGCCGCGCATGCGAGTGTGCAGCCTGCGCACCGTCTCGATGTTGTGGTTGAAGACGTCTGGTCGCGCCCCGATCACGGTCTGCAGCGCTTCCTCCTCTACGTCGAGGAAGTCCGGCGTCAGTACCTCGACCGATGCGTGCGGAAGCTTCGACTTGATCGCGCGGATCGTCGCCGCGTAGTGTCCTGCGCCCCGGTCCGGCACGTCGTCGCGGTCGACCGATGTGACGACGACATGCTTGAGCTCCATCTGCGCCGCCACGTTCGCCAGGCGCAACGGCTCGAGCGGATCGGGCGGGCTGTCGGGCTTGCCGCTGTGCACGTAGCAGTAGCGGCACGCGCGGGTGCACGTGTCGCCGAGGATCTGGAACGTCGCTGTGCCGCGTCCCCAGCACTCGCCGATGTTGGGGCAGCGGGCCTCCTCGCAGATCGTGTGCAGGCTCTGCCCGTGGATGAGCTTCTTGACGTCGTAGTAACGCGAGTCCGCGCTCGGCGCGCGGACCTTCATCCACTCCGGCCTGCGCGGCCGCTCAGCGACGGGTAGCGAGGGTTGCATGGATCGGTTGGCTCCAGAGCCCGTGGCCGTCTTTGGCCGGAAGCTCCTCGAAGGATAGGTCGAAGACGTCGGCCAGCGCGTCGCGGGCGAACGGCCTGACCTCGTCGACGGTCACGGTTTGAGCGAGCTCGCGTGCGATCGTGGTGAAGGAGGCATCTTCCAGCCCGCACGCCGTGATCCACTCGGTGAACGGCGCGGCATCGAGGTCGACGTTCAACGCATAGCCGTGAGTTGTAACCCACCGCGAGATGTGGACTCCGATGGAGGCGATCTTGCGCGGCGGGCTCTCGAGCCATACGCCTGTCAGTCCCTCGATGCGCGTCGCCTGCAGGCCGAGGGGTTGGAGCGTGCGGATCACCGCCTCCTCGAGGTCGCGGACGTACTTCTTCACGTCCTTGCCGTGCCGATTGAGGTGGAAGATCGGATAGCAGACGAGCTGGCCCGGCCCGTGGTAGGTGGACTTCCCGCCCCGATCGGTCTCGACGACGTCGACCTCCGTCCCGTCGGGAACGTGAAGCTCGTTCGAATCGGTGCGGCGGCCGAGCGTCACGACGGGCGGATGCTGCAGGAAGACGGCCACGTCGGGGATCGCACCTTGCGACACCGCTCCGGCCAGGGCGCGCTGGAGATCCCAGGCCTCTTGATATGGCACCACGCCCAACTCGAGGAGGTACGCGCCGATCGGCATGACGCCAGCCTAGCCGCGTCGGATTTCCTGATGGACGCTCGAGCGTCGCACGGTAGGGAACAACCGCCGAGCACCAACGCCAATGAGAGTGCGCGGGCTCCGCCCGCGCACGTTACGCGCGAAGCGCCGGACCCCACAACGGGCGAAAGCGAAGCTTTCGCCCGACTAGTAAGCCGACTCGTCCCACGTCTGCAGCTTGTCGCGCAGATCGCGCAGGAAGCGGCCGGCGAGCGCGCCGTCGACCAGGCGATGGTCGTACGTCAGCGTCAGGTTCATGATCGGGCGAACGGCGATCACGTCCTCACCCATGTCGTCCTGGACAACCCAGGGCCGCTTGACGACCGCGTACGTGCCGAGGATGGCCGCCTGCGGCTGGCTGATGACGGGCGTGCCGTGGAAGGTGCCGTAGCCGCCCGGGTTCGTGATCGTGAAGGTGCCGCCCTGAACCTCGTCGGGCAGGAGCTTCTTGTCTCGCGCGCGCTCCGCGATGTCGGTCACGGCTTTCGCCAGCCCGAGCAGGTTCAGGGTCTCGGCGTTCTTGACCACGGGGACGATCAGGCCCTTGCCGTCCTGAAGCTCGACCGCGAAGCCGAGGTTGACGTATCCGCGCGTGACGATCTGGTCGCCGCGGATCTCGCCGTTGATCCACGGGTACTCCCGCAGGGTCTCGGTGGCCGCGCGCGCGACGAAGATCAGGTAGGTCGGGTTGACCCCGTAGTTCTGCTGGTACTCCTTCTTCAGCTTCGCGCGGATCGCCGTCACCCTCGACATGTCGACCTCGATCGCGCTCGTGACGTGCGCGGAGGTGTCGAGCGAGCGGCGCATGTGCTCGGCGATGCCTTTGCGCATGGCCGACATCGGCTCGAAGATCTCGCCGGGCTGCGCGGCCGCCGGCGCGGGTGCGGGGGGCGGCGCGACTTGCGGTTGTGGCGGTGGTGCAGGGGCGAGTGGAGCTTCCGGCTGCGGTGGAGCGGCGGGAGCAACAGGTGGGGTCGCGGGGGGCTGAGCGGCCGGCGCCGGCGGACCGGACTCGATGAAGTTGAGCATGTCCTTCTTGGTCACGCGCCCGCCGCGTCCCGTTCCGGTGACCTGGCTTGGATCGACGCCGTGCTCGGAGGCGATCTTCGCGACCACGGGCGACACGAACGTCTTACCGTTGGTCGACGGCGCTGGTTCCGCCACGGGCGCCGGGGTCTCTGCGGACGATGGCGCCTCCGCTTCGGCGGCAGCCTCAGCCGTCGCTGGCTCCGGCGGCGCCTGTTCCTGAGCTTGTGGCTCTGAGCCACTTGCTTGTTCGGCTGCGGCTCCGTCGCCGCCGATCACGGCGAGCTTCGTGCCGACGTCCACCGTCGTTCCTTCCTGGACGAGGATCTCTGTGAGGACGCCGCTGCCGGGGCTCGGGACCTCGGTGTCGACCTTGTCGGTCGAGATCTCCAGCAGAGGCTCGTCGGCCTCGACGTGCTCGCCTTGCTGCTTGAGCCACTTGGTGATCGTGCCCTCGGAGACGGACACGCCCATCTGGGGCATGACGACGTCGATGGCCTCGGTGGTTGCCACTCCTAGTACTCCGCGAGCTCCCGTAGCCCCGCGACGACGTCGTCGACCTGCGGGATGAACGCCTTCTCGAGCGGCGGCGAGAACGGAACGGGCGTGTCAGGCGCCGCGATTCGCTTCACCGGGGCGTCGAGGTCCTCGAACGCCTCCTCGCCGATGGTCGCCGCGATCTCGGCGCCGAAGCCCCCGGTCCGCGTGTCCTCGTGCAGCACCAGGACCTTCGACGTCTTGCGCGCCGATTCGAGCACTGCGGGCTTGTCCCACGGCATGACCGTGCGCAGGTCGACGATCTCCACGGAAACGCCGTCACCTTCGAGCTGCTGCGCCGCCTCATCCGCCGTGTAGACCATCGCGCCCCACGTGATCACCGACACGTCGTCTCCCTCGCGGTGCATGCGCGCTTTGCCGAGGGGCACGGTGTACCGCTCCTCGGGCACCTCTCCCTTGATGCGGCGGTAGAGATGCTTGTGCTCGAAGTAGAGGACCGGGTTCGGGTCCTCGATCGCGCTGATCAGGAGCCCCTTGGCGTCCTCCGGGGTGGCCGGGCACACGCACTTCAGTCCCGGCACGTGCGCGAAGGAGGACTCGGGATTCTGAGAGTGGAACGGTCCGCCCGAGAAGCCGCCGCCCGACGGCAGGCGAACGGTGATCGGCACCGGCGTACCCGCGCGGTAGCGCTGCTTGGCCGCAACGGTGACGAGCTGGTCCCAGGCACAGGAGATGAAGTCGGCGAACTGCATCTCCGCAACCGGTCGCATCCCCAGGATCGCCGCACCGGTGCACGCGCCGACGATCGCCGTCTCGGCAAGCGGCGCATCGATCACGCGCCAGTGTCCGAACTCCTCCTGGAAGCCCAGTGTGACCTTGAACGCCCCACCGTAGACGCCGACGTCCTCGCCGATGACGAAGACGCGCTTGTCCCGGCGCATCTCGGTGCGCAGCCCGTCGGAGATTGCCTGTAGGTAGGTGAGCTCAGCCATTACTTGTGATGTGGAGTGTCCAGGTCTTCGGGCGTCGCGTACACGCCCTCGGTCAGGGAGGACGTGTCCGGCAGCGGCGAATCCTCGGCGCGCTTGAGCGCGTCGTTGAGGATCTTCTTGACCTCGCCGGAAATCTCTTCCTCCTCCTGGTCCGACATGTCGGCGTTCTGCCGAAGCCAGGTGCGGAAGCGCTCGATCGGGTCGTTCTCGGCCCACTTCTCGAACATCTCCTTCGGGACGTAGAACGCGTCGTCATGGACGGCGTGCCCCTCCATGCGCAGCGTCACGCTCTCGATCAGCGTCGGCCCGCCCCCGGCCCGGGCCTTCTCGATCGCGCGCTTGGCCTCGCGATATACCGCGAGGACGTCGGTGCCGTCGACGACGATCCCCTCGAACCCGTAAGCCTCGGCTCGATCGGCGACGTGCTCGGTCGCGAACTCGAGGTGAGAGGGAGTCGAGTACGCCCACTGGTTGTTGTCGCAGATGAAGACCACGGGCAGCTTGCGGACGCCGGCCAGCGTCATCGCCTCGTGGCAGTCGCCGCGCGCGGACGCGCCTTCGCCGAACCAGCCCACCGCGACCCGCTTCTCGTCGCGGATGCGAAACGCGAGCGCGCAGCCGACGGCGACAGGAAGCATCGCCGGCAGGTGGCTGACCATCGCGATGAGGCCCAGCTTGGAGTCCGCCATGTGAACGTTTCCGTCCTTGCCCTTCGTCGGCCCGTCGGCGCGGCCCATGTACTGGGCGAAGATCCGCCAGGGCTCGATCCCGCGCACGACGTGAACGCCCATGTCGCGGTGCAGCGGAGTGCCGACGTCGTCAGTGCTCATCGCCGTCGCGACTCCCACGGCCGCGGCCTCGTTCCCGCGTCCCGTGTAGAAGGAGCCGGGAATCTTGCCCTGGCGATACAGGATGTGTCCGCGCTCCTCGATGCCGCGGGTCAGGAGGAGATTGCGGTAGATCCCGAGCAGGTCCTCGCGGTCGAGTCCCGCCTCGCGGACCTCTAGCAGCGAGCCGACGGGCTCGGCTTCCCGGACGATCGCCATGGCCGTCGAACTCTAACGACTGGGCTCACGATCCCCCGCAGTGGACGAGCGGCTCGCACGCGAACGGTGGATGGTCGTGGTCGACTATCAGCGGCTAGCTTGTACGCATGGGGAAGGCCTCGGAGTGGCTGCGCGAAGAGCGCCGCAAGGTGCTCGGCGACTGGGTTGCGTTCTGCCTCGAGTGCGGCGCCGCCCGGCGGTGGTTCGACGAGTTCGAGGCCGAAATGCCGGAGGAATGTCCTCAGTGCGGCGGGCAAATGCTGCGCCGATGCCCTTCGTGTGACGCTCCTTTCAGCTCGACGTTCACGGTCGACTGCGAGTCGTGCGGCACGCAGCTTCGCGATCCCGAGCTTTTCGGAACGCGTATCCGTCGCAAGTAGGGCTTGTCGCTTCTCCGTGTGATGTCCGGGAAGACGGGGAAACATGGTTGCCCCCGCCGTTTAGTGCTTGATCTGTGAGAAGCGGATGACCGTGACCGTGTCGTCCGGCGTGACGTCGCGGTTGTAGAGCTGGCTCAGGAACGAGGCCATGTCCTCGGTTCGCCGGATCTCGGGATTGTCGTGCTCGATCTCTCGGGGCGACAGCTCCGCGAGCGTCTTCACTTCGACCTTGTCGACCACGGCGTCGAAGACGCGTTCGCGCGGGCTGAAGCGCGCCCCCACGAGAACCTGCACGATCATGCCCTTCCGGTACTTGCCGGCCTTGTTCCCGAGCCGGATGGTCGCCGTCTTCCGGCCGCTTCGGAGCTGTTCCGCGACGATCGGGGAGTAGAAGTTGAGCGCGTACATCGCCTCGTTCACCGCGGTGCCTTCGTCCGGCGGCGGACGAGGTGGCTCGTGAGGAGGCCGAGGACCCAGCCCGCGATCGCAGCGATGACGATCAGCCAGATCACGCGCGCATGGGTACTTCCGAACACGTAGTCGAGCTTCACATGCCGGGTATTGCGGGCGATCAGCAGGACGAGGAAGACGACGACGGCGATCGCGACCACCAGTGACCCGTAAAGGCCCCCGCGATGGCCGTAGCGCATGCCCCGGCGGAAGCGCGATTCCTCGAGCGGTTCCCTGCCCTCACCCTCTCGCTCGCCCACGCTTTGGGAGCCTAACCGAGAACCGCTCCAAGGCCTTGGCCGCCATCTCCCTTTCTCCTTTGTAGGCAAGCAACCGAGGTGCCTCCTCGAGTGGCAGCCAGCGGACCTCGGCGACTTCGTGGGCATGCTCGGGCGGGATGTCACCGAGCCGGCCCGAGCGGTAGCGGAAGAGGAAGAAGCTGACCACCTTGAAGACCCGCTCGCCCGCCCAGGTGTAGACGTAGCGGATGTCGCCGAGCTTCTCGACCGGCGTCGCCTCGACTCCGGTCTCCTCGGCGACCTCGCGCAGAGCTGTCAGCTCCGCCCGCTCACCGGGCCCGATGAGGCCCTTGGGCAGTGCCCAGGTTCCCTCGGGCTTGCCCGCCGGCCGAATTGCCGCCAGCACCGGGCGGCCCCGGAGATTCCGGACGACGACACCTCCCGCAGAGAACTCCCGGCGCACCTCGGACTTTGTAACACAGGGCCCCAACCTGGTTGCAATGGCCGCGGAAGGCCGGATAGAATGCCCTGGCACTCACACCATGAGAGTGCCAGTAGGTGTCACAAAGTCGTCTGAACAGGAGGAGTGTGGATGAACCTGCAGCCACTCGGTGACCGTCTGATCGTGGAAGTCCTCGATGAAGAGGAGCAGACCGTCAGCGGCATCGTGCTGCCTGATACGGCGAAGGAGAAGCCGCAGCGTGGGCGCGTCCTCGCCGTCGGTCCCGGTGCGCGGGACGAGGATGGGAAGCACATCCCGATGGATGTGTCGGAGGATGACGAGATCATCTTCAGCAAGTACGGGGGCACGGAGATCAAGGTCGGCACCGACGAGGTGCTGATCCTCCGCGAGTCGGACGTCCTGGCGAAGGTTGTCGGCGATCGCGAGCTTGCGGGCGCCAAGTCCTAGCTACATACGGAGGTAGAGAAAGCACATGGCTCACAAGGAGCTGAAGTTCAACGAGGATGCCCGTCGCGCCCTCGAGCGCGGCGTCAACATCCTCGCCGA
>JBKPEC010000111.1:0-8019 GCA_046728195.1 Actinomycetota bacterium
GAACAGCGGATCAACGAAGGCGACGTGTGGCAGCCTGCCGCGCTTGCAGTCGACCAGGAACTGGGCGTACGGGCGCGTCAACGACGCGTACTTCGCACCCCAGAGCAGAACGGTTGGAACGTTGCGGAAGTAGTTGCGGCCACGGAGACCGCGCCTGGCGAGGCGATCCCAGATCGTCGGTAAATTGGACGTGCTGGTCGTGTTGACGACGCGGTCGGTGACCCCGGCGTGCAAGTACAACCGGTTCGGGAACGTCGGACCCATTAACGCGGCGAAGTAGCGGTCGCAAACGGTCCAGTTGCGGCCAGCGACGCCGAGGAAGGGAAGGTCGCGTCGCGTGTAGTAGCCGATCGCGTATTCGTCGTTGCGGCCCGAACGCAGGAAGCCGTCACAGGCGCCATTGTTGTATTGAACGCGGCCGCCCTCGTAAGAGTGATCGGGATCCGGATGGCCGCAGCCTTGATAGTCCGGCGCGAGCGGATGCGTCGCGTGCGAAACCCCGGTGCCATCGACGTAGCTCAACCCAGCCTGCCTCCCGTCTGCACCCGGCAGCCAGCCAAGCAGATGATCGAACGAGCGGTTCTCCATCATCACGACGACGATGTGATCGATGCCGGACCGCGATGGCGGCGGCAATGCCGTGCTCGAGCCCAAGTCCCGCACAGCGCCCAGGGCGCCGCGGGCGAACCTGAACGAGCCAAGAGCGGCCGCGCCGGCGAGAACGAATTCCCGTCGCGAGAGCGGCAGTTCGAGGTCTCCGATCACGGCCCTGTCATCGCCAAGCTACCGCGCCCGTACTATCCATGAGGGCTTTGCGTCGACCAACTGCGAATCCCACGATCCAGCCATGATTGCCGCCACATCCGCGGACTCCGTGACCGCGAGCGCGGCGCGTAGTCTGAGTTGGGCATCGTCCAGGGATTCTGAGGAGGCAGTTATGGGAGATGGACAGAGGCCGAGTGAACGGATCACCGAGGAGGTGACCTCGTGGCCGGGAGTCACGGCGGGACCGGGTCGGCGAGGCGAGTTCTCGTTCAAGGTCGGCCGTCGCGAGATCGGCCACCTGCATGCCGATCGTTCGGCACACTTCGGCTTCCCGAAGGCTGTCTGGCAGTCGCTCTTCGAGGCGGGTCGGATCGGTTACCACCCGGTCTTCCCCGGCCGATCGGGCTTCGGCGCGCGCACGATCGAAACCGAGGCCGACGTCGAGGACGTAATCGCGCTGATGCGTATCAACTACGAGCGAGTGGTCGCCAACCATGGCCTGCCGGGAGACGCAGCCGCCTGAGACCGCCGCGGTGAAGGCTAGTCGCGTCTGCCTGATCTATCGGTCTCGATGAGCTCAGCAAGGTCGGCGACGACGCGATCCGCGCCGTGCTCGCGGAGCGCGGCGGCCTGGCCGACGCGGTCCACGCCCACCACGAAGCCGAATCGGCCGGCGCGGCCGGCGGCCACTCCGGCGAGTGCATCTTCGAATACGGCCGCCTGTGCCGGGGCGACGCCAAGTGCGCGCGCCGCGGCGAGGAAGGTGTCCGGTGCCGGCTTCCCTCGCAGCCGCTCGTGCACTGCGACGAGCCCGTCGATTAGCACGTCGAACAGGTCGTCGATGCCTGCGGCGACCAGCACCTCGTGGGCGTTCGCGCTGGAGGTGACGACAGCCCGATCGAGGCCTGCTGCTCGAGTCGCTCGAACGTACCGAACCGATCCCTCGTACACTCGCACCCCCTGGCGGCGGATCATCGTGAGGACGAGGTCGTTCTTGCGGTTGCCAAGGCCGTGGATCGTCTCGGCGTCCGGCGGATCGTCTGGGGTCCCCTCCGGGAGCTCGATCCCCCGCGCGCCGAGGAACGAGCGCACACCGTCGTAGCGCGGCTTGCCGTCGACGTACTCGTCGTAGTCGGCGACCGGGTCGAACGGCTCGAACGGCGTGCCGGTTCGGCTCGCCCGTTCCTGCAGGAATGCGTCGAACATCTCCTTCCAGGCGGCGGCATGCACAACCGCCGTCTGCGTCAGCACGCCGTCGAGGTCGAAGAGGCAGGCCTCGATCGTGTCCGGTAATCCCAGCACCTGGGACCTCCGCTAGTCGCTCCGGCTCAGAGGTTCAAGGTCGGCGTGCACGGGCACGAGCAGGACGGGAATCGCTCCGCGGCCAAGCGCCTCGCGCACGATGCTCCCGCGACCAGGCGCGAGCTCCTGCGCCCACGCGAGCGCGATCAGGTCGCAATTGGTCTCCTGTGCAACGGGGAGGATGTGCTGTTCTGGTCGGCCGACCCTGGTCTCGAGGCGCACCTGCTCGAACGGCCAGTGTGAGTAACGGGCGAGGAACTCGCGGGCGAATGTTTCCCACTCGTGCTGCGGCTGGTCGCTGAACGCCGGCAGCGCGTGCTCCTCGAGGACGTGCAGGATCACGACATCGATGTGCTCTGCGCCCGGCGCGTCGAGCGCGGCGTAGGGCGCGTACGAGGTCGAGAGCGACCCCTCGAGCGGCACGAGCACGCGGCGGACGGCAAACCCGGCGGGCAGCTGGGGCGGGATCGCGAACACCGGTTTGTGTGCGCTCGCGACGACTTCGAGCGCGGTCGAGCCGATCTTGCGCCCGCCGTGCGCGCGCGCACGCGTGCCGACGACGAGCGCGACGGCATCGTCGTCGTCCTCCAGCGTCTGAGCGAGCGTCGCGGCGGGGCGCCCTTCGAGCTCGGTCAGCGCCACTCCGTCGTCTGCCGCGAGCCGTCGCACGCCTTCTGCACCGTCCTGAAGCACGTGCACGGCCGAAACCTGGGCGGCGAACATGCCGGCGATCTCATGGCTGGCGGCGAGGACAGCGCCCGCCGCCGCCGTCTGGTCGAGCGCGACCACGACCTTCATGAAGAGACCTTCCATGAATCGTCTATCCGTGTCCAACGCTGCTGTCGCCCGCTCACCGCCGGCGCGTCGCCCACTCGTATGTCGAGCGGTGCGCCGGCATCGACTACGACGAGCTCATGCTCGACACGGAGCCGCAACGGCACGCCGCGGAATTGGAGGCGCAGGTCGAGCCCGTTCCAAGCGTCGGGGAGGTGCGGATCGACGGCGAGCGCTTCGATGTCTGGGCGCAGGCCGGCGAAGCCCCTCGCGAGCGCCTGCCACACACCGGCCATCGCCGCCAGGTGGACGCCGCCGGCCGTGGTCGCGGTCAGATCGTCGAGATCGAGCCGTGCGGCCAGCTGCAAGGGCGCCAGCGCGTCCTCGGGACGTCCGACGCGAGCGAACA
Organism: Actinomycetota bacterium; assembly: GCA_046728195.1. Classification (GTDB taxonomy): domain Bacteria; phylum Actinomycetota; class Thermoleophilia; order Gaiellales; family Gaiellaceae; genus 3-1-20CM-4-69-9. Next base: position 3,251 of record JBKPEC010000111.1, read on the forward strand.
GGCCAGCGTGGATCGCAGGCGAAAGCGAGCTTCCGTGTGCGGTACGCGGCTCGTAGAAATCGAGGTTCGGCCCGAGCGAACCGGCTACCACCTCGCCCGGGACGAGGTGGTGCAGCATCAGCACGTCCGCTTGCTTGACCACCTGTGCGCCGGCGACGCGCTCTGCGCCGAGCAAAAGGTCGGCGACGATCGGCCGTCGCGGCGCGACCTTGGCGATGATGAGCGGCTCAAGGTCGAAGAAGCCGGCGAACTCCTCGTACACGCCGGTGTCGGGGTCGTAGCCATCGACGAGCGCGTTCGCGAGCTGGAGCCACCGTCTGCGCTCGGGTTCAGCCGCCACGGCCGCTCCGCGCCGGAGGTTCCACCGCGCCATCACATTCGTGAAGGCGTTGTCGTCCACCGCCTCGTGGTACTCGTCCGGCCCGATCACACCGTAGATGTGCGCGCGTCCCTCGCTGTCCATTCGCACGCGCGAAGCCCAGTAGCGCGCAGTCTCCATCAGTAGCTCGTTTGCCTTCGGCTCGAAGGACGTGTCGCCAGTCCAGTCGAGGTAGCAGGCAGCCGCCCAGGCGACGTCGGCGGTGATGTGCTCCTCGAGCTCGCCGGTACGGATGCGGGCCACTCCACCTCCGGGCAGCCGCGCGAGCTGTGGCGTGACGTCCTCGCCGGTCGCCGCCGACTCCCAGGGAAAGCGAGCGCCGGCACGCCCCAACTTGCGAGCGGCCGCCCGCGCGGCGGGAAGGCGGCGGAATCGGTATTCGAGCATTGCCCGCGCTGCGGGCGGATGGGTCGCGGCGAGGAAAGGGAGCACGAAGACGTCGGCGTCCCAGAACACGTGGCCCTTGTAGCCCGGTCCGGTGGCCCCACGCGCGCCGACCGCGGCCTCGCCGTCGTCGCGCACGCTGGCCATCACGCAGAAGAGCCCGAGACGCACCGCGCGCGTGAGCTCCGCATCGCCGTCGACGATCACATCGGCCGTCTCCCAGCGGCGGGCCCACGCGGCCCGGTGCTCTGCAAGCAGCAGGTCGAACCCCGCTTCATCGGCGGCTGCGAGTGCGGCGTCCGCCTCCTCGGGGCGCGGAAGGCGCTCGCCGTCGGTGACGTAGGCACCGATGCGCTCGGCTCGGGCGATCCCGTCAGCCCGGCGCCGAGTCACGGTGGCCGCAGCCAAACCGCCCTGCGTCCCCTCAACGGAGAGCGCCGGAGGATCTGTAGCTTCGGCCGGCGCGAGCGTAGCCGGAGCAGCGAGCCGAAGCGCCACCGTTCCCGGGCGGGCAAGCGACGAGAAGAGCGCCGCGTCCGCCCGCCCGACCACGGTCGCGAGCGCATGGCGGAGCACGCCGGTACGGAGGTCAAGGGTGCGCTCGAGTCGCCCCTGCGGCAGCGCGCCTGGCTCGAGTTGTTGCCAGACCGGCGCTTCCACCAGCGTCGTCTCGGGACCAGCACCGGTGTAGACGCCGACCGCCAGCACGCGCGGCTCGGCTGCGCGGTGTGTCCAAAGCGGCGCGGCGTTCGAACCGATGTGGCCGTCAGCGAGCGCCAGCAGCGCCTCGTGCGCACGCTCGTACTCGGAATCGACTCCCGTCACGGTCACGCTCCAGTCGGGGTCGACGTCGATCGACGGGACGTCGCCGCGCTCTCGGCGGCGAATCTGATCGTCGAGGAGCGCGACGAACGCCGCCGGCCCGCCGTCTAGCACGATCACGCCCACGGGGTTGCCATGCCGCTCGTCTCCGAGCGAGACCGCCGACGCGCGAGCCGCCCCTGGAACGAGCAGTAGCGAGGTGTTGCCGGGCAGACCGTCTCGGTGCCCGAACTCGGCGCCGCCGATCAAAACGAGACCCGGGCCGATTCCGCGTCGCCAGAACTCCGCGAACACCCAACGTGCCGAATCGGCCTTGTCGGTGAGCCCGATCTCGATGCGCGTGGTGTCGCTCCACACCTTCGCGTCGGAAAGACCGGTGTCACGCGACGATTCGAGGCCGAGCTGTACGAGGGTGCTCGGCGGGTCAGTCGAGTTCGTGTCCGGGATCAGGTGAATCCTCCGCCGGTTCAGTTGCTGCGAGACGTTCGCCGCCCCGAGGCCCTCTGCGGCCAGGCGACCCACCAGCTCCGCTGCGGCGGCATCGAGGGCCGCCTCCTCGGCCGCCGTCGCCTGACGCCGCGTGACGAGCTGCGGACCTTCCGCGTCGACGCGGAAGACCTCGGAGCCGAGGTTCACGCAGAGGAAGAGCCGCCCCGGACCGGCCGGCCGCGCGCGCAGCTGCCGATCGACTTCGCCGACATCCCGGCCGCTGATCACGGCGACGTCCGCGCCGAGCGCGCACAGACGCTCGACCGCGGTGCACAGAGCGGCGGTGTCCGCCGGCCCGTCCAGGACGGCGATGCCGTCCCAGTCGAACACGAACGCGTCGAAGCGCCGGTCCAGCTCGAACGACAAGTCCGTGGCCATAACGCGGCGGCTACTCACCGACTAGTCGTCGGCGGGTGCTTCCCAGAAGAAAAGTGGCTCCGCGGGCCACGTGCGCACGTCGGCCAGCTTCCGCCATTCATCGATCCTGTCGCGAAGCGCCGGCTGTAGAAAGTCACTCACCAGCTCGTCCTCACGCCAGCGTGGCTCCTCGCCCTCGAGCACGAAAATCACCTCGCGCTGGGTGACGTAGACACCGAGCCGCGTGAAGCCGGCCTCCTCAAGATCGAAAGGCGGGTCGGCGGCAGCCAACAGCGCTGCCTCCGGCTTGGACCCCTCGTGCAGGTGGAACACGACGACAACCTGCTTCATCGGCTTGTGCCCACGACACTACTCGCGTGGAAATCCAAGACGCAGAGGCTACCCGTCGGGGCCGGCACATCCCTCTTCTGCGCTGAAACGGAACTAGTTGAACATTGTCGCGGCGGCTTCTTCGATCTCCCGCCGCGGGACGTCGCGCAGTCGTTGTGCGAGGCCCCAGCTGTGCCCGAAAGGGTCGGTTATCTGGCCATAGCGTTCGCCCCAGAAGGCGTTGTGTAGGGGTCGCCTTACCTCGGCGCCCGCGTCGACGGCACGGCTCCAGATCTCATCGACGTCGTTCGTGTCCAGGTGCAGCACGGTCGCCGTGCCTCCGATGCTGAGCGGTGACAGGACGCCCAGCTCGGGGAACTCGTCCGCCAGCATCACCGCGGAGTCGCCGAACCACAACTCGACCTGCATCAGCTTCCCGCCGGGAACCTCGATGCGACTCCGCTCCTCGGCGCCGAGCACCTGCTTGTACCAGGCCGCAGCGGCGCTCGCATCGCTGACGACGATGTGCGGGGTGATCGTGTTCATACCTCGACCTCCTCGTAGAGCCTCTCGCCCCGGTGCAGCCGGCGCGCGATTTCGAAGGTCTGCCGCTGCGAACGTGTGGTGGCTGCGTGCGCAGCGAGGTAGCGCGCGGCGGCGATGAGCGGTAGACGTGCGTCGTCGCCCGGTGCGAGCAGCTCGTGCTGGCGCACCGCGGCCTCGACGCATTGAATCGTGTGGAAGTTACGGTCCTCTCGCACGAGCGCGGCGCCGAGTGCTGCGACGAGCTTCGTGGGGTCGCCGTCGGCGCCGAGGAAGGAGGCAACGAACTGCCCGGCCTCGCCGACCTGTTGCTGGCGGTCGAGCAGCCGCGGCAGTTGTTCCAGGAGCAGGTCAGCGTCGGCCCCGAGCTCGGGCTTCGGAAGCTTTGCCGGCGGAACGTTGAGGAAGCGGTCGAGGTGGATGCTCATCGCAGCGTCGAAGACGCCACGGAGCAGTTCCGGTGACGGCGACCGCCGGAGTCCCTGCTCGACAGCGTTGGCAAAGGTGAACGTGTGCAGCGCGGTATCCCAGTCGCCGAACTCGTTGCTCGTCGCGAAGCGCGCGATGCGGATGACGGCCGCAAAGGAGACCGTGGACGCCAGCTCGATTTCGCTCGCACCCTCGCGAAGAGCCGAGAGAAGCGCCTCGATGCTCGCGACCGGATCGTCGCCGAGGAGGTCCTCCACCAGAGCCTCTCGGCCTGCCCAGCCATCGCCCGATGCACCGGAGGAAAGCGCCGCCGGTAGACGCGCGAACGCGTCGTCGAGCAGTGCGACGAGGTCAACCGGATTCCGCCAGGCATTTGCCTCCTCCATCCGTTCCGCGCCAGCAAGCTGAGTCGGCAGCGATGCGAGCACCGCTTCTGCTCGATCCCAGCCCGCGACGTCGAGTGCTTCCAGCGCCTTGTTGACGAAGTCGAGCGTGTGCCCGCCGTCGAGGTATCTGTGGTCGGTGGCAGCGGAAAACAGCATGTCGGCCAGCTGCGGCGATGAGGCCCCGGCGCGCGTGGCGGTCACGAGCGCGCGCTCGGCTCCCTCGGCGTCCCGCACCTCGATGAAGCTGCGGAACCAGCGCGCGAGTTGGGCCGGCTCTGCCGGACCAGGAAGAGGGTCGAGCCGGAAATGCGGCGCTTGACCCGCTGAGTCGGCCGCAACGTCGGCAAGCCCGTGATAGAGCGCGCCGGCACGGTCTGTCTGCTCGAGCCTGGGTACGAGGTTCATGAAGCAAGTGAGCGTTGTCAGTCCCCGAAACCAGCCTGCTCCCCGCCGGGCGACGCCGAAGTCGAGCCCCTCGCAGAATGCCTCGACGCCTGTCGGATCCGCCTGCAACAACGTGAGCGTTCCTTTCGCGACAACGAGCGCGAGGTCCCGCTCGAGCCCGTCGCGCAGCCGTTTGCGCTGGTGCTCGACCACGTCGTCGAGCGGGCTGAGGTCGACGAGGACGTCATCGCCGCGAACCTCGACGG